>CAZDGK010000006.1:16099-41213 GCA_964505035.1 uncultured Candidatus Saccharimonadales bacterium
GGCGTTCGCGGCCTTGGCCGGCGCCTTCGCGTTTGTCGAATTCCTCGGCCGCTAGTCGGCGGTCAACCACGCCGCAAAGCTATCAAACTCACCACGTGCTCGTCTGAGCCATTCGTCATGACGCTCACTGCCAGCCGCCTCGGCCTCGGCCGATCCAGGATATATCAGTTTTGTCGTGCCAGGTCCAATATTCTTAATCTCAAGACGCTCCAGACCCGGGTGTTTTGCATAAAACTTATCCAGAAGTTCGCTAACCTTGTCCCTCTCGGCTAGGTTTAGTTGCTCCAGTTCAGACCGAAGTGCCTTAAACTCCACGCCCCCAAACTCAACCGTTTTCATTTTCACGATGTATTCGTCAGTTTGCGGCGACTCCAGGACCACATAAGGTCCACCTGTCTTTCGACCCACATGGCCCTCGCAAGAGGCAGTGGTACGGAAGCCTCGACTAATCAATGAGATCACAACCGGTTTAATGCCTGGATCAACCGGTTTGCCTAGGCGGTCACGGAACGACTCAACTTGATCAGTGGCTTGCTTATCTATCATCCTCAGAATATTATAGCTCTCGCCATGGAGGGAGGTGAAACCCATGGCAGATCCCGAAGAAGACTGTGAGGATTGCGACGGCTCGGGAGAATGTCGGCATTGCGAAGGCACGGGCGAAATTCGCAACGATGACATCGTGAGCTACTGCCTCCCATGCGACGGATCAGGCACATGCAACGTGTGTGCTGGATCAGGAGTACAGCCGCCAACATTCGATCCTTACTAGTCACCGGGGAAGCGGCATGGGCGGACACCTGCCCAGGCCGTCTTATTAGTTAATCCGTTAAACATAAACTCTGCTACCATTAGGACAACCCGGTCGTCCCGGTCGGGCCGTACCTCAAAAGGAACGGAGTGGTCATGACTACCACTGTCGAACCTGCTTCCGAGGCGGCGGGCAAACCGCTGACCGACGGCAAGCAAAGCCGCGGTGTCGTCATCGCAATGTGGCTCTTCGTGACCATACCATTCGCTGCACTGCTGGCGGCGGTTCCGGTCATGTGGGGGTGGGGCCTTAGCTGGGTCGACGTTGGGCTGTTCGTAGTGTTCTACTGCGTCGGCACCGCCGGCATCGGCGACGGCAACCACCGCCTCTTCACGCACAACTCGTTTGAGGCTAAGCAGCCTCTGCGGGTTGCGCTGGCCCTGGCTGGCTTCTTCGCTATCGAAGGCTCAGTCACCCAATGGGTGGCCGACCATCGCCGCCATCACCGCTACAGCGATCACGAAGGCGACCCGCACTCACCGTGGCGCTTCGGCGAGTCGTTCTGGGGGCTCACCAAGGGCCTCTTCTACGCCCATATCGGCTGGCTGTTCAACCGCGATGTCACCAACCGTACCCGGTTCGCGCCTGACCTGGTCGCCGACCCGGTCATCCAGCGCACCGACCGCTTCTTCGGACCCGTGGTCGCAGCCTCCGTGCTGCTCCCGGCCATTCTGGGCGGTGTCATCACCTGGTCCTGGGCTGGCGCGCTCAGCGCCTTCTTCTGGGCCGGGCTGGTCCGCATCGCGCTGCTGCACCACGTCACGTGGAGCATCAACAGCGTCTGCCACGTCTACGGCGAGCGGCCGTTCGACAGCCGGGACAGGGCGGCCAATTTCTGGCCCCTTGCCATCCTGTCGTTCGGGGAGAATTGGCACAATTCGCACCACGCCGATCCCACCTGCGCCCGTCACGGCGTGCTCCGCGGCCAGATCGACATCAATGCCCGGATCATCTGGATCTTTGAGCGGCTCGGTTGGGCCACGAAGGTGCGTTGGCCCAATGCCAACCGCCTCACTGGCAAGATGTTCGAGCCAGACAAGCACACTCTGGGCAGCCAGACTCGCTAGAAAGCACCGGGCGGGAAGCCAATTGCTTCCCGCCCGCACCTTGTTTATAGGAATTATTGCGTCAAACAAAAAGCAGGGCGGATGCCCAGTGACAATATGTCACCGGGCATCCGCCCCAGAGGCAGTACTATGCCAACACCATGCGCTTGGCTGTCAGCCTCGCCATGGCGGGCCACAGCTGCTCGATGGCCTCACGGGCCACCTGCTCAGTGGCGCACCGGGTGACGACGGCCTGTAGCTTGATCACCTCGGCGTGCACGCCCGCAAAGTTCAGCAAATGCTGCAGGATCAGCCGCTCGATCTGGTCGGTCGGCGTCAGGCCGCGGCTCGTCCGGGCCTGGGCGTTCAGCAAATCCAGCCGTTCGCTCAGGTCGGCCTCGATCATCTCGCGGCCGTCGCTGGGGTAGGGCGTCACGAACAGTGACGCGCCCGCCAGCTTCCAGGGCTCCGGCGGCGCCCAGATGGTGTCCACCGTGATGGAGCCATTGAGCAGACCGTCGTAGAGCTTGGCTACAGCCTGCAGCGTCGCGCCACGGCTGACGTCGCCCTCCACGCACACGAAGGTAGTGGACGGCGTGCCGGTGGAGTGTTCCACCTGGGCAAACAGCGGGCCCTCGGTCTTGTGGCCGGGCGTGATGCGCAACCAGCTCGAGCTGTACTTCATGACGATCTTCCAGACCGGCAGGTTCGTGTAGACGCCGCCGGGCAGCTCGCGCAGCATGCAGTCAAAGGTGGCATATGCGCCGCCTTCCGGCGATTTCCGCCAAGTCACGCCCTCGATCGTTTCCCGGTCGAGGACTGATCCGCGCAGTGCGAGTCGCACGCGCCGGACCAAGTCATGGTCGCTCCCCGCAAATTGCGGGCGCGCCACGTGTAGTTCGGTGTACATTGGTGCCTCATTTCTGCTGCCAAGCAGTAGGAGTAGTGCGGGCTCGTCCGGGCAGCAAACGGGGAGCTGCCTGGCCGCTTCATCAGCAGTAGCCACGCAGCTCCCCGTTCCCGGGGAGATCTAGCAAGGTGCGATACCATGACACTATACAATATTTAGCCAAGTCAGTCAATAATACACATTGCCAATCAGCGCCTAGCCAAGCCGGATTAGCCTACCTGGTGGTTTTGTGCTAAGGTGTTCCGTACCCACCTGGGAATCGTACCTTGAACCAAGGAGGCGAGAATCCATTGGCAGGCAACACGCCCGCGCAGCTCGAGGCGGACAACGCCAAGCTGCGCGCAAACAACGAGCGCCTCGTTGAGGCGCTTACGGAAGCCCGTGATCAGCTGGTCAAACTCAAGGCTGAGGTCGACCGGCTGGGTCAGCCACCCGCCCGCTACGCTGTGTTCCTGAACCTGGCGGATGACAACTTGGCCGACATCATGGCGGCGGGGCAGAAGCTCCGCGTCGTCATCGGCCCGGAAGTCGACGCTACCACGCTCCGGCGTGGCCAGGAAGTGACGCTCAGTGAACAGATGGCCATCATTGCCGCCTGGGACTTTGAGCGCACCGGTGAGATCATGACCCTCAAGGAGGTGCTGGAAGGCGCCGACCGGGCCGTGCTCATCGACCACAGCGACCAAGAGCGGGTCGTCTACCTGGCTGACTCACTCGATGGGGTTCAGCTCCGCGCCGGTGATTCGGTGCTGGTAGCTGCTCGCGCGATGTACGCCTACGAGCGCATCCCCAAGAGCGAGGTCGAAGACCTGGTCCTCGAAGAGGTCCCGGACATCGACTACTCGGCCATCGGCGGCCTCGAGCGTCAGATCGAACAGATCCGCGACGCCGTCGAGCTGCCGTACCTGTACGGCGACCTCTTCCGCGAGCACCAGCTGCGTCCACCCAAGGGTGTACTGCTCTACGGTCCGCCCGGCTGTGGCAAGACACTCATTGCCAAGGCCGTGGCCAATTCATTGGCCAATCAGGTGGCGCAGCGCCAGGGCGGGGAGAAGCCCACCAGCTTCTTCCTCAACATCAAAGGCCCTGAGCTGCTCAACAAGTACGTGGGGGAGACCGAGCGGCACATCCGCCTGATCTTCGCCCGCGCTCGCGAGAAGGCGAGTGAGGGTTCGCCCGTCATCGTCTTCTTCGACGAAATGGAGTCGATCTTCCGCACCCGCGGTTCCGGTGTCAGCTCGGACGTGGAAAACACCATCGTTCCGCAGCTGCTCGCCGAGATCGACGGCGTAGAGGGGCTCGAAAACGTCATCGTGATCGGCGCGTCCAACCGCGAAGACATGATCGACCCCGCCATTCTGCGCCCTGGCCGGCTTGATGTGAAAATCAAGATCGAACGGCCCGACGCCGAGGCTGCCAAGGATATCTTTGGCAAATACTTGGTGCCTGGTCTGCCGCTCCACCCCGAGGAGTTGCGGGCTCACGATGGCTCGGCCGAAGACTGCGCTGCCGCCATGATCATGGCGGCCGTCAGCAAGATGTACGCCGAGCTACCCGAGAACCGGTTCCTGGAAGTCACCTACGCCAACGGCGACAAAGAGGTGCTCTACTTCAAGGACTTCAACTCGGGCGCGATGATCGAAAACATCGTCGCCCGGGCCAAGAAGCAGGCCATCAAAGACTTCCTCGTGACCGGTACCAAGGGTCTGCGCGCCGAGCACCTGCTCGACGCGGTGGAGGCGGAGTTCCAAGAAAACGAGGACCTCCCCAACACCACCAACCCCGACGACTGGGCCCGCATCTCGGGCAAGAAGGGGGAGCGGATCATCTACATCCGTACCCTCATCCAGCGGGACGGCAAGGAAGGCGGACGTCACGTCGACACCGTCTCCAACACCGGCCAGTACCTGTAACACCCGGCCCCTGCCCCACGCGCAATCAACCGCGTGGGGCAGGGGCCATCCTTGTTTTATAGGGCATTTGTGGTATGATCTGGGCCGTCGTCACATCCAACTACTCGAATGAGGTGATTCATGACGACGTACCAATATGACCTGCTAGTCCAGGCCGGCGACAACCGCCGGGTCGACTATCACGACGGCTACGGCGCCGGCCGCTACTATCTGGCGGCCCTGCGCATCCACGGCGACCGCGACCGGTACCTGCAGCAAATGATCGGCGTCTGCTACCAGATGCGGCACCGCTACAAAGTGGCGCTGATCTGGTATGGCCGCGCCCTGCAGGGGGCCAACTCGCACGAGCGAGGCAACATCCTGCGGGATATGGCCGAAAGCTACCGTGGCCTGGGTGAATACTCCATGGCCGAGCTGGCCATCAACGAGTCACTCGGGCTGCTGGCGGCCGACCACTACCCGGTGGAGCACGCCGCGTCGCTCGGCTTTCGTGGCCGGCTGCGGCGTAGCCAGGGCGACTTGGCTGCCGCCATCGCCGACCTCACCGAGGCCGACCGCATCCTGTCGGCCGGTACCAACCGGCAGCTGGAGCTGTACAACAAGCTCAGCTTGGCCTCGGCGCTGGCCGCCGACGCTCACTGGATGCGGGCCCGCCGGGTAGCCGGCCAGGCGCACCGTCTCGCGCGCTGGCACGGTTCGCCCAAGCATCAGCGGCGTGCGCTGGCCATCATCTGCGGCTGGGAAGAGCTGGCAGCCCTCAAGGGCTGGCTGGCCCGCCGTTAGCCAAATACCCCTGTGAAACACATCTGTTTCACAGGGGTATTTTCATCTAGGAGAGGGAAGTGGCCGGCACTAAAACCAGCGCTTCAGCTCTTCCGGCTTGGCCGACCCAAAGCGAAATAATTCCGCCGGCCGGTGCGCGGCCTTGATATACTCGCCCGTTGGCACGATCAGTTCCAGTGACATAAATTTCTTGCGGAAATTCCGCCGGTCCAGCTCGCGGTCGAGTATTAGCTCGTACGCCTGCTGCAGCTGGGCAAAGGTAAACCGCTCTGGCAGCAGCGCCGCCACCGCATTGGTATATTCCAGTTTTGACCGCAACCTAGTCAGGGCGTAGGTCAAAATCTCCGCATGGTCAAACGCCAGCGCCGGCAAGTGAGCTACGTCGTACAATGTCGGTTGTTCGGTGGTGGGGGAGATCTCGACTGCCAATGACGCGCGGTCCACCAGCGCCAGGTAGGTCACGCTCAGCACGAGTCCGCGCGGGTCCCGCCCTGGCTTATCAAATGTGTAGAGCTGCTCAAGGTAGGCCTTCTGCACACCAGCTTTATCGCGCAAGATGCGCACCGCCGTGTCAAGTGTCGACTCGGTTTCCCACAGAAAGCCACCCGGCAGGGCAGCCTTGCCCTGGAAGGGCATGCCAGACCGCTCGATGAGGAGGACCTTCAGGCCCCCGTCCTCAATCGTAAACAGCACAATGTCCGATGCGATACGGGGCTTGGCCAGCGGCGCCCCAAACGTCTTTTTCATAATTGCAGTATATCAAATCAACTTAGTGTTGACAATACACAAACTAGGGTGTACGTTGAACATGTAATAGTTAGTGTCTAATTGACACAAAGCTATTCAAGGTCATTGAAAACTCGTGTTCCCTACCCAGGTTTTTCGGAAAGGAGAACCATGGAGCACACCGCTTTTGAGCTAACGAGTGGCGGCATCATTGGCCGCGACCACCGCGAACGGTGCGCCAATTACCAGGACGGCGCGTATATCACGCGCGGTCCAGCCGGTACCGTCGGCATCATAACCGACGGGTGCGGCAGCGGCGCCCATAGCGAGGTTGGAGCCCAGTTCGGCGCCCGGCTAGTGGGCGAGGCAACTCGCCGCGAGCTGGAGCGCCATGGCCTCACCGCGCTCGACTGGCAGCGCCTGCGCCACGACGTCTTGTCGGAGCTGCATGGCCGCGTCAGTGCCATGGGCGGCAGCTTTCGCCAAACGGTCAACGACTATTTCTTGTTTACCGTTGTGGGCGTGATCCTGGCCGGAGACCTGGCCTTGTTCTTTGCCCTCGGCGACGGCGTCATCATCGTTAATGGCGAAGTCACAGCGCTGGGCCCATGGCCCGGCAACCAACCCCCCTACCTAGGCTACGGCCTGCTCGGGGGTAGCGTGACTTCCCTGCCGCCAGACCAGCTCGAGTTTCAAGTGGTCCGCAGCCTGCCTTTGGACCGGCTAAACCACTTTTTGCTCGGCAGCGACGGGGTCTCCGACCTCATCGCCGCGGCCGACCGCCAGCTGCCCGGGCTCCCAGAGCCCGTCGGCCCGGTCAGTCAGTTCTGGACCGGCGAGCGTTACTACGCCCCGGATGGCTTCGATTCACACGGACGCAGTGTTCATGTGGATCGCCGCCTCAAGCTCGCCGCTCGCGATTGGCCCAAGTCCAACCCGCTCCCCGGACGCCTCCCCGACGACACCACGCTCATCGCTGGTCGCCGGCGGTCGTCCGTCACCCGCTAGCCCAAGTGAAAGGTGGCTACGATGACCACAGTCTATGTGGCCGGACGCCGCCATCAATTGGCGGCGGCGTCCATGATCGCAGAGGGCGGCGAGGCCGAAATTTACGACCTCGGCTCCGGTACAGTCCTCAAGCTGTACCGCCGCCCTGACGACCCGCTCTACACCGGCCAGCCCACCGGTCGATCGGCGGCCGCTTACAGGCTCAAACAATATGAGTCGAAGCTGTCGCAGTTCCCGAAGGGCTTGCCGGCCCAGGTCGTCACCCCGCTCGAGTTGGCCTATACCAGCTCGGATGCCAGAACCCGCCGCTTGGCTGGGTACACCATGCGCTCGCTGGCCAACGCTAGCGTCCTGCTGTGGTACTCGGACAAGGATTGGCGGACCCAGGGTGGCGTGGATGGCAATCACACGGTTGCCGTCTTCCGCCGCCTGCATGAGCTGGTGACCGGCGTCCACCATGCTCAGGTTGTCATTGGTGACTTCAACGATCTCAACATTCTCGTTGATGCTACCGGGCAGCCGTTTCTCGTCGACGCCGACAGCCTGCAGTACGGATCGTGGCGGTGTGGCACTTACACCCACCGGTTCCTCGACCCGCTGCTGGCCACGGCCGACCGGCTTGAGCTCGCCCGGCCCTACGTGCCGGACGCTGACTGGTATGCGTACACTACCATGCTCTTTCAGTCGCTCCTGTTTGTCGGTCCCTACGGTGGCGTGCATTGGCCCAAGGCCGGCCGCCGCCTCCAGTTCGAAGACCGGGTCCTGCGCCGCCTCACGGTCTTCAGCCCTGAGGTGCGCTACCCGAAAAACCTGCCCCCATTGGGCATCCTGCCCGACGATTTGCTGGAGCATTTCCGGCAGGTCTATCAGCAGGACCACCGCGGCGCCTTCCCGATGCCGTTGCTCGAGCGCCTGCGCTGGACGACGTGCACCGGCTGCGGCACGATGCATGCCCGGGCCAAGTGCCCGAGCTGCGCGCTGCCTGGCGCCGTCCGCGAGACCGTCGTGGTCCGCGGCCAAGTCACCGCCACGCGGGTCTTTCAGACCTCGGGGCGTATCTTGTTTGCCGCTCACCAGACCGGAAAGTTGCGCTACCTCTATCACGAGAGTGGCGCGTTCCGGCGGGAAACCGGCCGCGTGGTGGTGGAAGGCGGGCTCGATCCTGAGCTGCGCTTCCGCCTCAGCGGCGATACCACTCTGCTAGGCCGCCGCGACCGGCTGCTGGTGTTCGCACCAGACGCACCGGTCGAGCAGCTCAGCACGGGCACCGTGGGTCCGCTGTCGGTGTTTGACGCCAATAGCAGCACCCACTTCTGGCTGACTTCCGGCCAGCTCGTCCGGCATGGCCGGCTCGGCTCCGAGTATATCGGAGACGTGCTGACCGGCCGTACCCTGTTCTGGACCGGCGAGCGTCTCGGCTTTGGCTTCTACCAAGCCGGTGCCCTCGTCCGCGCCTTCGTCTTTGACCCGGCCGCCCATGGTCTCAATGACCAGGTCGCCATTCCCGGTCTGTCCGGCACGCTCATCGACGCCACCTGCGTCCTGAGCGACCGCCTGGCCTGGTTCATGGTCAAGTCGCAAGACAACGGCGTCCTCGTCCATCGCTGCTTCGTAGTCAATGCCGCCGGCCAGTTTCTGGCCCAGGCTGAGGCTCCGGCTGGCGACGGGTCGTGGCTTGGTGGCGGGATTCGTGGGCGGTTCGCCGTCGGCGACCTGCTCTATGCCGCCACCGACGAAGGCATTGTCTGCATCGGGGTAGACGGCAGCGCGCTGGCCATTCGCCAGTCGTTCCCGGACACTGAGCCCTTTGTGGATGCCACCACGCAGCTGTTCCCCGGAGATGGCGGCATTTACGCCGTCGGCTCCCGCGACATCACGCTGCTGCGGATCAAATAGTTCCGCACCCGTTCCCCGTCCGGCCACACCAGCCGGGCGGGGAACGCCACTCCCTCACAGGCTCGTTGGATTGCCAAGTCTGCACAGTGCGCATCTGTACCGTGCAGTCCGCGCAACCCAACATTCCAACCCGAAAGGAGTGGACCACATGTCCACTGTCGTGGAGCTCCCGCTCCCGCCGCACTACGACCCCAAGCTGGTCGTGGATGACACTCGCTGGCTCAACTACCAGCAGCTCTTGACGGACGCCGAGCAGTGGCGCCAGATGCATCACCTGAAGGCGGCCACCACTGACCGCTTCAAGGTCGGCTTCTTCGGCATCGACATCCAGAACACGTTCTGCCACCCTCGCGGTGAGCTGTACGTGGCCGGCATGTCCGACACCGGCGGCGTCGACGACAGCGTGCGGACGGTCGAGTGGATCTACCGGCAACTGGCTATCCTGTCCGGGATCGACTGCTCGTTCGACACGCATCGCCTCTACGCCAATTTCCACTGCGCCGCGCTCATCAACGACGCCGGTGGACACCCGGCTCCGTTCACCATCATCACACACCAGGATGTGGTGGAAGGGGTCTGGAAGGCTAGTCCGTTCATGGCTTCGGCGCTGGGCGTCAGCCTCATGGCTGCCCAGAAACAGTTGGAGCACTACACCGCAGCGCTGGCGGCCCGGGGCCGTTACGCGCAGACCATCTGGCCCTTCCACGGCATGCTCGGTGGCAAGGGTCACGCCCTGGTGAGCGGGCTGGAGGAAGCCATCTTCTTCCTCTGCGCCGCCCGGGGCATCCAGCCCGGCTGGGAGGTCAAGGGTACCAACCCGTGGGTGGAGGAATACTCCGTCCTGGGACCCGAGGTCAAGACCCTGTCCGACGGCACCGGCATTCCGCGCCGCACCGCCTTCATCGAGAAGCTGGTGAAATACGACGCGCTGGTGATCGCCGGCCAGGCCAAGAGCCACTGCGTGGCTTGGACCATCGACGACCTGCTCGAAGAGGTCTTCAAGCTCGACCGCACCCTGTGCAGCAAGGTCTACCTGCTGGAGGACTGCACGACGTCCATCGTCGTGAAGGACGCCCAGAAGAACGTGATCTACGATTACGGACCCGATGCTGACGCGGCGTTCGACAAGTTCCGCAACGCCGGCATGCACGTGGTGCGGTCAACCGACCCCATCGCCAGCTGGCCCGGCCTGCGGCTCTAGCACCAACCCCGGACCGCTCACCGCGGCCCACTCTGGGGCAGGGGTCGTTCCCTGCCCCAGGGACTGCCCTTCGGGGCTAAGCCAAGTTCCAACTATCCGAAAGGATGCTCCAAGATGAGCAATCAAGCCAGTCTCAGCTCATTGCTGGGCGACGCCGGGCTCGACCCGGCTGCCACCTCCGCGATGCAGCTCACCGCCGACACGCTGGGTCCGGCCATTCAGGCTGGCCTCGGTACTGTCACCCTCGACGACATCAACACCGCCGAGGTGGTGCTGGTCACTCTGCTGGTCGACGACTCGAGCTCCATTCGCTTCGTCTCCGGCAACACCGAAGCCGTCCGCGACGGCCACAACCTGGTCATCGACTCGCTGCGCGGCTCCAAGCAGTCCGCCGCCGTCCTGGCCAGCTGCCGCTACCTCAATGGCGGCCTCAGTGCCCCGCTCGGCGTGCTGTACCCGTACCGCCCGCTCAGCGGCGCGGTCCTGCTGGACGCGCACAACTACAACCCGTCCGGCGGCACCCCGCTCTACGACCAGGTGGCCGTCACCCTCACCGGTGTCGCCGCCAAGATGGCCGAATTCGAGCAGGGTGGCGTGGCCGCCCGCGCCGTCACCGCCATCATCACCGATGGCCACGACGAAGGCTCCAGGCGCCACGACGCGCACTCGGTCGCTCCCATCGCCAGTGGGCTGCTCCTCACGGAGTCCCACATCATCATCGGCATGGGCATCCGCGACGGCAGCACGGACTTCAACCACGTGTTCACCGAGATGGGCATCCTCCCCGAGTGGATCCTCACGCCCGGCAACACGCCGTCCGAAATCCGCCGCGCCTTCGCGGTGGTCAGCCAGTCGGCCGTGCGCGCCTCCCAGGCCGCCGGCGCCGGCTTCAGCCAGGTGACGCTCGGCGGGTTCATGCCCACCGTCTAGTCACCACCCAGGCCCTGCAGCGCATTGCTGCAGGGCCTTTCTATTGACAAAATAGCAAAAGTTGTATACAATAACCAAGTTCATCCAGGCACTGCCATTGTGAGCTAATTGGGCGCACCAAAACCCAAAAATGCGCGCCCAGCTAGCTCTCCGTGGCTGCTGCGGATGGGCCTCCTTCTGTTGACACAGCAGCGAGAAATGGAGTGGTCATGTCCACAACCTTCAGGCTCCGGATCGACCCCGAGTCGGAACTGGGCCAGAAGCTGCAGGTGCATCTCGACAACACCGAGCCCGGCTACGCGGTCAACAACTTCAAGACCGACACCGGGTTCTACCTGCACTACAACCGCGAAGGCAAGTACTGGAACCTTTACACCGACGACGAGTGCCTCGTGGTACCGCGTCGGTACCGCGAGAGTGGCTTGGAGATCGTCTCGCTGACGTTCTTCAAGAGCAACTGCATCTACGACCGCAAGTCGCCGTGGCAGGGCATCTACCGCCCCGACGGCGAGTTCGCCGGATGCATCGGTACGGTTGACGGGTACGTTGGCTCCAAGGGTGGCGGCAACGCCATCGCCATCACCCTCACCGCGCCGCCCGCGCTCATCGAGAGGTTCCACAATGCGGTCCGCTCCCGGGCCCTCCGTCCCACCGAATGGTGGGAGCCGGAGCCGGAGCAGCCCGCGCCGCCTGCGCCGTACGTTCCCTGGTGGGTTCGCGCCTGGCGCGCGCTCACCGGCCGTCCGGCCGTCGCGTAGGACATACTTCCGCACCATGGCGGGTAGCTCACCGAGCTGCCCGCTATTTCTTTTGCCTTCATCAGTTGACAAAACAGACACAACAGTATATAATTTCAACGTTCTCGTCGCACCAGTCAAACGGCGAGCTAAATGGGCACTCCTGACCTCCCAGCTGCGCCCAGTTAGCTCTCCGTTTTGCTGCGACGGGTGGGCACTTTCTTTCTTTCGGAAAGCAGCAAGAGATGAGGTTCGAAGTCATGGGTACACAGTGGTTCCCCGAGGTCGACGCGGACAGTGAGTTGGGTCAGAGGCTGGCGGCGGAAGCCGCCAAGCGCTACCCCTCCGGTGTCGATGTCGACAATCAGATCACCCTGTACTACGACCGCGACGAGCGCCGCTGGTATGCCGCGCGCGACGACATCTACCTCCACGCTCCGTGGTTCATCGCGGAGCACGGGCTGTCGTTCCCGACCATGAGCGTCTCCAAGAACAACATCGCCATCCAGCCCGACTCCGCCTACCAGGGCCGCTACATCGGCGCCGGTGAGTGGGAGGACTGCAAAGCTACGGTCGACAACTACGTCAACCGTCAGAATGGCGGCCTCGGCCAGATCATCACGGTCACCGGACCGTGTGCGCTGGTCGCGGGTTACTACGCTCGGATCCGCTCGTGCCAGGAGACCCCGGTCACCTGGTGGGAGCCCGAGCCGGTGTTCGTCCCTTGGTGGACCCGCGTCTGGCGCGCCGTCATCGGCCGTCCGACCGCGTGATCGGAACGCACCACCCAAAGGCGGGTGGCTCCCTGTGGAGCCGCCCGCATTTTCTTTTTGTGAAATTTCCCCCTTGATTCCACTTACGCTGTGTGCTAAAAGATAGCTAGATAGTCGGAGTGGAGTCACGGGCCAAGTCAACGCTTTCGTTGGTAGGGTACTTGCAGGTGCCGCCTGAACTTCAAAGGGGACTATCACTTGACGGGCCTTCGGGCCCGTTAAGGTTTGTCCGCGAAAACCGGGTATACTAGACGTATGCCCATCATCAATCCTGGCTTTAATCCCAAGACGCCGGCGGCCAAACTGCCACCCGGCCAGTCGCAGGTCATGAATTGGCCAGTCCTCACCTATGGCCCCACTCCCCGTACCGCCACCGCCGATTGGTCACTGGTCATTGATGGGGAAGTCGAGCAGCCACTCACGCTCAGCTGGGCCGACTTTAATGCCCTCCCGGCCAAGCACATGGTTACCGACATCCACTGCGTGACGCACTGGAGCCGGCTGGGCATGCCATGGGACGGGGTGGCCCTCGAGGAGCTCATCGAGCGGGCAGGGGGCCTCAAGCCCACCGCCAAGTTCCTGTTGGCGGCCTGCGATGGCGGCTACACCACCAACTTACCGCTGGCCGACGTCATGGGCGGCCAGGCCATGGTGGCCACGAAGGCCGACGGCACTCCCCTACCAGCCGAGCACGGCGGCCCGGCCCGCCTCTTTGTCCCCCATTTGTACTTCTGGAAGAGCGCCAAGTGGGTGCGCCGCCTCACCTTCAGTGCCACCGACCAGCCCGGTTTCTGGGAGGTCAACGGCTACCACAATCACGGCGACCCGTGGAAAGAGGAGCGGTACTCAGATGGATAGTCAAGCATGACCAGACCCACCGAGTGGCGTACTGCCACCATTACCAAGATCCACCGCGAGACCAGCATGGTCCGGACCTTCACCTTTGAGTTTGCCCAAGCCGTGCAGCATCTGGCCGGACAGCACTATGAGCTGCGCCTCACCGCCGAGGACGGCTACCAAGCCACCCGCCTCTACTCGGCTGCCAACCCTGCCAGCACCGGCGACGGCCGCACGCTCGAGCTCACCATCGCCCTCATGCCTCAGGGTGAAGTCTCGCCCTACCTCTTCAACCACGTCGAGACCGGCGCCCAGATCGAGCTGCGTGGGCCGCTCGGCCGCTACTTTGTCTGGGATGCCAATGTCACCGGCCCCACCCTGCTGCTCGGTGGCGGTACCGGCGTGGTGCCTCTGCGCGCCATGCTGCTGGAGCACCACCGGCTGGCCAGCTCCGAGCCCATGACACTCATCAATAGCGTGCGCTGCTTTACCGACATCATCTACCGCCACGAGTTCGCCAAGCTGGCCTCGCCCATGCAGCGCGTCATCACTACCATCACCGAGGCCTGTCCCGATGACTGGACTGGTCGCCGTGGCCGGATCGACGCCGGTCTCATCCAGGCCGAGCTCGCGCGCTTCGGCACAGCCACCCCCACCTGCTATGTCTGCGGCTCCACGCCGTTTGTGGAGGCCATGGCCGACCTGCTGGTAGCCGCTGGCGTCCCGGCCGACCGCATCCGCGCCGAGCGCTTCGGCGCCACCGCCCCTCGCTAGCGCCAGCACTCGCCCATAGCGACGAGTGCGCTCCCGCGTGTTCGGGTCGCTTCGAGCGACTACATGGCCCGGCAAGTCTGTCCAAACTACCAAGAAACCCCATTCCCATGCCGCTTCAGTCTGGCTAGTCGGCTCTATCATCGCTCCCCTGGCGCACCAGATAATAACTCGGCGGATTACCGCGCACCTACTCTCGTTTGGAGGTCAGGCCATGAGCGTAGCACCCCCTGCTCCCACTGGCGCGGCCGCCGAGGTCTGGGACCTCGTCGTGCGCGCTCAGTCTGGCGATCAGCGCGCGTTCGAACTCATTTATCTACGCTACCAGGACATCGTCTACCGCTTCGTGTATTTTCGCGTGGGCAATCGGTCGATCGCCGAGGATATCACCGCCGAGACGTTCCTGCGGGCTCTCAGTCGGATCGGCAGCGTTACGTGGCAGGGCCGCGACCTGGGCGCTTGGCTAGTGACCATCGCGCGCAACAAAGTGGCCGATCATTACAAATCCGGCCGCTACCGCCTCGAGGTCGCCACGGCCGACGTGCTGCAGCTTAGCGATGCCGCCGCCAAGTACAGCGAGCATGATGACCCGGCTGTGGCAGTCATGGCCGCCATCACCAGCGCTGAGCTGCGCCGGGCCATGGCCGAGCTGAGCGAGTCGCAGCGCGAATGCCTCACCCTGCGCGTCTTCAAGGGTTACTCCGTCGCCGAGACTGCCCAGCGGATGGGCAAGGAAGAAGGTGCCGTCAAAGCCCTGCAATACCGCGCCGTCCGTGCTCTGGCCCGGCTTCTGCCACCTGACTTCATCGCCAGGCCAGCCCTCGCTCGCTCCTGACCCTCCGAAGCTCAAGGGCCTTGCCTATGGCAGGGCCTTTTTCTAGCGTTCCAGCTCTCTGATCGCGCCATGGTCTAGGCCAAAGTAGTGCGCCACCTCGTGCCACACCGTGTTGTGTACCTGGGCCCGAAGACTCTCCAGACTGCGCGCGCCCCGCACATGCGGCCCCCGGAACACCGTAATCACATCCGGCGGCACCATCGTGTAGCCGTTGCCACGCTTCGGCAGCGGCACGCCCTCGTATAGCCCCAGCAGCGTCTGCCCGCGCCGGACGTTCCGGCCAATCTGCTCACGCGTCGGCTCGTCGGCCACCAGGAACGCCACATTATTCAGTCGCTCTGCAAACCGCTCCGGAATTGCCGCCACCGCCTCCTGCACCAATTGTTCAAACTCATCGTCCGTTATCTGTACCATACCACCATCCTACACCACCGCTGATGTAACCAAGTCGCGCCATTATTATTGATAAATGATCAGGTGAGTGTTACTATAACTACCGCAATTCCCGAACAGACCAAGAAGGGAAGAGAGAACATGAAAGATGAGGGTATGAAGCGCCCGCTGGTGGTGGCGGTTTACGCCATCCTGGCAGCCGTTTGCACTAGCGTGGCCGCTGGCGGGTTCATCGACCATATCGTGTTCGCCGCCACGATGTTCAGCGGAATGGCGGTCGTCTTCGCGCTGATGATGCTCGCCGAGGTCATCGCGACCGCGGCCGAGTACCTCAAGTCCAAGTCGCCCACCGACGCCGAACTCACCGAAGGGAAGTGAGCTCATGCAGACTCCTTCTGGCGTAATCATCCTCGCGCTGTTGGCTGGCGTCTTCACGACGCTGTCCATCATCTGTCTGGCACTTCACGCCACCGGCTTCGGTGCCGGCCTCGCCGGCGGGGCTGTCATGATGGGGCTCTTCAGCCTTATCGGGCTGATTAGCGCCGCGGCCGACCACATCAAGGCCAAGTCCCCCACCGACACCGCGCACTAGTGCGCCTGGCGCCTGCTCAACTATTCGAGCAGGCGCCACATTTTATGTCTTAAGCGGCCTAGTTGTCCCGGAAGGCCCAGAGCTTGTAGAGCGTAAAGTTCCAGATAGCGCTGCCTACCACGCCCATGCCAAACGCCACCGTCTTGATCACCCAACTCTTCGTCAGCAGCATCGGCGCCAGGTGCACAATCCCCATCGAATTAGCCAGGTCAAACCAAAAGCTGCTAAATGCCTGTCCGGCTGCAGTGCCCGAGAACAAAAACACCATCCCCGGCTGAATCACCCAGATCGACACCAATGTGGCCAGTAGGAATCGCACACCGCTCTTGCCGATGCCGGTCTTGCTCGCGAACACCCATCGCCGGTTCCAATAAAAGCTGTTGATCATGGCCACAGAGCCAGACAGGTACTTCACCAGATACACCTGGCCAAGCGGCACCTGGAACAGCGCGGTCACCGATAGGTAGATCGTGTAGTCGATCGCTGTATTAGAGATGCCCACCAACCCAAACTTCGCGCCTTGCTTCACAATGGCGGTCGGGGTTTCTTGGGCTGGCTTCTTGGCGGGCACGATAGGTTCCTTTGGCGCTAAGCATAACAGGTTTCGCAAGCGCGTGCCACCCAAACAGCCTGGCGGCTCTACCGTATCAAAAAATAATTCCTGGTGACCCCACGGGGACTCGAACCCCGGTTGACGGACTGAAAACCCGCTGTCCTAACCGCTAGACGATGGGGCCATGAAGCGAACAACAAACATGCTTGCATGGACGATTGTGAGCGAATGGCCACATACATAGTATGGGGCCATGAACTAATAGATCCTACCATGATTACGCCCCGTGATCAAGGTCAAAGTAGTTGACGCAGAGTGCCTTATGTTCTATAATATGCCAGCAACACGATCCCATCGGCTCCATCAAAGAAACGGAGTTCCATGAAGATCCGAAGCGCATCCGTCCTCGTGGCTGCAGTGGCATTGGCGGTCGCCCTCACCGGCTCCGCTTGTGCCCCGACGGGAGGGCCCATTCCGCCCCCGACCGCGGCCCCCACCGTCACCGGTTCGCCGAACGGACTGTACGCCACCGACCGCGAAGGCGTGGCGTACGAGTACGTTCAGCACCAGGCCGACCTCGAGAAGGTCGCTACCTTCTTCGTGGCTGACCTGGCCCCCCAGGACGGCAAGGGCGTCTACCACCTGCACAACGTCAGGAGCTGTGACAGCGACAAGATCGTCACACTCAGGCGCCTGCAGAAGGTCACCGTGTCGCCGGACAACGTCAAGGATCACGACCTCAACTCCCAGTGGGACGAGATGGTCACGTTCCTCATCGATGCCTTCGGTCGCTGCCTCAACGTGGCGATCACCCTGCAGAGTCAGGGCAACACCACCGGCATCAACAATGTCGACGACCCGGTCACCCAGTCCCTGGCGGCCTACATCGCCAAGAACGGGGACTCGTACAAGGCCTACGTCGAGCTGATGCGCGACTGCTACCAGCAGTTCCCGCATCCCAGTCTCAAGTAGCGCCGCGTCGCTCAACGGCCCCTGCCGCCCGCATTGGGCGGCAGGGGCTTCGCTGCTTTTATGCCGCTTTGGCTATTTTGCAAAAGCTCTGTGAGCACTAAGGATGCTAAAATAACCCCCGCTATGATACTGCTTATCCGTCGCGCCCTCGCCAGTCAATTCCTGCGCCACAATGCCATCTTTTTCGCTGGCTCCATGCTGGTGGCGTTTCTCAATTATCTCTACTACCCGGTAGTTGGCCGTCTGCTCAGCCCGGCCGACTTTGGCGAAGTCCAAGCCATTATCTCGCTCTTCCTGCAGGCCAGCGTGTTTATCCAGGTGCTTGGCCTGGTCATGCTTGGCATCTTTCGTCGCTACCCCGAGGGCCGGGCCCGCGCTCAGCTGGCCGGCGAGCTAGAGTGGCTGGCACTGCTCATCGGCGGCGGCTTGCTCGGCATCGTGGCTCTGGCCAGCCCGGCGCTCCAGAGCTTCCTGCAGTTCCAGTCAATTATCCCGTTTCTGCTCTTTGCCTTCGCCGTTTTCCTGGGCATACCGCTGGCGGTTAGCAATTCGTACCTCCAAGGCGCGCATCGCTTTGGTCAGCTGGCCTGGACCAATATTGTCGGCGCTGGCGCCAAGCTATTAGCCTCGGCCGCTCTCGTACTGTCTGGCCTGCGCGCGAGCGGCGCCATCCTGGGCCTCCTCATCGCCCAGGCTGCCAATTTGGCCTATACCAGCCGGCTGGCTCATCATGCTGGGCGGCCTCCTCTGCGCTTGCAGGCCCGCTGGCCGAGCTTGGCCGTTATTCGCCCTGAGCTGCGCTACGCCGGCCTGGTTTTGGCTGTCTCACTCTGTATCAATACCTTGCTCAGCCTAGACATCATCGTGGTCAAGCATTACTTCAGCCCCACCGAGGCCGGCTTCTATGCCGGCATTGCCACTGTCGCCCGCATTATCTTCTTTGCCGCCGCCCCGCTCGCGGCCGTCCTCATTGCCTCGGTCAAGCACGGCCAGTCCGCTCACAACCACCAGCTGTTCGTCCGCTCGCTCGGCCTGCTCGCCCTGGTCGGTGGCGGCTGCCTGGCGGTCTTTGTGCTGGCTCCACAGGCCGTCATTCAGCTGCTCATCGGCGGCCGCTACTTAGTCTTTGCCAGTCAGCTGCCTCGGCTCGGCTTGGCGATATTTTTGTTATCTTTGGCCAATTTGCTCTTGTATTATCAGATGGCCCTACGCCAAGGCGTCAGTGCCGTAGCTGCAATTGGCGGCCTTATTGTCATGTGCGTTTTGCTATTTTGGCAGCATCAATCCATCGCTTTGGTTGTAAATAGTCTCATTGAAGGTAGTGTCTGCCTCCTTATACTCATAAGCGTTGCCAACGTCTGGCCGCGCCTATTTCCCACTCAACGGAGGATCGACCAATCGCCGCCCAACCGCTAATATCCATCATCGTCCCCTGTTATAACGAACACGCCAACCTAAAAGCCTTCTACAAGACCATCACCGCCGTCACGCAGCCGCTTGGTTACGACTTCGAGTACCTGTTCGTCAATGACGGCAGCTCAGATGATAGCGGCAAAGTCCTGGCCGGCCTAGCCGCCAAGGACCCGGCGGTCCGGCCGGTCGAGCTGGTCCGCAACTTTGGCAAGGAAATCGCCGTCACTGCCGGTCTGCATGAGTGCCAGGGTGCCGCCGCCATCATCCTCGACGCCGACCTCCAGCATCCCCCGGACCTCATCCCGGAGTTTCTCGACAAATGGCAGCGCCTGGCCGATGTCGTAGTCGGCATCCGCTTGCCTAGCAAGGAGCACGCCAGCCTCGGCCGTCGCTTCGCATCGGGCTGGTTCTACCGCATCCTCAATGCCATTTCGGAGGTCAAGGTTATCCCCGGCGCCACCGACTACCGCCTGCTCGACCGGCTGGCCATCGACGAGTTTAATCGTCTCACCGAGCACAACCGTCTCACCCGCGGCCTCATCGACTGGCTGGGCTTCCGCCAAGCCTACGTCTACTACCACCCCGCCCAGCGCGCCGCCGGCCGGCCCAATTATAGCTACCGCAAGCTGCTGCGCCTGGCCATCCACAGCTTCATTTCCATGAGCCTGCTGCCGCTCAAACTAGCCGGCTATGTCGGCCTCGTCATTGTGGGCGTGTCATTTCCGCTGGGCTGCTTCATTTTTGTGGAGAAATACCTGCTGGGCGACCCCTGGAGCCTGCATTTCACCGGCAGCGCCACTCTGGCCGTGGTGCTGCTCTTCCTGGTGGGCATCATCCTGGTGTGCCTGGGCCTGATGGCGCTCTACATCGCCAATATTTACGGCGAAGTGTTGCAGCGGCCGCTGTATGTCATCCGCCGGGCCCGCCGGTTTTGAACATCGTCTGGCTCACCTGGAAGGACCGCACCAACCCGCTAGCCGGCGGCGCCGAAGTGATTGGCGACCATCTGGCCCAGCGTCTGGCCGCCGACGGCCATCGCGTCACCATGATCGTGGGCGGCTACCCTGGCGCGGCTGCCGCCGAGGCGCGGCATGGATACCAGATAGTGCGCGTGGGCGGCCGCCTCACCACCTACGTTGCCGCCGCTCGCTACTACCGCACCCATCGCGCCCAGCTAGCGCCCGACCTGGTTATCGATGAGTGCAACACCCTGCCCTACCTGGCCGGCTGGTATGCCGGCGTGCGGGTGGTGCCGCTGTTCCACATGCTCTGCCGCCAGATTTGGTTTTACGAAATGCCGCTGCCCCTGAGCCTCATCGGCTGGCTGTTCGAGCCACTGTATCTGCGGCTCGTCCGCCCGCGCACCGCCATCACCGTCTCCGATAGTACGCGCCGCGACCTCATGCGCGCCGGCTTTCCGGCCGACCGCATCAGCGTCATCAGCGAGGCCATCGAGCTCGCGCCGGCGCCCAATCTAGACATCGCCAAATACCCACAGCCCACACTGCTGTCTCTAGGCGCCCAGCGCTCCATGAAGCGCACCTTGCACCAGATCCGCGCCTTTGAGCTGGCCAAACCGCACCACCCCACACTGCAGCTCAAAGTGGCCGGTCCGGCGGTGGGCCGCTACGGCCGCCGCGTCCAGGCCGCCATCCGGGCCAGCCCCTATGCCTCAGACATCGAGTATCTGGGCGCCGTCTCGCTAGATGTCAAACGCACGCTCATGCAGCGCTGCCACGCCATTCTGGTCACCAGCGTCAAAGAGGGCTGGGGCCTCATCGTCACCGAAGCCGCCAGCCAGGGCACGCCGGCCATTGTCTACGATGTAGATGGCCTGCGTGACAGCGTCCGACCCGGCCAGACCGGCCTCATCACCCCCACCAACACGCCGGCCGGCCTGGCCACCGCCATCAGCCAGCTCCTGGACGACCCCGCGCACTACCGGCAGCTGCGGGAGGCCGCCTGGCGCTGGAGCCACGAGCTCACCTTCGATCACTGCTACGCCGATTTTGTCCGCGCGCTCAACCTGCCCTCGCACCAATCTTAAGTGCCAAAACTGCTCGGTTTTTGGCATCTCGCCCAACCACACCCAGCAGCCAAGCCTTTACAATTCGTACCTGTGCAACCACCACTTGTATCCGTTGTTGTGCCCACCAAAAACAGCGCCGGCACCCTGGACGCTTGTTTGCGCTCGATCGCGGCTCAAACACACCCGCACATCGAGCTGATAGTGGTGGACAACTTCTCTACCGACGGCACCGCAGAGCTGGCCCGCCAGTACACGCCGCACGTCTCTAGTCTGGGCCCCGAGCGCTCCACCCAGCGCAATCACGGCGTCAGTCAGGCCACCGGCCGCTACGTCGCCATCATCGACTCCGATATGCAGCTCGACCCAGACGTCATCGCGGCCTGCGTCCAGGCTATGGCCGACCAGCCCGCCACCCTGGGCCTGGTCATCCCCGAAGAGTCGTTTGGCGAAGGCTTTTGGGCCCAGTGCAAGCGCCTGGAGCGGTCGTTCTACGTGGGCGTGCCCTGGATGGAAGCCGCCCGCTTCTTTGACCGCGCCGCCTACCTAGCCGCCGGCGGCTACGACCCCACCCTCATCAGCGGCGAAGACTGGGACCTGGCCCGCCGCATCGAGGCCGCCGGCCCCATCGGCCGGGTCAGTCAATATATCCGCCACAACGAAGGCCGCATCAGCCTGGCTGCCACTCTGCGCAAAAAGTACTACTACGCCCGTCACGCCCGCGCCTACCTCCGCCGCCACCCCGAGCAGTCGCTGCTCGGCGCCCAAGCCGGCCCGCTCCAGCGCTACCGCCTATTTTTGTCCCGCCCCGGCCAGCTCTTCCGCAATCCGGCGTTGGGCCTGGGCGTCCTCACCATGAAAACCGCCGAATTCGCCGCCGGAGCTCTCGGGTATTTGGGGGACCGTCGCGGAGTATGACCATCCGCCAATTCTTCAGCCGCACTCCGCTTGAGCGCACGGTCCTCATCGGCTACTACGGCGGCGGCAATTTTGGCGACGAATTATTGCTCGAAGTCTTGCAGGCCAATCTACAGGCTCATGGCGTCAAGCAAGCCAGTTTTCTCTACCGCGGCCCCGCACCCTATCAGCAATACCATCACGATTTTGGCTATACCAAGGTCCAATCAGCCAACCAATTCATCGCCTCGCTCTTCCGCAGCCGCTCCGTCATCATTGGCGGTGGGGGATTATGGGGCATGGACGTCAACCCCAACATCCTGGTGCTCGGCCTGGTCTTGCTCGCCGCCCACTACCTGCTGGGCAAGCGCGTCTACCTGCTGGGCGTCGGCTATTATGGCTCCACCAACCGCCTGGGCCACACGGCTGCCTGGCTGGCCGCCAAAGCCGCCAACCTCATCATCGCCCGCGACGACGAAACCTATCGCCGATTCAGCGCCCTCAATCCGCATACCAGCCAAGACCGCGACTTGGCCTTCCTCATCGAATCCCTGAATCTATCCGCCTACCAGCCCGCCGCCATCGAGCTGGCCGGATCGCTCACCATCCACCCGCACCAAATCTTCATCACCATCCGCAAATATCGCACCGGCCACACCAATAACTACAACCAGCTCATCGAGTCACTCATCAAGTCGTACCCGCATCAGCAGTTCGTCCTGGCGCTGCTCCAACCCGCCGCCGAGTATCCAGACGGCGCCCAAACCCTCCAAGACCTAGCTACCCAGCACGCCAATGTACAGCTGCTCGACACAGCCACCAATCCGCTGACGCTAATAGCCTTCTTCCATACCCATCACCAGCAATTCCGCTTTATCACGCCCCAATTCCACGCCATCATCACCGCCATGCTTAGCGATATTCCATTCTTGCCAGTAGCCTATGACAACAAAGTGGCCGAGCTCCTCCAGGCAGCTGGCCTCACTCCCATCCCCGTCAGATCCCTCACCCGCGCTCAGCTGGAAACGTTTGTTAGAGACCAAACCCAGGAGCCGACCTGATGCAATACATCACTCACGGCGATTTTAGCCTGCCGCTATCAACCTGGCTGTATTGGGTTAAGTATCTTTATATCTGGTCATTTCAATCTGGTTCGCCCAATCTCGACGATGTCATCCGTCTTCCCGGACGGCTGATCAATCTTGTAATCTTCGGTCTATTCGGAAGCCTAGCCGCATCCTACGCGTACATCGTTTTCTCGCTTCTACTCGTGGGTGTGTCATTTTTTCTATTTGGGCGATATTTTCTGGGAATCAGGTCAAAATGGATCTTATTTCTCGCAACAGCTCTTTTTGTTTTAAACCCAGTCTTTTTAGGTAACTTAGCCAAGGTTGGCCTGGTAGCCGCTGCGGGCCTGCTGCCGCTCGGCCTAGTCTTTCTCAAGCAGTATCTGCGTACAAAACACATCGGATTTCTGCTAGGCTACGTCACTGTCTTAAACTACTCTCTAGTTCACCCTTTTACTTTCACGGTTAATCTGCTGATTTCCGCAGCTTACCTAGGTGCCAGATTCTTGAGCGATCGCACGCTAATAAAAACTCATGGGCCACGCCTACTGCTGGCTGGCATCATAGGCGTATTGCTTAATGCATATTTAATATTGGGCGTGGCCAGTGTCGGCAGCCTTGATAAGTCAGTGCTAACGCAAAATGCCTCCCAACAGCCGGTTGATTACTTTAGCTTGGTAGAAGTTGCCAACACCAGGGACATATTTACTGCTTTTTCATTATCAAAAGATGTTTTTAAGGACTTTGAATTCTATAACGACACCACTCGACCGGTTTATTTGCTTGGCGTATTTACTCTATATGTAGTATTGCTCGTGCTTTATTCTACTCTGCAGAATAGGCTAGGCCTGGCTACCAATCGCCGAATAATCGTATGGCTTGTTGCACTGATCAGCCTACAGCTCTTAAGTACGGGTACATTCCTGATCGCTAAGCTAATTTACTTGCTCATTAGCTTGCCGGCTGGCTGGATGTTTCGTTCGCCGCTCAAATGGCAACTCTATATCCCGTTGTTTCTGATTGGCTCCCTAGTGTTGCTAGTGAACAACGTACAAAAACCTCTTTGGCGATGGCTCTTAGGTGGCGTGCTTACGGCGTCGTTATTGGCCCAAAGCTCATATCTGGTATTTGACATCAGCCGCGAGCTCCTGATACCGCGCACCATCCATTCTTTTGCCGGCCTAATTGCCCGACCTCTCGATGGCCAAACCATGCTCTATGTCTCGGGCTCTGGTTGCGCAGTCTATGCTCGCCAATATCCTGATATAATCGGCGAGCTTAATGAAGTTATTATCTCCAAGAATGTTCAATTTCGGACAGCAGATGTCAGCGATATTAATCACATTAACCTGGCCAGCTACGGCTATGTTTTAACCTGTCAAGGCGATGCCGAGACCAAAGCCAACTTGCAAGCCCAATTTAATCTGGTCGACCAGTTCGCCGACCAGAATTTCCAGCTTTACCAAAACATCAGCCCACACGCGTCCGCATCCAGTGTTGCCACTTTATTCTCGCCGCTTGAAACGATCGGTATAAACCAAAAAGCTGCCTTTGTTAAGCAGAAGCTGGGGGTTGAACTTAACACCGTACCGCCCACCAGCAGTCTGCCTAGCCTCAATCTGAGTCAGTTATTCTCTAAGCTAACCCGCCAAAACCTAGAGAACGGCCTTAGCATCGCCAAGCCAATCGAGCCCGAATCGACAACAGCAATTTACCGCACTAATTTGACCACTCCTATCTATTTTCTGCAGCAAGGCAGCCATTTATTGCTCTCTGCCCAAGCACTGGCCGGTTACCAGCAAATGAGCGAGGACGGGGTCATACACCTCAGCCCAACGCAGGCTAGCAACCTCACTGTCAGCTATCAGGATACCAATTTTAGCTACCAAAACTTGATTTCTAACCCATCATTCGAGAAAGGTCCATGGCAGGCAAAGGTTAGCGATTGCTTCAACTATGACAGTCATCCAGCCGTCGCGATGGCGCTCAGTTCGAAGGCGGCATCCGGACGCCAGTCACTAAGC
>CAZDGK010000007.1:0-26232 GCA_964505035.1 uncultured Candidatus Saccharimonadales bacterium
CTTCGACCGACGCCGAGGGAGCTGAGCGGGCGATTGAGATCATCCGCGGACTGACTGAGGATCCGGAAGTGGGCACGGTTTACACGGGCAAGGTAGTGAAGATCATGGAGTTTGGTGCCTTCGTGAACATTATGCCCGGCAAGGACGGCCTGGTACACATTAGCCAACTGAGTGACGAGCGGGTGGCCAAAGTGGAGGATGTGGTACACGTGGGTGACGAGGTGAAGGTGAAACTCGTGGAGATTGACCCACAGGGGCGTCTGAACTTGAGTATGAAAGCGGCTAAGAAGCCCGAGCGCGAGTAGATTTCTGGGTCACGAGGGCGCCTCGGGTGAGGCGCCCAAAGGGGCCGCAGAATAAACACGGCACTCTGATGGAATCGCTACCGAGTGAACAAGCAGGCGCAGCTGGATACGATAAAGGCCGAGATTGAGGCGGCTGGGGTTTGCCCAGAGCTGAAGGCGGCCGCGACACAGCTGGTGTTTGGCGTAGGGTCGGCGGATGCGGAGGTGATGTTTATCGGGGAGGCGCCCGGGGCCAACGAGGACAAGCAAGGCGAGCCGTTCGTGGGAGCCGCTGGTAAGTTTCTGAACGAGATGCTGGCGGGGATTGGGATGGAGCGCAAGGATGTGTACATTACCAACATTGTGAAATACCGGCCACCTGGCAACCGCGACCCGGAGCCAGATGAAAAGGCGGCATTTATGCCGTATCTCGCGCGGCAGATTGAGGTGATCCGGCCGAAGCTGATCGTATTTCTGGGCCGGCACTCGATGAGCGCGTTCCTGCCGGAGCTGCGCATCAGCGACGCGCATGGCAAGCCGGTGCGCAAGGGTGGGCAGGTCTATCTGCCGCTATTTCACCCAGCGGCAGCGCTGTACAACGGCGGCATGCGGCAGACATTGATTGATGATTTTGGACTGATTCCGGCGATATTGAAAAAGATTACTTAGGTTGTTTCGAACCAGGTGCAGGAGCACTCGTGCATCCGGTTTGGAATGACCAAAAATCATTCTCTTAGACTACGTTTTTAAAGATAGGCGTCCGAGGTATGGACGCATTACAGAAAGGGTTTATGGAACCTAACAGCAATACAAATCAACCTAACATACCCGCATCTGGCCCGTCCGGGCAGGGTGGTGGCCAACCGGGTCAGCCCGGCCAGCCGCGTCAACCGCGACCGCCGCGGCCACAGGGCCAACCCCGGCCTCAGGGTCAGGGTGGGCAACCGCGTCAGCCCCGGCCGCAGCAGGCTCAAGGCGGTCAGCAGCCTCAAGGCGGCCAGCAGCGCCCACAACGCCAGGGCGGGGGCGGCAACGGGGGCAACGGCGGTGGCAATGGTGGTGGCAATGGCCGCGCCAGCCGCGAACGCCGGCGCTTGCAGCAGCAAATGCCGCAGCACACCGACCTGATGCCCGCGCTGGACACTGTGCCGGTGAACAAGAGCATCTACAATGGTCTGGGTGGTCAGCAGCAGACAAAGCGGGCTGGCAAGCCGGCTCCGGACGCGAACGCAGCCAAGGGGCAAGGGCTTGACCAGGCCGCGGCGGCCGGCGGTGAGCGCCGCGCTAATTACACGGCGCGCGAGCCCAAGGTGAAGGTGGTGCTGCTGGGTGGCGTGGCCGAGATTGGCAAGAGCATGATGGCGATCGAGTACGAAAATGACATCGTGATCATCGACATGGGTTTTGCTTTCCCCGACCCGGTGACGCATCCTGGTATCGACTACATGATCCCCGACACGACGTATCTGGAGAAGAACCGGTACAAGGTGCGCGGTATTATCATCACGCACGGCCACATGGACCACATCGGTGGCTCTGGCTACATCATTCCGAAATTCCCCGTGCCGGTGTACGGCTCGCGATTGAGCCTGGCGTTTGTGGAGAAGCAGATTGGTGAGTTTAAGATCAACAAGCCCCAGTGGATTGTGATGGACCCGGACAAGCACGAGCGCGTGCAGATTGGCGCCTTCAATGTGGAGCTGGTGCGGGTGACGCACACGATTTCGGACTCCACGGCGGTGGTGCTGCGCACGCCGGCCGGAACGATCATCAATACTGGCGACTGGCGGGCGGATCCGGAACCGCTCGACGGCAAGCAGATGGACTTCAAGCGGCTCGAGGAGATCGGCAAGGAGGGCGTGGACCTGCTGATGAGCGATAGCACGAGCTGTGACCGGCCTGGCCATGGCTCAAGCGAGCGGGTGGTGGCGCCGACGATCGCTGATTTGTTTGCGCGCGCCCAGGGGCGGATCATCATCTCGTCGTTCTCGAGCTCGATTACGCGTGTGCAGCTCATTATCGATGCGGCGCAGGCGGCTGGGCGCAAGCTGGCGCTGGTGGGCCGCTCGACGCTGACCAACGTGGAGCTATGCGTGAAGCTAGGCTACCTCAAGGTGCCGGCTGGTTTGGTGGTGCGGGTGCAGGACATTGTGAACCTGCCAGACGACAAGGTAGTGATCCTCTGCACTGGTTCGCAGGGCGAGGAAAACTCGGCCCTGGTGCGCATGAGTACTGGCGACCACCAAAATGTGAAGATCAAGCCGGGCGACACGGTGATTTTGAGCTCGAGTGTGATCCCGGGTAACGAGGTGTCGGTGGTGCAATTGATCGACGACCTGATGCGCGAAGGCGCTACGGTATTCTCGCGAGCAACCGAGGGCCTGAAGAACCACGGCCCGGTGCACGTTGGTGGCCATGGCTTCCGTGAAGACGTGGGTGACCTCGTGGCACTGATCAAGCCGAAGTACTATTTGCCAATCCACGGCGAGTTCCACCACATGATCTACAGCGCCGAAGTGGCGGTGGAGAGGGGCGTGCCCAAGGAAAACATCTTCGTGATGGACAACGGCGACGTGCTTGAGCTGACGCCGAGCAAGGCCGTGCGTGGAGCACGCGTGCCGGCTGGCGCGGTGCTGATCGACGGGGCCGGCGTGGGCGACGTGGAGGGCGTGGTCTTGCGTGACCGTGTCGCCATGGGTGATGACGGTATGTTCATGATTGTGGCGACAGTTAGCCGCAAGACTGGCAAGCTGCTGAGCAGCCCGGATATCATCAGCCGCGGCTTCATCTACATGAAGGAAAACGAGGAGCTGATCAACAAAGCGCGCATGGAAGTGCGGCGATTGTTTGAGACGCGCACCAACACGGGTGGTTCAATGAGCCGCGAGGATTGGGCGAAGTTTAAGCTCCGGGTGCGGGATGAGATTGGCGACATGCTCTACGCCAAGACCAAGCGCAACCCAATGGTGCTGCCGGTCATCAACGAGATCTAGAAACAGTCTGGGCAGTTGCTCAAAGAGCCGATTTATGGTATAGTCGGCTGTGGAAGTTCGTCCCCCATTGTCTACGCAAGGGAAGGAGGGACATGGACTCCGCCGAGTTCGATGCCCGACTCGAACAGGTGCGCTGGAAGCAGCAGCGCATGGATGAGTACGAGGCGGCAGCACCGGGGTGGTACCTGCGTATGGCAGGACTGACCGCGGTGATTTCGCTGGTCATCATCGTGACGGGCCGGGCGTTTCTCGGCCAGCCGCTGGCGGCGGTGCTGCTGGGCGGGCTGGCTCTGGCCGGCAGCTTCTGGGCGTCGCGGCGACTGATCCGCGAGGCTGGCCCGGAGGCTTCGGCCTACCTGGGCCTGTCGCGTCTGCGCATCATGAACTGGGCGTTCGCGGTGATCGTGGCCGTGATCGTCTGGCTCTGAACAACTGTCCGGCCACGTGGCATTCGCGTGGCCGGCTTTTCGTGTGGTGTACGATGAATGCATGACACGACCGACGAACCGGTTTCTGAATGAAGAGGGTCTGGTGGTGCAGTGGCCGAGCCGGCCGGTAGATCGCGAGGCGGTGTGCGCCTATTTGGCGGATAAGTTCGCGCCGGGGCACTCATACACGGAAGCCGAGGTAAACGAGCTGCTGAAGCTGTGGCATACCTTTGGCGACTGGTCATTGCTGCGGCGTGAGCTATATGAGCGGCGGTTTCTGGATCGCGATCCGGCCGGACGGGATTACCGGCGGACCAGCAAGCCGGCGGAGTCAGCCCGGTAGCCGCAGAGAGCTTGCTTCACATATAAGCAAACTTGTGGTTTAATGTGGCCGTCCCCGCAACGATTGGAGGAAGCTGTGCGTGTCGCAACGCTAAACGTGTTGGCAGATGCGTATCTGAGGCATGGCGACTACCGTCATGTGCCCGACGAGCTGCTGCGACCTGGTGCCCGCATAGGGTATCTGGTGGCGATGATTGCCGGCCTGCAGGCTGATGTGATTGGACTGCAGGAGGCGGAGCCGCCGCTGGTGCACGAGCTCTCACGAGTTCGCGCCTGGCAGGTCTTCTGGACCCAGAAGGAGGAGGCGCCTGACGGCTGCCTAACGCTGGTAAAAAAGAACCTCGGAGTGCGTGGATTCAATGGCTATCATTATGCAGACGGCTCCGGTCATGTGCTGCAGATGTTGACGGTTGATGGCATCCTGATTGCCAACACGCATATCAAATGGGAGCTGCAGGCTCGCTTGGCACAGACTCGAGCGTTGCTCGACTGCATCGGGTCGGCGCAAAAGGCCGTGATTTTGGCCGATTGCAATGACCGGCCCGGAGGTCCGGCTCGGGAGCTGGTGACGGCGGCGGGGTTTATGAACGTACCCGGCGATACGCCGACGGCGTTCATCGCCAACCGTGACGGCCCAGCCGCCCTCGACCTGCTGGCGGTGCGTGGTCTGACAGCCAGGCCCGTGCTGCTGAGGATGGGAGAGGACTTTCAGCTCAGCGAAATCCCTAGCCCCCGCTGCCCGTCGGATCATATTCCAGTGGTGGCGCATATCAAAGCGCCATGACGGTAGGTGAGGACCGGGCGGCTCCGATTGGAGCCGCCCTTTTGCGGCTGTGAGGGCTGGCTTATCTGGAGCAGAAGCGGTATAATAGGGCCACCATGGCCAAGCGCAAAAGCAAGAAGCAGCAAGAATCGACTATTTCGCCAGAGACGAAGCGCGATATTGCAGGCGTGTTGCTGGCGGCGCTGACGCTCCTATTGCTGTTTGCGGTGTTTAACTTTGGCGGCTCACTGGTGACGGATGCGTTCCACTACCTGCGGATCGTGTGTGGCTACACGGCGTTTTTGATGCCGGCGATCACGGCCGCGCTGGCGTTTATGCTATTTCGGAAGGATGACCCGCCGCGACCGCTCAACTATGTGGGTTTCGCGGGGCTGGTGCTGGCATTATCGGCTTTGTTCCATGTCGGAGTGGACCGCGAGAACGCGATGGCCCAGGCGATGGATGGCGGTGGCGGCGGTCTGATTGGCGCTGGCGTGACGATGCTGATGCTGCAGGTGCTGAATGTGCCGGCGGCGAGCATTGTGCTAATTGCGCTGCTGGTAGTGTCGGTGATCGTGGCGACCAATACGCACCTGACTGACTTGGTGCGGGGGCTGATTGGGCTGTTTAAGCGCGAGCCGGATGTGGCGCAGGACCTGAAGGTGAACGACCCGACGGCCGATTTGCTGAAGGTGAATGACAACTCCGGCCCGGCCAATGCGCTGCCGGTGCGGGGCCAGCTGGATGTGGGGAGCCGCAAGAAGGACGAAGAGCATGAGGCACTGACGGCTGGGGCCGACGAGGCCTGGGTGGCGCCGGCACTGGACTTGTTGTCAGCTGCTAGTACCAAAGCTGACGCCGGTGACGTGAAGGCCAACGCGGGTATTATTCAGCAGACGCTGGAGAGTTTTGGCATCGGTGTACAGATGGCAGAGGTGAATGTGGGTCCAACTGTTACTCAATATACATTCACTCCTCCGGCGGGCGTAAAATTGAACAAAATTACTACTCTAGATACTAACTTGGCGCTGAGTCTGGCGGCGCACCCCATCCGCATAGAGGCGCCGATTCCGGGCAAGAGCGCGGTGGGTGTGGAGGTGCCGAATAAGAGCATCGCGATGGTGCGGCTGAGGGGAGTGCTGGACACGCCGGAGTGGACGGCGCTGAGTGACCCGCTGACGTTCGCGCTGGGCCGGGATGTGAGTGGCGTGCCGATGTTTACGGACTTGGCGAAGATGCCGCACATGCTAATCGCGGGTGCGACGGGCTCGGGCAAGAGTGGCATGATCAACTCATTGCTGACGAGCCTGCTGTATCGGAACAGCCCCAATGACGTGAAGCTGATATTGGTGGACCCGAAGCGGGTGGAGCTGGGATTGTACAACGACATTCCACACTTGCTGACACCGGTGATCGTGGAGCCGGAGAAGTGCATTAGCGCGCTCAAGTGGGCGGTGGCGGAGATGGAGCGGCGGTACAAGCTGCTGGCGGATGTGGGCAACCGTAACATCATTGAGTACAACAAGGCGCATCCGGATGAGGCCATGCCGTATATCGTGATCGTGATTGACGAGATGGCCGACCTGATGGTGCTGGCGGCGGCCGATGTGGAATCGTTGATTGTGCGGCTGGCGCAGATGGCGCGGGCGATCGGCGTGCACTTGGTGCTGGCGACGCAGCGGCCGAGCGTGGATGTGATCACGGGCATCATTAAGGCTAATATTCCGGCGCGGTTGGCGTTTAGTGTGGCCAGCCAGATTGACTCGCGGACGATTTTGGACCAGATGGGGGCCGAGAAGCTGCTGGGTAAGGGCGACATGCTGTTCATGAGTCCGGAGTTTATGAAGCCGCGGCGTATCCAGGGTGCGTGGGTCGACGAGAAGGAAGTGAAGGCGGTGACCGACTATCTGCGGTCGCAACGCGGACCGACCTACAACGACGAGGTGCTGGCGATGAAGGTGACGCTCGGCAAGGGCGGCGGCGGTGGCGGTGACGCTGGTGAGATTGATGATGATTTGTTTGAAGAGGCAGCCGAGGCCGTGATTCGGGCGGGGAAGGCTAGCACGAGCATGTTGCAGCGGCGGTTGCGGATTGGCTACGCGCGGGCAGCCCGGCTGGTGGACTTGCTGGAGGAGCAGGGCGTGGTGGGGCCGGCGGATGGGGCGCGGCCGCGCGATGTGCTGGTGAGCAGCCTAGACGCGGTGCGCGGTGGGGGTAGCAGCGGTGGAGCGGTGGAGCGTGGCATCAAGGGTGTCGATGAGATGCGGATTGCTGACCCATATGATGACTAGGGGCTAGAAGTGGGTAAGGCCCTGATAACGCTCGCAAAGGCGCTGGTGGCCATCGTGGTGCTGCTGGCGTGCTACTTTGGCTTTATCGTGTTTGTTCTGACGCCACTTGAGCCGGTATTGGCGTCGGTTCCGACTCCGCGGCTGTTTTGGGAGGTAGTGAGTCTCGCGGCGCTGCTGCCGGGAGTCTGGGTGCTGCGCAAGATCGGCGTGATTGACCGAAGCCTCAAGTGGGACCAGGTATTGACGGCGCCGCAGACCTGGACGGGTGTGGCGGCGGTTCTAGCATTTGTACTGATTTTTCTGATAATGTTCTTGGGCGGGCAGTCGACGCAGAATATCCCACCGGCGACTACTCCTTATGTGCGTTAGGAGAACATGACACAGCGATCAGAATACCGAAGGATTAGACGGCTGGCGGCGATATGGCTGCTGGCTGGTTTGGTGGCGGCTGGAAGCGGGCTGTTTTTGCCTGGGTTACTTGGACTAATATTGTTTGCCGTGGGGGTGCTGACGGTACTTACGGCGCTGGTGAAGCTGGCTATGCCATGGGTCGAGGTAGATTTCTTCACGTTTTGGCCTTAGCCCGACTGGACAGATAGCGCTAGAATAAGATCATGTCTGAAGATGCGCCACTCAAGCCGAACCAGTCTGTGGGTCACCAGCTGAAGTCACGGCGGCAGGCGCTGCGGTTGAGCCTGGCGCAGGTGGAGGTGCAGACCAAAATCCGCGGCAAATACCTGACGGCGCTGGAGGCTGGCGACTATGCGGCGTTGCCAAACGACGTGTACTCGCGGGGCTTTGTGCAGCACTATGCTAATCATTTGGGTCTGGATGGACCGGCGATGGCGGCCGCGTATGTGGCGGAGCGAGGCGGGCTGACGAGTGGCGAGACCAAGCGGCCGCGGCTGGTGCGGACGCGGCGGCTGGTGTTTACCGGGCCAATTCTGGCGGCGGCGAGCGCGGTGGTGGTGATCACGGCGCTGCTGGCGTACCTGGTGATGCAGTTTTCGGTGCTGGCCGCCCCACCTGGTCTGACATTGACCAGCCCCTCGGCTGACGAAGCGCTAACTGGCGGCGTGGTCGATGTGGCTGGCCGCACGACACCGGGGGCGGACGTGAGCATTAATGGCTCGCCGGTGCTGACGGATGTAGACGGGAGTTTTAGCGAGAAGCTGGCTTTGCAGGAGGGGGTGAATACGCTGAAGGTGACGGCTCGGAGCAAACTAGGCAAGCTGACGACCGTGACGCGCAACGTGCTGGCGCACTTGCCGAAGGTGGATCCGACGGCTGCAGCGGTGCCGAGCGCGATGTTTGATGGTATTGCCATGGTGGTGGCAGTGAGTGAGACGACGTCGATGGTGGTGCTGGCCGACGACAAGGAAGTGTGGCGCGGGACGGTGGTGGCGGGCAAGAGTTTGCGGTTTGATGCGAAGACGAAGATCAGTGTGACGACGGGCAATGCTGGGGCGACTAGTCTGACCATCACGAACTCGGTGATGGTGAATAAGCAGATTTCGCCGCTGGGCGGAAAAGGTGAGATCCGGCGCAACCAGGAATTTGCCAAGGATACCCTGATCCCGTAGACTAGCGGGTGCAACTGACAGGTTCTATTCGTACTTTCGAGACAGAAGGGAGGACGGGGTGTCATACAACCCCGGCCAACGAATCCCGCGCCGACGGCGCCGGCTGGGCCGGATTGATCCGATGCAGCCGGAGTCAGGCTTGGCGCCAGCGCCTAAGCGGCGCTGGACCCGCGGGCGAATACTGGGCATGGTGGTTTACTTTGTCTGGTCCGGTCTCGTCACGACCGCGCTGGCTTACATTGTCTCGGGATGGCTGCCGCAAGGGCCAGGGAGGCTCTGGATCGTAACTGGTCTGGTGATTCTCGTGGGAGGAGCGCTCGGCTGGTGGGCCGACCGCCTGATTGCTCTGGTGCAGCGGGATTTCGAGACGATACGGCTGGTCTGGCGGGCGCGACGGCGTCAGTAATGCAGGGTGGTGGCTTTCGCGACTGCGCGGAGCCACCACTACACACCTTGGCCGAGCGTGCTAAACTAGAGCCGACAGGAGAGCAATTATGGCAAAAGATTTTTCGTTTGATGTGGTCAGTGACTTTGACCAGGCTGAGATGACCAATGCGGTGGACCAAGCCCAGCGGGAACTGGCCCAGCGGTTTGACTTTAAGGGCACGGCGGCCAAGCTGGAATTTGCTGATGGCCGGGCTGGCGTACAGCTGGAAGGGGAGAGCCAGAACCAGCTCAACTCAATCCTGGACGTCCTGCAAAGCAAGCTGGTCAAGCGCAATGTGTCGCTGAAGGTGCTGGATACGAGTAAGGCGCCGGTGCAGGGCGGCAAAGAGATGCGCTGGAGCGTGCCGTTCCGGAAGGGTTTGGACCAGGAGAAGGCCAAGCAGATCACCAAGGTGATCCGTGATGCCTACCCGAAGGCCAAGGCACAGATACAGGGCGACACGGTGCGGGTGAGTAGCCCGAGCAAGGACGAATTGCAGGGTGTGATGAACGCGCTACGAGGCAAGGACTTTGACTTTCCGCTGGAGTTTGAGAACTACCGTTAGTCTAGCGCAGAAAGCTATTAGTGGCTGACAACAAATGTTAAGATACATAAACATTCTTGACATTTAGGCTTAAGAGGTGTATATGTAATACATGGAAGGGCCGTTAGTAGCGGCTTTCTCTAGTACATCGCGGCGAGACAGACCTAGCAGGGTCTGCCAAGCTGCGCTTTTTTGTACCTAACCACCCGAAAGGGGGTGCGCTGCCATGTCGCAGCAATCGATTGGCGAACTGCCGAGGCTCCTGCATCAAGATGAGGAGTTTTGGGCGGTTATTCGCCAGTTCCCGTGGTCCGAACGTGTGGTCGTCGAGGAGGCCTACGACGAAGTACTGCGTGCTTTTGACTCAGTAGACGACCGTAAGACTGGCGAGCGGGCTTTCGAGCACTGCCGCCGGGCCGGACTCGCCATGGCCAGATTCATGCTGGCGGTTGGGTGTCCACAGGGTATGCCGGTAGCGGCTGAGTTGCGCCATGACCTCCGAGAGGACACGCGCGTGACACAGCCATACGAGAGTCGCGACGACGGCTACCGGCGCATGCCGGTACGCTACGGGTTGCTGCAGACACGCATTATTCTGCTGGTAACTCGAGCGGAGGACCAAACCGAGGAAACGCACCTGCAGCAGTTGCTGGCTGGCCAAGACATTGGCTACCTGGAGCTGCTGAAGCTTCGCTCGGTGGAGGACCAGATCCTCGACTGGGTGACGCGGGTGGTGCGACTGAGCGGACATGTTGTCCGCCGGGCTCTTGGCCAGCCGATGCCGGTACGCCGGTACCTACTGCCACGCCAAGAGTGGGGCCACTTCCTGGCCCTGGTCATCAAGCTGTTCGATCGCATTGACAACCTCCGGACGTATTGTCATCCGAAGGTCTACGGCAACCGCCCTGAGCACCTGCGCTATAAGCTGGAGCTGACCAAGCGGTACTACGTGCCGATGGCGGAGAAGGTCGTTGCCATGGCGCCCAAGAATTGGAAGTGGGCGCTCGAGGTAATGGTGCAGCAGCCGCTGCTGGAGTTGATCGCGAAGTGCGAAGCTTTCCTGGACGGACCCAATCATGACCGCGAGTGCGGGTCGTGAGGGCCACGAGTAGTCCGGGTAGGGAATTTCCTGCCCGGACTTATTGTTTGGGTTGACAGTACGGCTTTCGTTCGGTAACGTGGTCAATGTATAGATAAGCAGGGTAAAGGACGGTACAATGAGCACAGCAGTAGCGGAGAAGGTTGTAGTGGCAGACGCAGTTGACCCCAAGGCGGCCAAGAACGACGAGAAGGTGGACAAATCGCAGACGGCGGAGCGCGAGGCTCGGCTGAAGGCGATTGATTTGGCGGTGGCCCAGATTGAGAAGCAGTTTGGTGCCGGGTCAATTATGAAACTAGGTGAAGGCCACAAGATTGATATAGAGACCATTTCGACGGGCGCATTGTCCCTGGACTTGGCGCTCGGTGGCGGTCTGCCCAAGGGTCGCATTATTGAGATTTATGGGCCGGAGTCAAGCGGCAAGACTACCTTGGCACTGCACGCGGTGGCTGAGGTGCAGAAGAATGGCGGCGTGGCGGCGTTTGTAGATGCCGAGCACGCGTTGGATCCGGAATATGCTGGGCGGCTAGGCGTGAACCTAGATACATTGCTGATTTCGCAACCAGATACCGGCGAGCAGGCGCTGGAAATCACCGAGACATTGGTACGGTCATCGGCGGTCGATCTGGTAGTGGTCGACTCGGTGGCGGCATTGGTGCCGCGAGCGGAGATCGAGGGCGAGATGGGGGATGCGCACGTGGGCTTGCAGGCGCGACTGATGTCGCAGGCACTGCGCAAACTGACGGGCGTGATCTCGAAGAGCAACTGTACGGTGATCTTCTTGAACCAGCTGCGGTTGAAGATTGGGGTGATGTTTGGCAACCCGGAGACGACGGCCGGCGGCCAGGCCTTGAAGTATTACGCGAGCGTGCGGATGGACATTCGTGGGTCGGAGCAGATCAAGGACAACGAAGAGTCGATCGGAAAGCATGTGAAGGTGAAGGTCGTGAAAAACAAGGTGGCAGCGCCGTTTAAGGTGGCCGAGTTTGACATCATGTTTAACGAAGGCATCTCCAAGGAAGGCGACATTCTGGATCTGGCTGTGAAGCACGAGCTCGTGGACAAGAGTGGTGCTTGGTATGCCTATGAAGGCGAAAAGATTGGGCAGGGCCGGGAAGCGGCTAAGCAATATCTCAGAGACCACCCAGACTTGGCCACTAAGCTTGATCAGGCTGTGCGCAAGGTGGTCCTAACCAACGACCGCTAGGGTGCTCGGATGCCGGTAATCACGGCAATACGTAGGCAGCAGAAGCGGACCGACCGGTACGCGGTCTATGTTGATAAGCAGTACAGGTTTTCGCTGCCTGACCTGGAACTGTCGGCAAGTGGTCTACGGGTGGGAGATGAGCTGACTGAGGCTGAGATAGCCGCGATGCAGCGGCAGGCTGGCGAGTCGAAAGCCTATGACATGGCACTGCGATTCCTGAGTGTGCGGGTGCGGAGCGTGCGGGAAGTTCGAGATTATCTGGTGCGCAAGGGCTCTGACCCAGATGAGGCGGCAGTGATTGTGCAGAGATTGGAGACGACTGGCTGGCTCGATGACCAGGCATTTGCGGAGGCTTGGGTAGCCGAGCGTCAGGTATTGCGGCCGCGGAGCCGACGAGCACTGGAGCAGGAACTACTGGCTAAGGGGGTGGGTCGTGAGGTGGCGCACCAGGCGGTGATGGCGATAGGGGCGGCGGCGCATGACCAAATGCTTGACGAGCTGGTGGCCAAGAAGCGGCGGCAGGCGAGTTACCAGGATGACTCCAAGCTGATGGCTTACCTAGCGCGACAGGGGTTTGAGTACGACCAAATCAAAAAGGCGCTTGCGCGCCTTGATGACTAACACAACTTAGTTGTTAGCGGTCACGAGCCGGTAGGCTAGGACAAACGCTATGGCGAACAACAATATGACAACCACGCCAGGACCTCTTACATTACAGCAATTGTAGCGTAAGTAGATTAACGGATCAAGCTTGTGTTTCGGGAACGGGTTCTGGGTTGAGTAGATGGGCTTTGTTGGCGGCATCCCGGACCACGACTTGGCGTGGGGTGACATCGATGATCTGTGTGCGGTCGACGATGAGGCTGCCACTAAACCAAGCGCGCAGCATGGGTTGTTTGACATAGAGCTTCTGGACGCAGTTAGTCTCCAGGTTGATAGTGTAATCTTCGACTGTGCCCAGCCAGCGGCCCAGATCGGTGACAACGATTTTGCCGACGGGGTTGAAGCCGGCCTTGAGTAGAGCTGTTACTCGGACGATGTCCTCGGCCTCTACCAGCTCATCTTCGGAGTCAACGATGACACAGTCGGGGGCCATTTGGCGGACGTCGCGGGTGAGCAGTACGATGTTGCCGGGCCGGCCGGCGTTGCATTGATAGGCGACGAGTTCGAGGGAGGCTGCGTCGACGATAGCCTGGCGGAGCGAGCCAACCACTTCGCCGGTTTGCAGGCTGAGGACGGGGAGCCCGACGAGTTTGTTGGCCAACACATACATACACGTATTGTAGACTATGTTTAGGAGGGACGCGTTTGACTGGGCCGCCAAAAAGACCTATAATTGCTGAGTTTAACAATCATTAACCTTTTTGCGCCCCGGCTTAACCGGGCCGCAATCTGACCTGCCAGGAGGGTAGGCAGATTTCCAAGGAAAGGAAGCGATGCAAAAAACCTACGAGCTAATGGTGCTGCTGCACCCCGACCTCGAGATCGACGTTGAGACGCCGATCAATAAGGTAGAAGGTCTCATTGAAGCTGCGGGCGGTAAAGTTACCAAGCGCGACAACTGGGGCAAGAAGCGACTGGCTTACCGGATTGCCGGTCAAGACTTCGCGATCTATGTCTACTTCGAGATCCTGCTTGATCCCGGCAAGGGTCGCGAGCTGGAAAATACGATCCGTATCACCGAAGAGGTGCTGCGGCACATTCTAGTGGTCCACGAAGAGAGCCAGGCTCCGGTAGAGCTCAAGAAGCCGGCCGAGGAGCGAACTGAGCGGGACACTGAAGAAGTAACGGCTGAGGAGGGAACTAAGTAATGGCCAAGAGCTTCAACCAAGCGATCATAATGGGCAACCTAACACGCGACCCCGAGTTGCGAAGCACACCGGGCGGCCAGCAAGTGGCGTCGTTTGCGGTGGCGACTAACCGGACTTGGATGGATCCAAGCGGTGAGCGCAAGGAAGCCGTCGACTATCATGAGATCGTGGCTTGGGGGAAGCTTGGCGAATTGGCCGCCCAATACCTGACCAAGGGCCGTAAGGTGATGGTGGTAGGGCGGCTGCAAACTCAGTCATGGGAGAAGGACGGCGTGAAGCGGTCACGGACCGAGATCGTGGCGTCCGATATTAACTTCCTGGATAGCCGAGGTGATGGTGCTGGTGCGGCTCCGGTCGAACGGCCAAGCGCACAGCCTAGCAAGTCGGATGACGTGGTGATCCAGGACCTCGACGAAGGCCAGAACATTAATCTAGACGACATTCCGTTCTAGCCTCTCAACAGATTCAACTTTTAAGGAAATAGGATTCTAATGGCAAATTTCTACAGCAAAAAGGTCTGCCGCTTTTGCGCCGAGAAAATGGACACGGTGGACTACAAAGACGTGAAGCTGCTACAGCGGTACTTGTCGGGCTACGGCAAGATTGAGTCGCGCAAGCGCACGGGCAACTGTCTGAAGCATCAGCGCCGAGTGGCGGTGGCGCTGAAGCGGGCTCGTCATATCGCGTTGCTGCCCTTTATGGTGCGCTAATGGTCTATGGCCATACAGATTTGAAGGTGGGAACGCTGATCGAGCTTGAGGGCGTGCCTTACCGCGTGACCGACTACACTCACAAGGCAATGGGTCGCGGAGCGGCCGTGGTGCAGGTGAAGATCAAGAACCTGCTGACGGGCAACGTACTGGAGCGGTCGTTCCGGACCGCCGACAAGATCGCGTCGGCTGATGTGACGCGGGCCAACATGCAGATGCTCTACCGTGAAGGGGACAACCTGGTATTCATGAACACTGACACCTACGAGCAGGAGACAGTGGGCGCCGACGTTCTGGGTGAGCAAACCAAGTATGTGGCCGATGGCAGCACAGTGCAGCTTTTGATGTTTAATGGCCGGGTAATTGGCCTGGAAATGCCCAATGCGGTCTATCTGGAAGTGACCGGTACCGAGCCGGGCGTGAAGGGCGATACGGCGACGGCGGCATTGAAGCCGGCGACCCTGGAGACCGGCGTGCAGATTATGGTGCCGTTGTTTGTGAATGCAGGCGACCGTATCAAGGTCAATACGCTCAACGGCAACTACTTGGAACGCGCGAAGTAGACTCTTGGACTCGAATAGGTGAAAACGATGGCTCCCGCTACTGCGGGAGTTTTCGTATGATGGGAATATGAAGAAGCGCCTGGACATATTATTGGTGGAGCGCGGTCTGGCCGAGAGCCGGAGCCGAGCGCAGGCGCTGATCATGGCGGGCCAGATATCGGGCGGGGGCCGGCGGCTCGACAAGCCAGGGCTGCCGGTGGATGAGACTATGGAGTTGCAGCTGAAGGACCAGCCGCGGTATGTGAGCCGGGCGGGTGACAAGCTGGCTAGCGTGGCCGAGGCGCTAAACCTGAACTTTGACGACAGGGTGGTGCTGGATGTGGGGAGCTCGACTGGCGGCTTTACGGACTACGCATTGCAGCATGGAGCCAAGCTGGTGTATTGCGTGGATGTGGGGACGGCTCAGCTGGCGTACCGGCTGCGGCATGATGAGCGAGTGGTGGTGATGGAACGAACGGATATTCGAGACGTGACGGTGGGTGAGGGATCGAAGTCGCTGCCGGCGTCGGCTGATCTGGCGGTGGTGGACGTGTCGTTCGTGTCGCTGACTAAGGTGCTGGAGGCGGTGAGTGGCCTAGTGGCGCCAGGCGGAATGATTGTGGCCATGGCCAAGCCGCAGTTTGAGGCTGGGAAGGCGCTGGCAGACAAGTACAAAGGGGTGATTCCGCTGGGACCGGAGCGTGACGAAGTGCTGGCCGCCTTGCGGGCTTGGGTGGGTGAGCGGTTTGACATTGTGGCGGAGGCTGATTCGGGGGTAGCTGGGGCTGAGGGCAACCTGGAGCGGTTCATGGTGCTGCGGGCGCGTTAGCTGCCGTGAGTGGCGGATTTGTGCTTGGCGAGCGGATCAGGCAGTATAACGAATAGTCATCAATCGCTACCGACGGAAAGAGAGGCGCAAGATGACGGCTTTTCGGCCAGGCCAGCGGCCCCCGCTGGTCGGTCAATTGGTGGCACGGGCCATGAGCGGCGGCAGACAGCCGCAATCGGCCGAGGAGGTGCGGACATTGGCGCACCGGGCCCTCGAGGACTGGCCACCGGTGCATGACTGGGTGCATGTGATCAGCCAATGCCTGCCTGAGATCCGCGACTATCAGCCGGATATTGACCGGCGGGTAGAGGAGGCGGTCGAGCAGTGCTGGACTGTGATGCCCGGGCACTGGGAGCATTGGAAGATCAATCGCCGATGCCTGGGGGCTGACTTGCCGATGGCAGCCATGCTGGCGGCCCCGGCCAAGGCGGCCTATGACGTGGTGTATGTGGCGGTGCTCGAGATTGTCACCGATGAGGTCTGCCGCGCCCTGGGCGTGGCGTATGCCGAGCCAACGCGGCTCTAGGCACAATGATGGCCCGGCGAATATCGCCGGGCCATGAGCCTTCTTGTGGCTCGGAGCGACTAGAGCAGCCGCATGAAGCCAACATTGAGCCAGCCGCCTACGGGGTCGCCCTCGGTGCGGGCGCGCCGTGACGAAGGCAATGTGGGATCAAGGATGCCCGAGCGCTGATCGTTGTAGATGTTGGCTCGGCTGAGGCCGGCGTTCTCTAGTTGGTCCTGAGTGATCCAATTCTCCGGTAGGGAGAACCGCCCGGGACGACCCGCCATGGGCCGCAGGGACTCAGAGAACAGATTGAACATGCCGGTTTCCCAGAGGATGGGTTCGCTGCGCTCGTCAATGCGGAACTCGTACTCGTCGTCGCCCTCACCGGGTCCGATGTAGGCCCGGATGTCGTGGGGCTGTGAGCCGAGGGCCTTGAAGACCGTGATGGCGTTGGCGATGATGCCGCGCGCCAGGCCCTTCCAGCCGCAGTGGAGCAGGCCGATGGCCCGAATATTCGGGTCGTGCAGCCAGACACCGCGGCAGCCGCCGGACTGGACACCGAGAATGAAGCTTGGGTTCTGGGTGACTAGTCCGTCGCAGGAATGCAGGAACTCGGCTTCGGGGCCGGTGGAGGGCCACAGTTTCGGGTTGAGGCTGCCATTGCGATCGTCGGGGACCGTGTCGCGCGAGTCCACCAGCAGCCGAACGCGGCTGAGGTGGGGCCAACGACGGGCCATGACGAGCGATCTGACATCGAAACCCATCTGCTCGGCGAAGTGATACAGGTTGCTCCGAGCGATGCTTGGCTCGTTGCCTTCGCCGGGCCGCCGCATCGAATAGTTGAGCGGCTGGCTGGTGTCGTGCAGTGAGAATCCGGCTTGGATCTCGCTGTCATCGAACCACGGGATGGTGAAGGCTTGGGTGGCCGCAGGAGATGCGGTCATAGCGCCTCCTAGTTGAGACGGAACAAGCCCAGGACTGGGCTCTGCGCACACTCTACCAGGTTTGAGGCTATTTGGCTAGGAAATCAGCGATGGCGGACTGGTAGGCGGGGAATTGATCGCGCGGATTGCTGGCGTCGCCGATGCTGTGGGTAAATGCTGGCGCCAGGTAGGTTTTGGCTGAAAAATTCTGCTGATAGGCGTCGGTGACCGTGGGTGGGATGAAGGCGTCCTGGCCGTGGATCATGAGCAGGGTGGGGAATTGATTGATGGGTGACTGGTGGAATAGGGGGTTGGCTGCGACGGTGGTGGCATCGGCGCGATAGGCTAGGGTGGCGGATTGGTCTTGATGCTCCACCGAGGTGTAGAAATCGGCAGGCTGAAACAGGGCGGGGGTGCGGAGAACCAGTTTGTGCACCGGGCGGTAGCGGGTGAGCCAGGCCGCCATGAGGCCGCCGTAGCTGGTGCCGAGGACGCTGAGCTGGGCGTGAGGGTGCTTGGCTCGTAGCTGATCGAAGACCGCGATGGTTTCGAGGAGATATTGAGCGGGGGTTAGGATTTCAGGTGTGAACGGACTGTCGCCGTGACCCGAATTATTGAGCACCAGGGCGTTGAGACCGGCCTGGGCGATGATATCGCTAACGAACTGAGCGACCCGAGCCTTGCTGGAGCCGCGTCCGAGCAGGACATAGAGGATGTGCTTGTCGTGGCCAGTATCGTGGTAGTCGGCGGCTAGGTGGTAGTCGAGGACGGGGATGGAGATGGGCTTGGGATTCACGGCGCGAATTGCTTTCGATCTAGATCTTTGAGTGGTCCATAGCACAGCCGCGCAACGGGCAGGAGGTCGGATTTGTGAGGTAGGCGGCTGACGGCGAGCGCTGGAATGAGCTCGTTGACGTCGTACCAGCGGCCTGACAGGTGTTGCTCGCCGGTGGGCCGGGGTGCGTCGTTTAGCTGGACCTCGAAGATCTTTTGGAAGCAGCCAACGGGGTATTTGTAGGGGCTGAGATGGGCAATTTCGGTGAGTTGACTGGGCTGAAGTTCAAGCGCCATTTCTTCGGCGGCTTCGCGGACGGCGGCAGCTTCGTAGGTTTCGCCAGCCGCGACTGCACCGCCAATGGCAAAATCGAGACCGCCTGGCCAATTGCCGTCTAGGCGGCGGGAGGGACACCAAAGTTGGCCCAGGTCGTTCCTGATGAAGACTGACACGTAGCGGGTATTGATAACGTTTTGGCCTTTGATGCTGCCACGGGCGGCGGTTTGGCCGGTGGGTTGGTCGTGCTGGTCAACAAACTCAAGCAGCTCGGCTTCGGCTTCAGGGTAAACGCGAGCTGGTTCTGGGTTCATGTTCCGATTATACGTTAAAGCGGAACTCGACGACGTCGCCGTCCTGCATGACATAGTCTTTGCCTTCGAGGCGGACCTTGCCGGCGGCGCGGGCGGCCAGCAGTGAGCCGGCGGAGATGAGGTCGGCATAAGACACGACCTCGGCCTTGATGAAGCCGCGCTGGAAATCGGTGTGGATGACGCCGGCGGCCTCGGGGGCGGTGGCGCCGGCGGGGATGGTCCAGGCGCGGGTTTCCTTGGGACCGGCGGTGAGGTAGGTCTGGAGACCGAGGGTGGTGAAGCCGGCATGGGCTAGCTGGGCCAGGCCAGACTCGGTTTGGCCGAGCGATGAGAGTAGTTCGGCGGCTTCGGTTTCGGGCAGGTCGGCGAGCTCGGCTTCAATCTTGGCGCACAAGAAAATTGCCCGGGCGGGGGCGACTAAATTGTGTAGTGATTCTTGCAACACTTTGTTGTTCAAGTCACTCTCGTCCAGATTGAAAACGTAGATAAACGGCTTGGCGGTGAGGAGCTGGAGGTCGCGCAGCGGAGCGAGGTCCAGACCGGAGGCGGATAGCAGCGTGCCGCGGCCGAGTAGCTCCTGGGCCTGGGTGAGGGCGTCACGGACGGGACCGAAGGCCTTGGGGTCGCGCTTGACCTCGCCGTCGATGCGGGCGAGGCGGTTCTCGACGGTTTGGAGGTCGGCCAGCATGAGCTCGGTGCCGATGGTCTCGATGTCCCTGCGGGCATCCGGGGCGCCGTCCACGTGCTGGACGTTGGGGTCGGAGAAGGCGCGCACCATCTGGACGATGGCATTGCACTCGCGGATGTGGGCGAGGAATTTGTTGCCTAGGCCCTGACCCTCGCTGGCGCCGCGGACAATGCCGGCGATGTCGACGAAGGTGACGGTGGCGGGAGTGACTTTGGCGCTGTCGTAGAGCCGGGCGAGCTGGCTCAGGCGCGGGTCGGGGAGAGGGACGATGCCGACATTGGGCTCGATAGTGGCAAATGGATAATTGGCCGCCAAGACATTGGCCTTGGTGAGCGCGTTGAAGAGGGTAGATTTGCCGACATTGGGCAGGCCGACGATGCCGAGGGAAAGACTCACGAGAGGGACCTTTCTGAGAAGTGGAAAATGTGTTATTGTATTGTAGCCTGAGCCTAGGCAAAAGTCGAGCGAGAAGAGGCACGATATGGACAGGCAGGTGCGACATACCAACTAGCCTACTAGGAGGCGTGGTATGTCCGGAGCACCGATGCTCGCAAGAAGTCGCTGCAAGCCCAACTTGCACAACCCCAAGGGCATGAAGGACCGGGAATGCAACCCGGCTGGATTGACCCGGCAGGGCCGCTGCAGAGAGAAGCACCAGCTCCGCCAGACGGAGCGGCGCCTGTGGCGGCGCGAAATCAACGAGACATGAACGATGGCGGCTACCGTGCGGTGGCCGCTTTTTGCGCGGGTGGATGGGGGTTTGCCACGTAAGCATAAGTGCGATACATTGGCTACAGACTAATTTGTGACGGTGATGCCCCAAGTCCAACGTGAGCCACGACGGGTTAACAAGCAAACGACGCTGATAGTCGTGGGGGCGGCGGCTGTGGTGTCAGTGGCGGCGCTGCTGGCGCTGTGGTTCCTGACGCCGAGTGTGCAAGGAGCGGCTGATCAGGCGGAGAGGCTGAATCAGGAGCGCAAGCCGGCCGAGGGATTGGCGCTGATTAAGAGTGTGCAGTGGAAAGCTTGGACCAAGGGCGACAAGCTGATCGTCCTGTCGCAGCTGGCGGGTACGAGCCTGGCGCTGGATCGGGATGCGGATGCGATTAAGTATTACCGCCAGATGGAGGCTCTACAGGGCACGACACTGGCGAACGATCTGAACCTGGCGGAGATTGGCGAGAAAATCGGCGACAAGGACTTGGCTATCAAGGAGTACCAGCAGGCTATAGTGGATCTAAAGAAGCTGCCAGAGAGCGACATCCAGCAGATCACTCCAGAGGGCCTGCAGGAGCATATTGATGCATTGCAACACCCGGAGGCACAGCCATGAAACGGAAGCTGATGGCCTGGGGTGGTCTGATGGCGGTGGCCATTACGATCGCGACTGGCATTATGGTGACGACGGCGCCGACGGCCCAGGCTGGCCTGGCTGGTAGCTGTCCGACGGGTAGTGCGACGCCGTTGAATACCACGCGCTGGTGCGGGTACTTCAAGCGCCAGTATGAAGACACGGGCGCCCCGGTGCTGAATGGTGGTATTCCGGGTGGGGTAGTGAATGTGGCTTCGTGGGTTAACTTTGTGAACGGTTTGCGGAGCGGTACCACCCAGCAGCGAACCGCGGCGGCGTTTTACATTCTGACAATGCTGAAGGTGAATAGCAGTCCTGGGGCGGTAACGATTGCTTATTCGAACACGCGCTGGAACGACTGGTTAACCATGATGAATTGGTACGCGGCAAATCCGGGCTATGTGGACTTCAACTATGGGTATTTGTTTCCATGCGGGATTTTGAACACGTACTATCAGCGGACGCGGCAAGACATTGCCTATTTCTTTGAGCCGGCGTCGTCTGGTGTGTGTGGGCTAGGCGTTCGGCAAGCGGCCATATTGTTCTATGACCCCATCACGGGCCTACCAGCCTATGCGATCCGGCGGGCATGCGCCAACCCGATTGGTGGCCTGCCAGGAATTGGACCACTGCCGTGGTCACTGACCGGTAGCCTGACAACTGGCACCGGCACGCCGCCATTTGGCGGGATCTTGCAGCCCGGTGTGACGTACAACCTCAGTCCGAGCGTGACGAATACTTCGATAGCCCCCGCTACCAACTTCACGATGGCGGTGGGTAATGAATCGCCGGCCTATATCCAGTATGCGGGGTCGTCTTCACCGGGAGGCTATGCGACTGTGGTGGGCTATGGTAGCCCGTGTCCGGCGACGACGCCGTGTTGGTATTGGGGATATCCAGGTCTGCCGGCAGGCGTGACGAGTGCGCAGACCAACGGCTTGCAGTTCACGATAGCGCCTGCAACGCCGGAGGGGACATCGGTGTGTGTCGACTTCATCATATTCCCGAGTTCGTCATCAGGAGGATCGGTGTCGCAAGGGCCAAATTGCTGGACGGTCTACCGGCCGCACTATCCCGGCGTCATTGGGACTGACGGTGATGTGCATGCGGGTGGCGGGGTCTGTGGCCAGGCTCAGAATGCCAATGGTGCCGTGACGACTAGCCCACAATCGAACTCGCTGGGTGAGTATGTAGTGTCGGCGAGTGGCTTGGTGGCTGGGTTCGGCTCCAACAATACGGCTGGTAGCACGGCGGCGACACTGGGACGCAATGGCGATTACTATACGATATGCCGGCCCGACCTGGTGACGGTGGGTCGCAATTACTTCCTGGGCGGCCAGCCCACGCTGCCGTTGCCGGCGGGGTCGCATGATGTTGCATCCATGGTGTCAGGTGTGTACGTGCATAACGGTGGCGGTGATGTGACGTTGTACGGGACGTTTACCAACAAGATTACGATCCTGGCACTGACAGACCGGGTGATAATAAGTGGTCCGCTTATGTTGAGCGCACCGCCGGCGAGTGCTAGCAACGTGCCGTCTATGGGCATCATTGCCAATGGCAACATTGTGATTAATGGGGCGGCGAACCGGGTGGATGCATATTTGTTCTCCAATGGCACGATTGATACCTGCGCCGAGGGCAATGCGGCGCCATGCAAGAACACTTTGACCGTCAATGGCTTCCTGATGGGCAATACGCTGGCATTCCACCGGGTAGGTCCGGCGTCGCTGGGCGGTCCGACGGCGACCGTGGGTGAGATTATCAATATGACGGGGCAAATCTACCTGAACCCGCCCAAGCTGTTTGACTCGGCCGCGGATGTGAACTTGCTCCAGAGTCTAGGCGAGCGGCCACCGTTGAATTAGGTAAACTGGTTATGGTAAAGTTTGAGTAATGGGATTATTTGTTAAAGACACCGAGTTTTTCGGTCTTGATATCGGGTCCACAGCTGTCCGGCTAATTCAACTGAGGGGGGGTGGAACGCATCCGGCGCTGGTGGCGTATGGGGCTGTGCCGGTACCCGGCAACATCACCATGAGCGACTCCAAGATTGACCAGGACAAGGTGGCTGAACTGGTAAAGCAACTGGTGCGTGAGAACCGCATTACGGCTAAGCATGTGGTGCTGGGTCTGCCATCGGCTAAGGTGTTTGGTACGACGATCACGACGCCCAAGCTGGATCACGACCAGCTGGCGAAGGCGATTCGCTACCAGGCTGAGCAATACATCCCGATGGCGATTAGCCAGGTGAAGCTTGACTGGGCAGTGATTGACGAGTCGGCTGATGGCAAGAATCTGGAAGTGCTGCTGGTGGCCGCACCTAGCTCGGTAGTGGACAAGTATATGGGGATCATGGCGGCGGCCGATCTGGAGCCCCTGGCGCTGGAGGCGAATGCTATCGCGGTGGCGCGAGCGCTGGTGCCGCCGAGCAGCTTGGCGGTGGTGATACTGGACCTGGGAAGCCTGGACTCGGACATTTCGATTGTCTGGAAGAACACACCGCGGCTGATCCGTAGCGTGTCGGTGGGTGGCATGACTCTGGTGCGGAGCGTGGCGCAGAGCCTGGGACTTGATGAAGTGCAGGCGACGCAGTTTACGTACAAGTTTGGTCTGACGCAGAGCAAGCTGGAGGGTCAGGTCTACAAGGCGATCAAGCCGACGCTAGATAGCCTGGTGAGTGAGATTGAGAAATCGGCCAAGTTCTTCAATGGCCGCTACCCGGATGTGAAGCTGGAGAAGTTGGTGGTGACTGGGGCGACGGCGGCGTTGCCAGAGCTGGGCTCGTTCCTGGCCAACTCAACGGGCTTGCCGGTGGAGTTTGGTAACTCGTGGGTCAATGTATCGTACCCGGCCAATCTGCAGGACAAGCTGATGACGATCTCGAGTGAATACGCGGCGGCCGTGGGACTGGCCGGACGGGGGTACATGCAGTGAACGTCCTCGTAAACCTGCTACCAGATACCCGGCAAGCCAAGCTCAAAGCAGCCCGGCGCCGGCAGCTCGCCACCAGCATTGCGGTGGTGGTGTGGATCGTCTGCGGCGGCGTGGTTGTACTGATGGCACTGTACACGACCAGCCAGAAGCTGATTATTAGCGGACTCAACAGCAAAATAGCTGACAACACGCAGAAGCTGGAGAATACCCAGGGCTTGATTGATGCGCTGACGACACAGCAACACCTAGCGGCACTGCCGGGGTTGTACAAGAACCGGGCGTTCTTTACGAAGTTCTTCAATGCCTATGGCGAGGCTAACCCGCAGCAGGTATCATTGGCGACGATGACGCTTGGGGCAGACAACAGTCTGACCGTGGTGGGTACGGCGCCGTCGTTTGCGGCGGTGGGTAAGCTGGCGCGGGCTATGGAGGCTGAGCATGTGACGATTGGGACCGGAGCGCCGACTACTGAGCCGTACTTTACCGACGTGACAGTGCAGCCGGTGGCGCGAGGTGGCCAGGGAGTGACGTTTACGATTAACGCAACGATGGGCGAAGGAGCGGTCAGTGGCAGTACCAGCAGCAACAACCAGTAGTAAACCACAGCTCTCGAACAACAATTACATCATCGTGTTGGTGTTGATTAGCTTGCTGGTGGTGGGGGGATCGGTGCTCGTGGGTAATGCGATGCTGGGTACCCTGCTGCGTGATGCCAAGGTGGTAGTGGCCAAGGATAAGGCCAACAAGCAATTGGACAAAGATGTGACCGCGGCGCCGGTACTGGTAAGCAACTACAATCAGTTGGGCAGCCGGCAGAAGCTGATCATGGATGCATTGCCGACTGACGCGGACTTTCCGGGTCTGCTGGGCTACATGGAAGGCATGAGTGGTGTGGCTGGTATGTCGCTGAAGCTGATTGGGCCGAGCGCAACGGTGGCACCGAGCACGGCAGACACGTCTGGGGGGACAGCTAAGCCGCAGATGTACAGCTTTAACATGAACTTGGAAGGTAACTACGCTTCGCTGGTGAAGCTACTCGGATTGATCGAGCAGTCGGCCCGGCCCATGCGAGTGACGGACATTCAGGTGACTGGTACGGCTAGTAGCTTGTCGGCAATCATGGACGTGACGACCTGGTACCAAGACAAGGCGACATTGCCGATTACGACGGAGGAGATCAAGTGAAGCCCAAAGACCTAGGTATGCTGGTGGTGGCCGTGGTGATTTTCCTGGTGGCTGGCTACGTGGTGTATACGCAGATTGCCAAGCCCAAGGGTTCGTCGGCCGCAGCGGCCAAGACGGTGAAGGTAGAGGTGGTGGGAGAGATTTCGTCGGACTTTGATACGGCGGCACAGACTAAGCTGTCTGACGCCAGTACGGTACAGGACTTTACCGTGCCGCTCGACTTAACGACAGGGCTCAATAACCAAGCAGTCTTTGGCGCGAAATAGCAGGAGGGGGGTGAGTCATGCTGTCGGTTGAGGGCCAGCATAAGATAGAGGAGCTGCTGCTCTCGACGAAGGTTTTGACCAAGGAGCAGCTAGAAGAGGCCAAGGTAGAGGCGCTCAAAGAGAGCAAGCCGCTGATTTCGTATATTGCCGAGAAGGAGCTGATCGGCGAGGAAGACCTGACACGCATCTCGGCGCAGGCTATGGGTGTGCCGTATGTGAACCTGGAGCAGATTGCTGTGCCGGAGGACGTGACGGCGCTACTGCCACGGGAGACGGCTGAGACATACATGGCGGTGCCGTTTGGTATGCAGCAAGGACGCCTGGCGGTGGCGATGCTTGACCCGGCCAACATTCAAGCCGTCGACTTCCTGAGCCGCAAGATGGGTCACAGCCTGACGGTATACCTGGCGAGCCGCGGGTCGATTGATCATATCCTGGGGCAGTTCCGGAGCGATGTGGCGGCCGATCTAGCGGCGGCAGAGGGCGTGGACAAGGTAGACGAGCACCCGCCGGTAGAGGCGAAGAACCCGGAGGGCTTGAAGAACCTGGTCCAGGACGCCCCGATTACGCGGGCGCTGAACGCCATTCTCGACTACGCGGCGCAGTCCCACGCGTCGGACATCCATGTGGAGCCACGCGAGAAGGACTTGAAGATTCGCTACCGTATCGACGGCATCTTGCAGGAGACGATGACGCTGCCCAAGAGCATTGAGCCAGCGCTGATTTCGCGCATCAAGATCCTGAGCAACCTGCGGATTGATGAGCACCGGGTGCCACAGGATGGGCAGTTCCAGATTAGCTCGAGTGGCAAAGAGATTGACCTGCGTATTGCGATATCGCCGGTGGTGTGGGGCGAGCAGGTGGTGATCCGGTTGCTCGACAAGGATTCGAGCATATTGACGCTGACGGCCCTGGGTTTTCACGGGCGGGCCTTGCGCAACATTACCGATGGTATTCATAAGCCGCACGGCATGACGCTCAGTACTGGTCCGACTGGCTCGGGTAAGAGCACCACGCTGTACGCCATCGTGCAGGAGCTCAAGGACGTGAGCATCAATATTGTGACGCTCGAGGATCCGGTAGAGTACAAGATGGATGGAATTAACCAGATCCAGGTGAATGCGGATGTGGGTCTGACATTTGCCAGCGGCTTGCG
>CAZDGK010000007.1:26332-39536 GCA_964505035.1 uncultured Candidatus Saccharimonadales bacterium
TTAACCAGATCCAGGTGAATGCGGATGTGGGTCTGACATTTGCCAGCGGCTTGCGGAGTATTCTGCGGCAGGACCCGAACGTGGTGCTGGTAGGGGAGATTCGTGACAAAGAGACGGCGGACCTGGCCGTGCAGGCAGCACTGACGGGCCACGTGGTGCTCAGTACGATCCACACGAACTCGGCGGCGGGTGTGCTGCCGCGGCTCTTGGATATGGGCATTGAGCCATTCCTGATCTCTAGTACGATTAACACGGTGATTGGCCAGCGCTTGGTGCGTAAGCTGTGTGAGAACTGTAAGGATCCGTTTAAGACTAATGAGAATGAAACCAAGTCTATCCATGATACGATTGGCGGAATTTTGCCTAAGACAAAGGAAGATCTGGAGCGAACAAAAAAGGATCTCGGCTATGATACGCTGCCGATGGCTGATGACAAAACTTATTCACTGTGGCACGCGAAGGGTTGTAGCAAATGCGTGAAGGGCTACAAGGGCCGGGTGGGTATCTATGAGGTGTTTTCCATGACTGAGACGATGGAGCGGCTGCTAGGGAACCGGGCGACTACCAGCCAGGTGCAGGACCAGGCGCAGAAGGACGGCATGATCACCATGAAGCAGGATGGCTACCTGAAAGCGCTGAACGGGCTGACCACGCTCGAGGAAGTGGCCCGGGTGGCGGCGGACTTTTAGCTGCCGCATGCATGTGGTATAATAGGCTTGTCCTTTAAAACACTGGCAATATCCTAGATACGGGTCCCCGGCTAGCAGGCTGGGGGTTGGGCCCGTGTCGCTCCCGGCTGGCCGGTGAGCAGGATGGCCTCTGCGCTAGTGGAGGTCCGGCAGCCCCCGTAACCATGGGCTTAAGTGACCGGCCGGCATTCTGGCATGGCCGGTAACTAAGGTGGCACCGCGGGCTCCCGAAAGAGTCTCGTCCTTAGAACACAAACTAACGTTGTGTTTTGAGGACGAGATTTTTAGTAACTAAATGGAGACTATAGCCATGAAAACGGCTAAACAAGGCGTAGTGCTGACCGGGGACCGGCCGACCGGGCCATTGCACCTGGGTCACTACGTTGGTTCGATCCAGAACCGGGTGCGGTTGCAGGAGGAGTACGAGAAGTGCTTCTACATGCTAGCCGATGTGCAGGCGCTGACTGACAACGCCGAGAACCCGCAGAAGGTTCGTGACAATATTCTGGAAGTAACCCTGGACAACCTGGCGGTTGGGGTGTCGCCGGACAGAAGCATCATGTTTATCCAGAGCCAGGTGCCGGAGATTGCTGAGCTGACGGTGTTTTTCCTGAACTTGGTGACGCTGGCCCGGGTGCGGCGTAATCCGACAGTGAAGAATGAAATGCAGCAAAAGGGCTACGGGGAGGACGTGCCGGTAGGCTTCCTGACCTACCCGATTAGCCAGGCGGCGGACATGCTCTTTTGCGGCAGCACTTTGATCCCGGTGGGTGAGGACCAGCTGCCGGTGATCGAGCAGGCCAATGAAGTGCTGACCCGGTTTAACACGACGTATGGGCAGACGTTTCGCAAGATCGAACCAGTGCTTTCGGACATGCCGCGACTGGTGGGTATTGATGGCAACGCGAAGGCCAGTAAATCCCTTGGCAACGCCATCTTTCTGAAGGACTCGAAGGCGGAAATTGAGCGCAAGGTTGGCATGATGTACACCGACCCGGGCCATGTGCATTTGCAGGATCCGGGTAAGGTTGAGGGTAACGTGGTGTTTGCGTACCTGGACATCTTTGACCCTGACAAAGAGGCGGTGGCCGAGCTGAAGGCGCGCTATCGCAAGGGCGGTCTGGGGGACGTGGAGATCAAGAAGCGATTGGTGGGTGTACTGGAGGATGTGATCGCGCCGATTCGGGAGCGCCGTGAGCAGCTGGCCAAGGACCCGGAGGCGGTGATGGAGCTGCTGCGGCAAGGTACAGCTAGGGCTCGCCAGGTGGCACAAGAGACGATGGAGCTGGTACGACAGCGGCTCAAGATCGACTACTTCGACTAGGACAAAGCGAGTAGGACAAAGCGAGGGCCCTGCCAATATGGCGGGGCCCTTGGGGGTTCCAGGCTAATGCTGGATGCTGCCGGCTGGATCTGGGTCGGGGTCGGGGACGAACTCTTCGTCGCCGCCATGCCCCCAGTGGCACCAGGGGCACCAGGGCTCGAGCCGCCGGTGCCGGACTGCTAGAACGCAGGTGTGAATGTTCACGACCATAAACGCGGCAATGGCTGGGAGACGCAATAGCCCCAGCCAGGGCGAGGCGAAGAACAGGATCAGCACGGCGATCAGCAGGATGAGATGAGGTATGGAATGGTAGGTGCCCAGGGACCTCCGGTATTTCTCGGCTCGGGCTGGACCGTCGAGCGGCATGTCGGCGATGCAGCGTTCGCAGAGGCCGGTATCGTGCCGGAACACGCTGCTCATGATGAGGCCGATGTAGGCGGCATTGATCAGGACGCTAGCCAACGTGCCCCAGGTGAAATGCCAGCCGAGGGACGGTTTGGTGCTGGGGCTGGGGATGCTCGTGATGAAGGTCGCGAGGTAGACTACCACGAAGATCTGGTAGCAGTAATGCCCAACCCACAGCATTAGCCGTTTGGTACGAGTCAATCCTTTGTCCATGGTGGACCTCCTAACGTGCGAAAGGATTGGCGTGAACGAATTTTAGCCGCATTGGGTTTGATACGCAATGAAAGACCCCTCCGGACGAATCCGGAGGGGGTTGAGCTACGACCGGACTGTGCCGGCCGGGTCGGGATCGGGCTCGGGGACGAACTCCTCGTCTCCGCCTCGACCCCAGTGGCACCATGGGCACCAGGGTTGAACTCGCCGGTGCCGGATGGTGGCGAGGGCGTAGTAGGTGCCCTCGGTGGCAAATGCCAGCACGATGGGTAGCTGCCAGATGCCGTAGAGTGGTGCGGTGACGAACAGTAGCAGCAGAATGGCTGCGGCGACCAGACGCGTTCGCGAATGGAAGTACCGTAGCGACCGCAGATGCTTGGTGGCCTCGGCCTGCCCGTTGAGCGGCATGTCGGCAAGACAACGTCCGCAGAGACTGGTGTCGTGCCGGAGCAGGCTGAATACCAGCAGGCCGCAGATACCGGCAATGAAGATGGCCAGTAGGGCCAGCTTGCTGATGGTCTCGAAATTGAGCCCGAAGTCGCGGGGCGACTGGTGGGGCGTCGAGATGGCCAGCAGCGTGCTGAGGACGGCACCGACCATGATGATGATCATGGCGTAGTTGAAATAGTGGCCCAGCCAGAGCATCAGCCGCTTGGTGCGAGTCAATCCTTCGTCCAAGGTAAACCTCCCGATTGCGTGAAAGGATTGGCGTGAGACGTATTGTAGGCTCGATCTGGACGCCTGGCAATGAACGAGCCCCTCCGGATAAATCCAGAGGGGCCGGTGGCTAGCGAATGTCGCGCTGCATCGAGGGGTCGGGGGCGGGCTCGGGTACGGGATCGTCCCAGTCGCCGTCGTCACGGCAGAACGGACACCAGAACTGTAGGCGCCGGTGCGTGAGAAATGCTACCGACCAGTAGATGAGGAACGAATTGCCGGCGATGCTGGCCGCATAGGCCCAGCTGTCGGGCAAGACGATCGGCAACACCATGGTGGAGAGGACGATCGCGCCGATTGCTATCAGCGAGTGGACGACGCGGAAGCGCCGGTGGTAGCGCTCGGCCTGGATCTCACCGTCGACGGGGAACTCATCGTGACAGAAGTCGCAGAGACGATTGTCATGCCTGATCCAGGTGAAGATGATGACCACAGACAGCGTGAGATTCAAGATACTCAACCCGACGATGAGCGCTCCCAGGCTGGTCGGCCAGAAGACGGCCGAGATGCCCAGGCAGGCGCTGAGGATGAGCAAGCGGGGCGCGTTGTGGCCAAGCCATGAGGCTTTGGGCGGCTCATCCATTGGGGCCGCCGCCACGGGTTCACTCATAATGCCTCCAATGGAGTAGAGGGCTTGTGAAGTTGCGGACTTGATTGTAGGGCAATGGTTGGTAATTAGCAAGAAGGCTGACTGGGAATGTGCATGTACAAAGTCATAGCTCTTGTGCTTTAATGGGGTCAATCAGAGGTGAATTTGTGGAGAAGGCTGATCTCAAAATTGAATTACTGCTCGAGCAGGTAATTAAGCAGAATGCTTCGGACTTGCACCTACAGGTGGGACTGCCACCGATGTTGCGGGTGGATGGCGCGCTTAAGCCAGTGGATGAGACCCCAACTCTGGATGAAGCCGACATGGAAAAACTGGTATTTTCCATCCTAGACGACGACCAGAAGGAGATCCTGCTCAAGGACAAGGAAGTGGACTTCTCGTTTGCCTTTGGTAACTACGGCCGCTTCCGGGTGAACGCCTTCCATGAGCGGGGCAACCTGGCGGCGGCATTGCGGCTGATCCCAGCGCAGGTACGGACGCTGGAGCAGCTAGCGATGCCTAAGGTGCTCACTGACTTCACGAAGTTCCCGCGTGGCTTGGTGCTGGTGACGGGGCCGACTGGCTCGGGTAAGAGCACGACGCTAGCGGCGATGGTCGACATGATCAATACGGAGCGGGCGTGTCACATCCTGACAATTGAAGACCCAATTGAGTACGCGCACTCGAGCAAGAAAGCCATCGTGGTGCAGCGCGAGATTCACTATGACACCTACAGCTTCGCGGCGGCGCTGCGCAGTAGCTTGCGGCAGGACCCGGATGTGGTGCTGATCGGCGAGATGCGCGACCTAGAAACGATCGCGGCGGCCGTGACCATTGCCGAGACGGGTCACTTGGTGCTGGCAACGCTGCACACCAACAGCGCGGCGCAGAGTATCGACCGTATGGTCGACGTGTTCCCGCCGCACCAGCAGCAGCAGATCCGGGTGCAGCTGGCCGGTATGTTGCAAGGTATTGTGAGCCAGCGGCTGGTGCCGGCTATCGGCGGCGGCCGGGTGGTGGCAGCGGAGATTCTGGTGGCCACGGGGGCGGTGCGCAATATCATCCGGGAGGGCAAGACGCACCAGCTGGACGCGGTCATCCAGACCGGCGCCGAGTACGGCATGCAGAGCATGGACCGCCAGCTGGTGAACCTGATCCAGCAGGGCAAGATTACCTACGATGAGGCCAAGAACTTCGCGCTCGACCTGGCTGAGCTTGAGCGGTTAATGAGAGGATAGTGACCGCGTGCTGACGTTTGTCTATACAGCGCACAAGAACGAGACTGGCGAGCTGGTCAAGGCGGAAGTGCAGGCCGAGAACGAGCAGGCTGCAGCCAAGCTGCTGATTGCGCAGAATTTGTTCCCGATTGAGATCGAGAGCAAGCAGGACGCTGGCTTGTTGGCGAAGAGTGGCCTGGGTGGCCGGGTTAGTGCGAAGGACCGGGTAATCTTCACGCGGCAACTGAGCACACTGATCAATGCCGGCCTGCCGCTGACGCAGAGCTTGCGGACGGTGCAGGAGCAGATTAGCAACAAGAACCTGGCCAGTATCGTGACGGAGATCGTGACGAGCGTGGAGTCGGGCGTGGCGCTGAGCGCGGCATTTGGCCAGCATAGTAATGTGTTTAGCAACGTGTATATCAGCCTGGTGGCGGCGGGTGAGGCGTCTGGATCGCTCGACAAGGCACTGGAGCGGATTGCCAGCCAACAGGAAAAAGACGCGGCCATTCTGAGCAAGATCCGGGGCGCGCTGGTCTATCCGGTGATTGTGCTGTTTGTGATCTTGGCGGTGCTGGTGTTCATGTTGACGACGGTTTTGCCACAGGTGGGTGGGCTGTATAAGGACCTGCACAAGAACCTGCCGACATTGACTCATGTCCTGATCATTATCTCGACATTTATTACTCAGTTCTGGTGGTTGGTGCTGGCGGTGGCGGCGGCCGGGGTGTTTGCGCTGCGGGCGTGGATCAAGACGCCGAGCGGCCGGGCGGCAGCTGACCAGGCGAAGCTACGGGCGCCGTTGTTTGGTAAGATTTTCCGCAAGGTATACATGGCGCGGTTTGCGCGGACGCTCGGCACGATGTTGACTAGCGGCATCCCGATGCTAGAGGCACTGAGAATTGTGCGTGACTCGATCAATAATGTGCATGTGGAAGCAGCGATTAACCGGGCGATGGTGGATGTGAAGGGTGGCAAGGCGCTGTCACTGACACTGGAGCGTGAGGATACATTCCTGAAGCTGGTGCCGCAGATGGTCAAGATTGGTGAACAGTCCGGCGCGATTGACTCGATGCTGGACCGGGTAGCGGGCTACTACGAAAACGAAGTAGACGAGGAAGTGAAAAATCTGTCGACCACGATTGAGCCGCTCTTGATGGTGGTGCTGGGCGTAACTGTGGGAGGGGTAATCGCGGCCATTTTGCTGCCAGTGTACTCGCTGGTCGGTTCGGGTGGCGTAGACAACTTGAAGTAGGGCAAGCGCATTGACATTGCGCGAGCATAAGCGCAATATTGAGGCATAGCGTATTTATAAGTGCAATTTAAGAAAGGCAACCGAAGGTGAGAAGTTTGCTGCAGAGAGAGAAAGGTTTTACGTTAATTGAAATCGTGCTGGTGCTAGCCATCGCTGGTTTGCTCCTGGTGATCGTGTTCCTGGCCGTGTCTGGTGCTCAAGCGAGCCGCCGCGACACGCAGCGCAAGAGTGACTTGGGCCGCTTGTACGGCCAGCTAGAGAGCTACGCTTCCAACAATAGTGGTACCTACCCGACGACCGCTCAGTTCTCAGGTGCGACGTTTGCGGCCTACCTGCCGTCGAACTTCAATGACCCGACGACTGGTGCGACCTACGTCCTGACTGGTGGTGCTACGGCCGGTAACATTACCTACACGATCGGTAGTGGTACCACGTGTGACGGTGCTGCCAACGCGAACGCCCGGGTGTTTACGCTCCGGATGCAGCTTGAGCAGGGTATTGCCTGCCGCGACAACAAGTAAGACGCTTAGATCTTTAGAAAAACGGCCCTACCCGGGCCGTTTTTCGGTATAATCGGCTTATGCTTTTGGTGGTATTGTACTTCGGCTTGCTGGGACTACTGATTGGTTCGGCGATCAATGCCTTGGTGTGGCGGCTGTATGTGGGGCGCAAATGGACGAAGGGGCGCAGTGAGTGCCCGGAGTGCCACCATGTGCTAGCGGCCAAGGATTTGGTGCCGGTGGTGTCGTGGGTGCTGCTGGGCGGCAAATGCCGGTACTGTAAGGCGCCCATCCATATCCAATATCCGGTGGTAGAGGCGGTTACTAGTGGACTGTTTGCGCTGAGCCTAGCGCAGCTCATGCCGGTGACGGTGCAGCAATGGCTGATGTTTGGGCTGTGGCTGGCGGTGCTGACCGCTCTAATCATTTTGGCGGTGTATGATCTGCGCTGGATGCTGCTGCCAGATAAGGTGATGGGGCCAGCGATTGGGCTGGCGACGGTGCTGCTACTGCTGCGGGTGTGGGAGACGCACAGCTGGGTGGCAGCGCGCGGGCCGGTATTGGCAGCGCTAGTGACGGCCGGTGCGTTCTTTGGCCTGGTAGTCGTGACCCGTGGGCGGGCGATGGGTGGTGGTGATATCAAACTGATGTTTCTGATGGGGCTGCTGCTGGGATTGCGTGGGATGGCGGTGGCATTACTGCTGGCATTTAATGTAGCGGCGGCTGTGGGCGTAGCGTTGATCGTGAGCAAGCGCAAGCGGCGGCGGGACCATATCCCGTTTGGGCCATTTTTGGCGGGGGCGACCGTGGTGGCATACCTGTACGGTGGGCAAATTGTGGATTGGTACCTGCGGCTTAATGGCTTGGGATAGGGTGCGCAGCCGGCAAACAGGTGGGTGTGGTATATTGAAAGTACTTATGGCTGCAAGATCGCAAGCTGGTTTCACGTTGATTGAGCTCATTATTGTGATGGCTATCTCGTCAGTGCTGGCGGTGATGATTATCGCTGGGTTCGCGACGCTACGGCAGTCGGCGCAGTTTACGAACACCATAGAGCGGACGAAGGAATCGGTGGTGGCGAAGCGGACCGAGGCGCTGGCCACGATTAAACTATCGGGCGGGATGGATTCGGCCAACGTGACGATGGGCCGGTTGCTGACGTTTACGCCAAACTCATCGACGATTCAGGTGCAGACACTGTATACGGCCAACAATCTGGCGCCGACGGCGGCCCAGCCAGTGTATACGGTGCCGAGTGAGGACACGACGATTTCGCTGGACTGGGGGGTGAAGTATAGTGGTGCGGCAATTGAGCAGGTGGCGTTTACGCGGTCACCGGTAGATGGGTCGCTGCGGACGGCGGTGAGCCCGGGTGGTGGTTGGGGTACGACTACATTCCAGTACGGTAATTTCACGCCGTCGGGAACGACCTACACCCTACAACTGACGGATCCGTACGGGCGGCGGGCGGTAATTACGATTGATGTGACTAATAACTCCGTGACGAGGACATACCTATGAGGCAGGCTTGGCGGGAGCGTGGAGACACGTTGATTGAGGTGACGCTGGCATTGGCGATTCTGGCGCTGGTATTGTCGGCGACACTGGCGGCGGCTAATCACGCCTATGCGCTGGGCCAGAACGCTAAGGAGCGCAGCCAGATGGTATCGGACGCCCAGCAGCAGGCCGAGGCGCTGGAGAGCTTCCGGGATAGCTACCGGTGGGCACAATTTGTGGCGGGTAACGCGACGGTGAGCTTGCCGGGGATTAACGTGCGGGGGACTTCAGCGGACTGCGACCCGAATCAGTCGGGCACGCAGCGCTGCTTCCACATGGTGCAGCAGACGATTAGTGGCTTGAACCAATGGGTGCCGGCAGTGGGTCCGGGAACTGGGACGCAGATAGGTGGCCTCGGCTATGTGCGCATTATTATTGACGGTGATCCAGGTGTGGCGGCGCCGGCACCGACGGCTTATACTTTCGTGATCCAGTATGGCGTACCGGCGCGGGGCGGCGGGCCGGATTTGGCGTCGTCGCTGCGGCTGAAGCTCGTTGATTTGGACTCGTTGCGGCCATGATGAAGCAGATGGCTCAGAAGCTGGGACAGGAGGGCTTTACGCTGGTGGAGCTGTTGGTGGCGATGGCGATCTTTAGCTTTGTGCTGGTGATTGTGACGGCGGGGTTTGTGCAGATTATTCGCATTCATCAGTCGGGCATCGCATCGCGGGCAACTCAGCAGCAGTCGCGGCTGGTGATGGACTCGGTGATCAAGGACATCCGGCAGTCGGGCACGGCGGCAGTGGGTGGCACGGCCCAGCTGAGTACGCTGTGCTTGACGAAGGGCAGCCAAACGCTGGAGTACGCCGTGGATATTAATGGTGATTTGCGGGTGGGGACGATTGCGCCGCCAGCCGCGGGGGTGTGTCCGGCGGCGGTCTTTACGAGTGCCTGGCGCACGCTCAATGACACTACTGGTCAGGTGACGCAGTTTGCCGCGACGACGACGCCAGCAGTGACGCCTGGTCTGGGAACGGCCATGGTGGTGTTGACAATTGCATCACGTAATAATCTGAATGCGCTGAATGCGACCAAGACGGCTTGTTTGCCGGGTAGCGGTGCGCAATTCTGTGCCGTGACGACGCTGTCGAGCGGCGCGGCCTTGAGAGGAGGAGATGGATTGTGAGGCATAGAGCTTCGGAACGCGGGGCAGTGGCGCTGCTGACCACGATCATTGTGGGCATATTGTTGGCGATTGTAGCGACGGGACTAATCGCGCTGATGGTGAGCGAGCTGAGCCAGTCGAATGACTCTGAGCAGTCGATCCGGGCATACTACGCGGCGCAGTCTGGCGTGGAGGATGGTATCACTAAGGTGGTTGCGGCGCTGGGGACTACCGGCGTGGATCAGTTGTGTGGCACGCCGGCTAGCCAAAACACTAACCTCGACCCGGCCAACCCAGGGCTGGTGGGGTGGACCTGCCAGCAGATTACCTATTCGGGCTCGCCACAGGGCAGCTTGCCGACGGCAGACAAGGCAGTACAGATTGATGTGGGCCCCGTGAGCTTCCGGAGCATGATATTGGAGTGGGACATTACGCCGCCACCAGTGGGTGGCTACCCGCCCAATTTCTTCAATGCGCCGCTGGTGAACTTCCCGTCGCAGGCAACTGGCTGGCCATACGCCGCACCGATCGAGGTCAATATCGTGGAGTACCCGATTGGGTCGTTTAGTGCGAGCACGCCCGGCGCGATCAATCTGTATACCGGTCTGGTAGTGCCGCGGACGGCGGCGGTGGCGCCGGTATACGACTACACCACGCTGTCTGGAGCCAACCCACTGGCGAGCGCCTGTAACCCGGCGGCGGCTTCATACCACTGCAAGGTGGTGATTGACCGGTTTAATAACGGTGCGACGAGTTACCTGATGCGTCTGCGGTCGCGGTACGTGGGCAGTGACTACAAGCTGACATTCACAACTGGCAATGGCGGCAACGGAGCGGTGGTGCCGGTGCCGGATGGGACGGCGACGATTGATATCACGGCCAAGGCGGGTGATGCGTTCCGACGGGTGATCTACAAGGTGCCAATCCGTAATGGGGCGGCGGGTGGTTTGGACTACGTGATCTATGCGGACAATGATGTGTGCAAGGGCTTTACGGTAATCAATGGCGCGGCGCAGGCTGGAAGCGGCTGCCCGTACTAGTGCTAGTATGCCGGCCTAATCGTCGGCCTTGCGGTGGAAGCGTTCGTGGACGGACTTGAGCTGCGGGTCGGTGATGTGGGTATAGATCTGGGTCGTGGCGATATTGGCGTGGCCGAGTAGGCCCTGGACGGAGCGCAGGTCGGCACCGTTGGTGAGTAGGTCGGTGGCGAAGCTGTGGCGCAGTGTGTGGGGGGTGACGTCCTTGGTGATGCCGGCAGCCAGGGCGTAGCGCTTGACGAGCCGCTGGACGCTGCGGACGGTTAGCCGGGTATACATGCCGTCTTCTTCGTCGGACTGGGAGCCGGAGTAGTGAATGAAGAGCGGTTTGCCGTCGTCGGGGCGGGATTCGAGGTATTTGAGGATCCAATGAGCGGCTTGCTCGCTGATGAAGACCGGCCGGTCCTTCTGGCCCTTGCCGCGAACCATGAACTCGCGGCGTTCGAGATTGATATGGTCGCGGTCGACGGCGACGAGCTCGCTGACGCGCAGGCCGCCACTGAAGAGGAGCTCGATGACGGCGCGGTCACGCAGGCCGGCTGGGTTATTGGTGTCGATGGCGGCCAGCAGCCGCTCGACTTCCTCGGCGGTGAGAAAGGTGACTTGCGGCCGGACGGTTTTGGCGAGCTCGATCTTGGCCGAATCGAGAGCCTTGATGTCGCGCTTGGCTAGGTACTTGAGAAAGCTACGTAGGGCGATGAGGTGATAATTCTGAGTGGTCTTGGTGAGTTCTTGGCCCTGGTTGTCTTTGAGACGACTAAGCCAGAGCCGGTAGTGGCGCACCATGTCGTTATCAAGCTTGGCGACGTCGCAGTCTTCGGTAAATTCGACGAGCCGCCGGAGGTAGTGATCGTAGTTGGCGATAGTTTTCTGGGAGCGGTTCTGTTCGATTTCTAGATGCTCTAGGAAGTCAGTGACGAGTTCGGAGAGGGGGAGAGTGGCCATGGGACCTCCAGCTTTACCGCTTATGCACGTATGATAGCATGTCGCACAATTTGGAGTATTGGCCAGAAGCATTGCGCCTATCTGTTAGCTTGATACAATAGCGGTATAAAGCCAGGAGTGGAGACGATGAGGGGTGCGGTAGGCTGGGCCTTGATTGTGTGCTTGATGGTGGCGATGGCGCCGTGGATGAGTGGTGGGCAGGATACACTGGCGATGTTTCTGGGAAGTGGCGCTTTATTGCTCGGGGTACTGCTGACATGGCGACAGCCGGCGGTGCGCGGGTTGAAGGCCGGGATGCTGGTGTGGAGCGCAGCGGGCTTGCTGGGATGGGCGGCACTGTCGCTGGCCTGGACGGCCAACCGCTACAGCACTGTGGTGTGGTTGGTGATGCTGGTGACGGCGATTCTGGCATTCCGGCTGAGCTACGTGGTAGCTGGTTGGCAATGGGGCCGGGAGCGCTTGCTGGCGGCGTACGTGGCGGTGACGCTGGCGGTGTGCGCGTATGGCTATTGGTTCTATCTAACCGTGTCGTATGAGCGGTTTGTCAGTTCGTTTTACTGGCCCAACCCGGCGGCTGCGTTCCTGATACCGGGCGTGTTGGTGGGGATGTTTGGCCTGCGTAAGGGCGGCCGAGTGGCCTGGTGGTGGACAGCGTACTTGGTGGTCGTGGGGACAGCCTTTGCATTGGCGAGTTCGCGCGGGGCGGCCTTGGCGCTGGGGGTGGCAGTGCTGGGGTATGTGGTACTGCGCAAGTGGAGCAAACAGGCCTGGGTACGATTTGTGTGCATTATCGCGGCGGTAGTGGTGCTGAGCTACGGGCTGGCAGTTTGGCACGAGCGAATTTTCAATGGTGTAAATACTACAACACTGACCAGTCGTGTGGCGGAGGCGGCAAGCGGTACGACACAGAGTGGATCAGATAGGATTTACTACTTGAAGAGTGCAGTGGCACTATGGGCCCGGGCGCCGTTGTGGGGGTCTGGAGCAGGCACGTATGGTGACCTGCATCCACAAGTGCAGCAGCGGGTAGTTAGTGCTTCGGTGAGTGCGCACAACTTTTATGTTCAGACACTGGCGGAGTTAGGAATCGTCGGCGGGTTGTTGCTCATCGCGGTACTATTGGCGCTGATGGCTGGGCTGGTGCGCGGGTGGTGGCGAGCTGGTGAGCTGGGGGCTCCCCTGGTGCTGAGTGTGGTGGCGCTATTGATCCACTTTGGACTCGACATGGACCAGCGCTACCCAGCGGTGGTGGTACTGCTGGCGGTGATAGTTGGTCTGGTGTACAGCCAGAGCAAGGAGACGGAGCGGCGGATTGGTTGGCCGACATTGGCGCTGGCGGTGTTGCTGCTGCCGGTGGCCATATCGCTCTTTATGAGTAATACGGCGTATCACCGCGGGCAAGCTAGCTTGTCGAATGGTGACTATCAGGAGGCCACGGATGAGTTTGCTAGCGCGAGCCAGTGGCCGGTGTATGACCCGGATGCGGTGGGAGCAGAGGCGATTGGGTGGTTTTCGCAAGGCGCGCTGCAGCCGGCCAACCGAGCGGCGGACTTGGCGCTGGCGCTGGACCGGGCACGGGCGGCCATCCGGCAGGACCCGACCGACTCGCAGCACCGGCAGATTGAGGCGCGAGTGTTGGCGCTGCAAAACG
>CAZDGK010000008.1:0-15393 GCA_964505035.1 uncultured Candidatus Saccharimonadales bacterium
ACCAGCGGCCGCGTCGCCACAATGCTCGCCGGCGTCTTGCCCACCATCTTCTTGGCCTCGTCGCCAATCGCCAGCACTTGCTTGGTCTTGTTGTTAATCGCCACCACACTCGGCTCATTGATCACAATCCCCTTGCCGCGCACATACACGAGCGTATTGGCCGTGCCCAGGTCGATGCCAATATCATGCGAAAATAATCCGAGCAAGCGGTTTACCATATTCAATAGTCTACCCGCCCTATCTGTTTGTCGCAAACGTACATCATACCGTGCCCCGGTTGTGACATAATGCCTGTCGATCATCGTCCACCGACAAAAGAGGAGTCCTACGATGACCGCACCACCCGCCACTACCGTCGCTCTGAGCGCCTTGGCCGAGGATGTCCAGGCCGTGCTGGCGCTGCAGCCAGACAGCGACCAACCAACGCTCGAAATGAGCCGGATCATCATCCAGCTCACCGCCGAGCCCAACGGCTCCCGGGTGCTCCACGAACTCTGCACCATCGACTCGGGTTTCGTCACCAAGCTCGAAGAGCTATTCGATCGTACGATCGGCCAGCTACCTCCGCTGACGCCTACATCATCCAGCACGGCGCGCAGCCAATATCTGAAAAACATCGCTCACTTCGATCTGATTGCGCAGTCGCTGCTGGCCTCACATGCGGCCACCTACATCGCCCAGGCCCACGCCCTGCGCGCCGCTATCCCTGCCTAGACCGAAGCCAGCCCTATCCATCATCCCTGGCCGGTGCTCCTGTAGCACCGGCCCAACTATTGGCGCCGGCTCTTATTGTTCGTTCAGACGTAATTGTCAAGATACATTCATCCAAAACCGTGCTATAACAAAGATAACCGTCCAGGACCAACCGAAGGGAGCGGGCCATGCTCGTTCGCATCCGTCGTCCACGGACGGCGCACCTCGTCACCAAACGGTGGGTTGTCGCAATTGCACACCGGCTCGTCACTCCGACCCTGTTCGCGGTGACGGCACTCGCCGCCATCACCGCGGCCGCCTGGCTCACGCCCGGCCAGCACGTGGAAACCCTGGGGCAAGACCTCATCGTGGGCGCCCGCCATCCCAGCTTCTCGCTGAGTGGTCCGGGCGAAATGATCGTCCACGGCACACCCATGGACATCGTCGGGCTCAGTATCTTTGGCCCAGTCCGCCCGCGCATCGAGCTACCAGCTGGGCTGGAGCGTGGACCCAAGCTGGCCGCCATTGTGCAGCCGGCCACCAGTCACGCCGCCACCCAGACTCTGGGCACCGATATCACGCACGGATTCGTGCGCTGGTATCTGCTCGCCACCGGCCTTGTCATCGCCTTCGCGGTCTTGCTGTTTGGCTTGATCGCGCACTTCCGATGGCGCGGTTGGAAGCGCAAGCTCATGCGTTTGTCGGCCTGCCTGCTCGTCACCCTGGTTCTCTGGGCCGGCTTCGCCGTCTCAGCCACCAATGGTGCGCGCGACCTGGCCAATGTCACGTCGCTCGACGACCTCGTCGGTCACGGCCTGCTGCATCTTGCACCGCAGCCGGTCGGCCCCAAGCTCCACGGCTATCAAGCCGTCGTGATCGGTGATTCCCGCGTGTCCCGGGTAGGCGGCTTGCCCTTAGACAAGCCCACGCCCGACGACCAATCTTGCGACCGCAGCCGCGACTCGCTTGCCGGAATCATGAGCGGTTTGCTCAGCTGGAACGTGCTCAATCTAGCCTGTCCCAGCGCCACCATCGAGCAGGGCCTCATGGGCTCTCAGCCTCGCGGTGGCCGCGACATCCCCCCGCAGATGGGTATTGTGCAGCAGATCGACAACCTCAAGCTGGTGGTGGTCATGATCGGCCCCAACGACCTGCAGTGGTCCGACCTGCTCAAGCTGTGTTACGGCTTCACCATCTGTGACGACAACCTTACTTCGGCCAACTATTTGGCAGTCCGCGCCCAGTTTGCGCGTGACTACCAGGACTTGCTCAGCGCGCTGGCCGGCCTGCCCGGCAAGCCCCAGGTAATAGTCAATTTGTCCTATTACCCCTTTGGCCCTACCGCCACCTGCGATCAGGCCAAAGGTCCCAGTGGCCAAATCCTTGGTGCTAGCCAGTTGCAAGTACTGCGCGGTCGCAATGACGACCTCAACAGCCTCTTGTCTGCCGGCGCCAAACAGTTCGGGTTTACGACGGTAACCCCAGTGCTCAAACCGCTGTGCGAATCAGATCAGGACGGTACTGGTCCGTACATCCAGGGCACTAAGGATACTCAACCGTTCCACCCAACTGGGATTGGCGAGGCGGCTCTCGCCGTCCTCGACGTCGCCGCCTCCAGCCGTGAGTAGTCACGAGGGGCCTGCTCGCATCGCGCGCAGGCCCCTTTTCGTTTGTGCTTGCACATGCCAGACCAAAGTTGTATGGTATCAAAGCATCTATTGCACCGAAGCACCCCAGAGGAGGCGGTCATGACCGCACCTGTCAATGTCCCAACGAGGCTTCATCTGTCGGCCCTCTATGCCGGCACACTCAGACTCATGGCGGATCGGGACCAAGAATTCGACGACATTGAGGCGGCCCGCGCCGCCACTGCCGAAGTCTTCGACTACCAATTCAGCCGCTGGGCGTCCGGAGCCCAGGCCCTAGCCTTGCTCCCCGAGCTAGCCAGGGCTACTCCCGATGCCGTTGATGAGCTGTTCCGGTCAACTCTGACCTCTCACGGCTACCCTGTCCCCGACCCCATTCCCCTCGTGGAATGGCTTGACGGCGATCATCACACCACCGTCATCCAGGACACCATCCACCACAACCCGGACCTCGCTGAGCATCTCGCCAACGCTGCCCGGCGGATCAGCCTGGACTTCGTCACTCGCATCGTCTGCCGTTCTGTCACCGTCTGACCACCTCGGACCCGGCATATCAGCCGGGTCCGTTACTGTCACTGCTTGCTGACATCTATGACATGTGATACAATAAAGCCCATGAAACTCACATCGAGTTCAATTATGTTTCGTCTCATTCTGCGGTCAGCGGTGCTCGGCCTGGAATAGCACGATTCCAGCAGCCATAGCACCGCTCTCCGGAGCGGCTTTTTTATTAAGACAAGGTCTATCCCTATGCCAAGCCAAACCACCACCAAAACACTCACGCTGACCGAGTTGCTCACGCACCTCGTACGCATGCCCACCCTCTCAAGCGACCACGCTACCAACAACGCGGCCCTCGATTGGGTCCAAGATCAGCTCCACGACCTGCCGCTTCACCTCAAGCGCTTTGAGCAATCTGGCCGCTCCAGTCTAGTAGCCACCACCACCGGCACCAAGGATCCCAAAAACCCCCGTCTCTGGCTGCTTGGGCATATGGATGTGGTCGGCATAGACGACCCCGCACTCTTTACGCCGGTCATCCGGGACGGCCGTCTCATTGGCCGTGGCGCCTTCGATATGAAATACGCGCTCGCCATCTTCATCAAGCTGTTCCAGGATCTCGGCCCCGAGCTTGCAAACTATGACCTCGGCCTCATTATCAACACCGACGAAGAAACCGACGGCCGTTACGGCGCCGGCTACCTGGTAGAGCAAGGCTACCGTGGCCAAGCCGTCCTCAACCCTGAATGTGGCACTCCCTGGCACCTCGATACCGGCGTCAAGGGCTGTTCGTTCTGGCATCTCACGGCCAAAGGTGCCGCCGCCCACGGCTCACGGCCCTGGGAGGGCGACAATGCTCTCGACCGCCTCATTCGCTTTGTGCAGGAAGTGCAGCGCCACGCCGTACTCGAACCCTGCGGCGACAACCGCCACCTCCATCACAGCATCACCCTATCGCGCCTGAGCGGCGGCAATTCATTCAACCAGGTGGCCGAGTGCGCCGAGGCCGACCTCGACATCCGCCGCCTGCCTGGCACCTCCATCGAGCACATTCAAGCTTGGATCGACGAAGCCAAGGCCGCTGTACCGGGCGTGGAAGCCACCCTCACCGTCCAGACCGATCCCTTTACCGTGGCCGAGACCAAACCAGTCCAGCTCTTACGCACCATCGTCAAGCAAGTCACTGGTCACCCGCCCGTCGACATGGTAGCTCACGGCTCCGGCGACTCCCGGCACTTTGCCTACCACGACATCCCGGTGCTCATCCTGCCCGGCCCCGGTGGCAACCACCACGGCCCGCAAGAGTGGATGGACCTCGCCGGTTTGGAGCAGTACTACACGGTTGTCCGCCAGTTTGCCCACGACTGGGCCAAGACCGCGTGAGCACAGCCGGCCAACTCGTCTGGTACGTCGGCTACGCCTCCAATCTGGACCGCGCACGCTTTCTGGTTTATATCCAGGGTGGCAGCGCACCAGGCCGCAGCTACTTCCAACCCGGCTGCGCCGACCGCACCCTGCCCCGCGCCGACCACGCCATCTCCATCGACCACGAACTCTATTTTGCCGGCGAATCGCCAATATACAAAGGTGGCGTCGCGTTTGTCAGCCCTCAAACCGGCGGTCAGCCTACCAAAGCCCGGGCCTACCTCGTCACCTATGAGCAGTTCTGCGAAATTGTCCAACAAGAAAACCACTGTGACCAACCCATAGCCATCCCGACGGTCGCCCAAATCCGCCGCCAAAACGGTGCCATTCTCAGGCCTAATCAACAGACACTCAGCCAATACACTCGCCTGCTTTACTGCGGCGAGCTCGACGGCCACCCGCTGCTAAGCTTTACTGCCCCCGAGCTACCGGCCAAGTATGTCGCGCCGTCGGCTGCCTACATCCGCACCATTGGCCGTGGCCTGCACCAGTCGCACCACCTATCCAGCGCCGACGTCGCCGCCTATCTAGCCACCAAGCCTGGGGTGTCCGGCGCCTACACGCCAGAGCACCTCCAGACCATCCTCGACACCGATCCCCTGCTTAGCCCTTCAGCTCCTTAGCTAGCTGGTCCAATTTCACCAGGCTGTGCTCGGCCTCGGTCCGGCGCTTCCATTCCACGCACCCCTGCTCCAGCGTCCGCGCACTCATGGTCAGCCGCACCGGCACACCCATCAGATCAGCATCAGCAAACTTGGCGCCGGCCGATTCGTCGCGGTCGTCATACAGCACCTCTACCCCGGCCGCCGTCAGTTCGTCATATAGCTTGTCGGCCGCCTTTACCACTGCCGCGTCCATACCCAACCGCACCAGGTGCACCTGAGCTGGCGCCACCTCCACCGGCCAGACCAATCCGCGCTCGTCGGCATACAGCTCCGCAATCACCCCCATCACCCGCGCCGGCCCAATGCCATATGAACCCATCACCACCAGCTTCTCCTGGCCATCCTCATCCGTAAACTTCAGACCCAAGGCTTCACTCTTGGCTGTACCAAGGTTGAAGATGTTGCCCACCTCAGCCGCCTTCACCTCCTCCAGCTCTTCCTTCCTCAGACCCAACTGTTTCAGCACCTTCTCACCCATCACCTCTTGGTTAATGGCCAGGCGCTTGCCTCGGTGCAGGTAAATGATGTCCTCACCCGCTGCTGTCAATGTCTGAAACTCATGGCTAAACTCCGCAAACGCCCCGCCCGATGCAAACGTCAAAAACGTCTGGTCGCCAATACCCAGCCGCTCAAACACCCGCAAGTATGCGGCCTTGGCCCGCTCGTAAAACGCCGCGTGCTCCTCATCACTGCGCGAAAACGAGTACAGATCCTTCATGATGAACTCGCGCGTGCGCATAATACCGCTCTTGGCCCGTGTCTCGTTGCGCAGCTTGTTCTGGAACTGGTACAGGTACTTCGGCAAGTCACGGTAGCTGCTCACAAAGTCCAGCAGCATATCAACCAGCTGCTCTTCGTGCGACCAAGCCAGCCCCACCTCAGTGTCATTCTTGAGCCGGCTCTTAAACCAAATGTCCACCTGCTTGTCGTCCCAGCGGTCAGTCTTCTCCCACAGCTCCTTGCGCTGCAGCGTAGTCATGAGCACTTCCTGTGCCCCCAGCGCGTTCATCTCTTCGCGGATCACCTCAATGATCTTATTGAGCACCCGCAAACCCAGCGGCAGCATGGCATACACGCCCGCCGAATCCTTGTAGATAAACCCAGCTCTTATCAATAGCTGCGCGTTCAGCGCTACCTCATCGCGAGGCGCATCCCGCCGGGTCTTAGTAGCTAGTTGTGATAGTCTCATCTGGTCTCTCCTTACTAAAAAATCCTCGTGCCTTAACCAAACGCAAAAGCGCTTGGCAAGAACGAGGTCTTCTCGTGGTACCATCTTGCCTTTGTTGCCGCGTCACCGCGATCAACCTTACTGGCTAGCCATCACTAGCTCGCTGCTTCTACGGCCAGCCTACCGTCACGGCTCATCACCGGCAGCTCCAGGGCGGGAGACCCCTTCACAGCTTTATAACCGCCACTATACCAATCCGCTCGCCGCCAGTCAAATCCCCGGGCGTCCGGCCCCTCCGGGCTAGTGGCTTGTCAGGGCAATAAACGCGATGTAGTTATTGAGCATGTGCAAAATCACGCCCGGAAAAATGCTCCGCAGCCGCACATACAGGAAGCACAGCAAAAGCCCCAGTACAAAAGTATACACCCCCACGTTGGCCTGCAAATGAGCCAATCCAAACAGCAGGCTCGAGCCAATAGCACCGGCCACCATGCCCCAGCGCTTGGCTAGGGCCGGGAAAATAAACCCACGAAACACCGTCTCCTCGATAATCGGGGGCACCACTACTAGCGCAATCAGCGCTAGAGTCCGGTGCGTGTCGGCGCCGCCCAGGAAGTCATTCTCTTGTGGCTGGTTGGCATTAAAGCTCGGATCCAGCACCGACACCAGCCACAGCACCACGCCGCTCAGAATCGCAAAGGCCACAAACGTCGCGAGCAAATAGCCCGACGCCTTCCACACCGAAAACCCGCGCCAGCCCACCGCCGACCAGCCCGCCTTGTATCGGTGCAGATATCCCCACACCAAGGCCAACGCACCGACCGCATCCAGGATCGCCAGTGCAAAGCTCGCACCAATTTCGTCAGCCCGCAAGCCGTTTAGAAACCACGCCGACAATGGCACAAATGCCTCTGTCGCCCGCAACAAGATCACGATCACAATTGGCAGCACGATCCAAGCGGCCAGAAACACCACCAACGCATCCAGAATATTCCAGGGCACCCGCAAGTGATCCGGCAGCACCCGAGCCTTCATCACCAAAACTTCCTCAAGTCATAAACCGAGATCAGCAGCATCAGCCCAATCAGCACCATAAAGCCAATCGTATGGTAGCGTGCTTCCGTCTCCGCCCGCCAGGCCCGGCGCGTCCAGTGTTGCACCGCCAGTACCGCCAATCGCCCGCCATCCAGCGCCGGCAGCGGCAACACATTGAAAGCCGCCAATGCCACCGAGATGTTGGCCATAAACAGCACCACGTATGCCCAGCCCAGGCTCGAAATATTCTTCAAAATCATCACGATCCCCAGGGGACCGGTCGCCGCCTGGGCCGCCTGCGGCACACCAGCACTAAACAACCCGCCAATCAGCACGGGGATATTCACGAGCAGCTGCACCACTCCCACAATCGTCGCCACAAACAAGGCACCGGTAATGTAAACAGCCGCCACTAGCGCACTCAATGGGTCGTACCGTAGCTTGTATACCTGCTGACTCTCCACGCCCAGAAACCCATTCGTGGCGCCGGGGTCTCGCAACTTCGCCTGCACCTCCCGCACCGCCTCGCCATGCCGCACCCGCAGTGTCACGGTCTGGCCAGCCTGCGACTTGGTAAAGTCCCGCAGTGCCTGGTCGGTCTCCAGCACGCGGCCATTGCCGCTCAGGATGTAATCGCCGCGCTGCAACCCTGCCCGTGCCGCCGGCGAACCCGGCGCCGCGTCCACAATGATCAATTGCTTGGCCTGCGCATACGCTGGATGCAAGAACCCGGGCTCAAACTGCGCACCAATCCCCGGCAATCCCGTCACACACAGCACATACAGCAGCACAATCGCCGACAGGATGTTCATCCCGACACCAGCCAGCAGTATCTTGGCCTTCACCCCAAATCGCGCCCCGCCAAACGTTCCCGGCCCCTTCGCCGCCGTATCCTCGCCCTTCAGGCGCACGAACCCACCCAGCGGGAATAGGTTCAGCGAATAAACCACCCCCTTGTGCATCCAACCCACCAACCGTGGCGGAAAGCCAAACCCAAACTCCTCAGCCTCGACACCATTGCGCCGGGCCGTCACAAAATGCCCCCACTCATGCACCAGCACCAGCGAGGCAAAGAGCAACACAATCAGGACAATGCCAATCATTACCCTCTATTCTACCCTAATTGCCAAATCGTCGCTGACGGTTTGCAAAGTCTTCGAGCGCCTCATCCAGGTCGCCAGTCGTAAACGCCGGCCATGGCATCGGCACAAACTTCAGCTCACTGTAGGCCGCCCGCCAGAGCATAAAGTTGCTCAGGCGCTGCTCACCCGATGTTCGAATGATCATGTCCACCGGAGGTAGCTCCGGCGCATACAGGTGCTGGTCAATCGCTTCAGGAGTCATGTCATCAGCCGTCATCCCGGCCTTCATCATCGACCGCACAGCGTCAGCGATCTCTAGTTTGCCGCCATAGTTGAGGCACAGCGCCACCACCCCACCCGTCTTGTCCTTGGTCTGCTCCTCGGCGTACTCAATGGCATCCAGCACCTTCTTGCTCAGCCGCTCCCGCGAGCCAATCACCATCACACGGTAGTTCTCATTCTTGTATTTCTTGATCTCAACCGTCGCCACCCACACCAGCAGATCCATCAGGTAGTCCACTTCTTCCTTGGTCCGGTTCCAGTTTTCGGTCGAGAATACATAGGCCGACACAAACTTCACGCCCCGTGCAAAGGCGTGCTTCACAATTGTATGAAGGTTTTTATAACCTTCCCGGTGACCCTCCAGCTGTGGCCGGCCCTGAGCCCGCGCCCAGCGGCGGTTTCCGTCTAATATTAGCCCCAAATGTGTCGGTACTTTTGCACCGCTTGCTTCTGCCATTAGTCTATACAGCCATTATTTCCTTGGCCTTGGCCGCCTCTAGTTCTTCGATGCGCTGTTGAAATTGATCAATTTTCTTGTTCAGCTCTGTTTCTACAAACTTCACATCGTCGGCCGAGGCTTCCTTAGCCTTCTCCATCCGCTGTGCGTCCTTCAGGACATCGTGGCGAATGTTGCGCAGGCTAATACGGCACTCCTCGACCTTGGTACCCAGACTCTTCACAATATCCCGGCGGCGCTCCTCGGTCAGTGGCGGAATGTTTAGCCGGATCACATGGCCATCATTATTCGGATTGAGCCCCAGGTTAGGCGCTTCCCGCAATGCTTTCTCGATGGGCGCCAGAGCATTCTTGTCCCAGGGCGTAATCGCGATGGTTTTGGCATCTGGCGTACCAATCGACGCGATCGCCTTCAGCATCTGCGGCGTTCCATAATAGTCCACCGTAATACTGTCTACCAACGCCGTCGTGGCCCGACCCGTGCGCAAACCATTAAGCTCCTCTGCGAGATGCTCCAGAGCCTTTTCCATTTTTGGTGTAGCCGATTCAACTAAGCTGCGTACCATGCTGCCTCGCTCGTTACCCTCTTATTATCGCCTAAACCTGGCCCAGCTCAAAACGCACAAACCGGCGCACCACGATATTCTCGCCCACCTTGGCAATCGCCTCGGTCACCAGTGCACCCACTGTCTGGTCCGGGTTCTTTACAAACGGCTGCTGCATCAAGCAAACACCCTCGTAGAACTTCGCCAGCTTGCCGTCGACAATCTTCTCCACAATCTCGGCTGGCTTACCCTCCACCTCCTTGCGGTAGATGTCGCGCTCGCGCTCGATCACCTCGGCCGGCACCTGCTCGGGCGAGAGATACTCCGGATTGGCTGCCGCCACATGCATCGCCAGGTCGCGAGCCAGCACCTTAAAGTCATCGGTCCGGGCCACAAAGTCGGTTTCGCAGTTGAGCTCCACCAGCACACCAATCCGGCCGCCATGAACGTAGCTTTCAATCACGCCGGCCCGGGCCTCGCGGTCCGCCCGCTTAGCCGCTGACGCCTCGCCCTTCTCGCGCAGATGCTTGATAGCCGCATCCATATCGCCACCGGTCGCCTCGAGAGCTTCCTTGGCCTTCATCATGCCTGCGCCAGTCGTCTCGCGCAGCTTCTTGATGTCATCTACCGAAATTGCCATCTACTCCTCCGTGGTTTCTTGCTTGTCGTCTTGGTCATCACGCGCCTTCGCCTTGGCGTTCTTGGCACCGTCAGCCGCGGCTTGCGCGATCACGTGCGTGATCAGCTTGACCGTCTTGAGCGCGTCGTCGTTGGCCGGCACCGGGTAGTCGATCAGGTCCGGGTCCACGTTCGTGTCAGCGATCGCCACCACCGGGATGCTCAGCTTGCGAGCCTCAGCCACCGCGATGGACTCCTTGCTCACGTCCACCACAAAGATAGCCGCCGGCAGTTGATCCATGTCTTTGATACCGCCAAACACCCGCTCCAGCCCAGCCGCTTCATTCGTAAAGTCCAAGACTTCCTTCTTGTTGTATTTGCTCTCGAAGTCACCGCTCTCCAGACCAGCCTCCAGCTTCTTCAGCCGGTTTACCTGCAGGCGAATCGTGCGGAAGTTGGTCAGCATACCGCCCAACCAGCGCTCAGTCACAAACGGCATACCCGCCGCCTTGGCTTCCTCCTGCACAATCGCCGCCGCCTGGCGCTTGGTACCGACAAGCAACACCTTGCCGCCATCCGTGGCCACACCATGCACGAACTTAATCGCCGCCTCGAGCATCGGAGCAGTTTTGGTGAGGTCAATAATATGTACACCACCACGCGCGCCGTAGATATATTGCTTCATCTTCGGGTTCCAGCGGCGGGTTTGGTGACCGAAGTGAGCTCCGGCCTCCAAAAGTTCTTTGAGGCTTACGTCTGCCATATGAGTGGACAATCCTTTCGTCATCACCAGTCGCTGCCCAGTTGGGAGGATCTTGCGGACTGGCTGTGTCGTTACAATTAATTTGACCCGGCAACTATAACACAATAATCCGTATCTAGACAAGAGAAACCCGGTCCCTAATTGGACCGGGTTCCGTTAACGGTAGCTCTTGAGTCGGCGGATGAGTTCGGTGAAGTACGCCTCGATTTCCCGCAACCGTTCCAGATCACACCAGGCCTCCTCGATATCCTCGGGAAGCACCGTGACCGGCACTGCCACGAGTTCACCATCGGCGGTCACCTCGACCGACCACAGGCTCAGATCGCTGGATCCAGACACCTGGGCGGCATGCTGCGAAGTCAGTTCCTGCAGCTGCTCCCAGGCGCGGTCGACCTGTCTGCGAGCGCGGCTCAGATCTGGCCAGAACTCGTTGGCCGCCTCTGGAGGCGTCGGCACCCGGATGGGATCGGTGATTGTCAACGCGACTCGAGCACGTCCGACTGCGGTAGCAGCCATTTCCTTGCCTCCGATCGTGTCGGTGGATGGAACGCATCCATTATCATCGATAGTGCCCTATAACACAACCATTACTATTGTTAAACAAGATTGAAAATTTGCGGCTATTGGTTTGCAGCATAACCGCCTTGCCAAGTAACACTTGACCAACCAGCCCGCGTCAGGTATGATCGACCAGTTATGAAAACCGGCATTCACCCCGAAGTCTTCGAGACCACCGTTCACTGCAACGGCTGCAACACCACCTTCACGACTCACACGACCGTGAAGGATATTACTGTTGAAATTTGTTCCAACTGCCACCCGTTCTACACGGGCAAGCAGAAGTTAGTCGACACCGCTGGCCGCGTCGACAAGTTCAAGGCCCGCCAGGCCGCGGCTACCAAGCACGCTGAGTCCAAGGCCGCCAAGACCAAGAAAGCCAGTCCAAAGACCGACCAGAAGCCAGAAGCAACCGACCAGGTCACCGTAGCCGAAACCGACGCTCCGGCCGCCGAAGCTTAACCAATTCCGGAAAGCGCTCTTGGTACAATATCACCAGAGCGTTTTTTGGTATCCTATTTACTAAGGACATCGTCATGGACGCCACCGAAACCAGTTACCGCGAAGCCGCCCGCCAGCTATCAGAATTTATAGCCGGCTCTACCGACTATGCTTCGGCCGACTACATCACCAAAACCAAAGAACTTAGCCGCGTCAACAGTGTGCTCGAGCTCTATGACGTCATCCGCAACGAGGAGCAACAGGTCCAGGACACCAAGGAGCTCCTCAATGATCCCGACCTGCATGATGACGCCACCGCCGACCTCGTGCGTCTGGAAGGCCTGCTCACCGCCCACCAGCACGAGCTCCAAGTGGCGCTTGCTCCCAAAGACCCCGCCGACGCCCGCAACGCCATCGTCGAAATCCGGGCCGGCGCCGGCGGCGACGAGGCTAGTTTGTTTGCGGCCGAACTCTATCGCATGTACGCCCGCTACCTCGAACTGTCCCGCCCCAGCTGGCACATTGAGCTTATTTCTGAATCACCCAGCGAAGTCGGTGGCTACAAGGAAATCATCTTTGAGGTCAAGGGCGACGAGGCTTATGGCTGGCTCAAATACGAGTCGGGCGTGCACCGCGTCCAGCGCGTCCCAGAAACCGAATCCGGCGGCCGTATCCACACCTCCACCGTCACCGTGGCCGTCCTGCCCGAGGCCGAGGAAACCGACCTCGTCATCAATGAGTCCGACCTGCGCATCGACGTCTACCGCAGCTCCGGCCACGGCGGCCAAAGCGTCAACACCACCGACTCGGCCGTCCGCATCACCCACCTCCCCTCCGGTTTAGTCGTCACCTGCCAAGACGAGAAGTCTCAGCTCAAAAACAAGCTCAAGGCCATGAACGTCCTGCGGTCGCGCCTGCTAGCCATCAAGCAGGAAGAGGAGCAAAAGGCCAACCGAGACGCCCGCCTGTCCCAGATTGGCACTGGCGACCGCTCCGAGAAAATCCGCACCTACAACTTCCCCCAGGACCGTGTCACCGACCATCGCATCGGCCGCACTCAGCATGGCCTACCCGGCTTCATGCTCGGCCAAATTGGCGACATGCTCGAAGCCCTGCGCGCCGAGGATCTCCGCCTCAAACTAGAGCAAGCGGCCTCATGACCGAGCCAAAAGTCATCACCAGCACCGCCAACCCACAGGTCAAAGCGCTCTACGAGTTGCGCAAACGCAGCGCCCGGGATGAACAACAATTGTTTCTGATCGAGGGCTACCGCGCCGTCTCCCGCGCGCTGGACACAAATTTTGCCCTCAGCGAGCTATATATTTGTCCGGAACTGTACCTTGGCCAAAACGAGCCGGCACTGGTGGAGCGCGCCGCCGCTACTGGCACCCGCGTCACCCAACTATCCGCCACTGCCTTCACCAAAGCCGCCTACCGCGACCGGCCTGAAGGTCTGCTGGCCGTCGGCCGCCAATGGCACACCCACCTAGCAGACCTCAAGCTCCCCGCCAATCCCTTCCTCATCGTCGTCGAATCCATCGAGAAGCCCGGCAACCTCGGCACCATCTTGCGCTCCGCTGACGCCACCGGCGCCGACGCCGTCATCGTCTGCGACGCCGTCACCGACCTCTTCAACCCCAATGTCGTGCGTGCCTCCACCGGCGTCATGTTCCGCGTACCCACGGTGGTCACCACCACCAATGACGCCCTCGTCTTCCTCAAAGCCCACGGCATCAAATCCATCGCCGCCACCCCAGCCGCCACCATCGACTATGCCGACGCCGACCTGCGCGGCCCCATTGCCATCGTTATGGGCAGCGAGCAATTCGGCCTGTCAGACACCTGGCTAAAGGCCGCCAGCCAACCCGTCCGACTGCCTATGATGGGCCTCGCTGACTCACTCAATGTCTCGGCCGCCACCGTCGTGCTAGCCTACGAAGTCCTGCGCCAGCGCCACCAAGCTACTTAGCTGCCAGTTTCTCTAGGCATGCAATCCGCCGCTCGTGCTCGTCCAGCCGGCCAAACGCATCCCGTTCGATCAGACCCATAGCCGTCAGCATTCGAGTTTCCATGCGGTCCAAATCAGCCTTAGTAGCCAAAGGCGCCACTGCCTTACTTATCGCACCATTTACTACGCCGGTCACGACATCGGTCACAACATCAGTCACGACATCAGTCACCAGCGCCTTCATCTGTTGTAAATCATCTTTTGTGAGTGCCATGCGCCGCCCCTTCTGCTAAACAGTATATCTTGCTCACGTCAACATTGTACCGAACCAAAGCCGAACATACAATCATTGAGTAAAGCACTGACCTATGCCAAAATAACCAAGCTATGACGACTATTCGCGAGGCCCTTACCGCCGCCATCAAATTCCTGGAGTCCAAAGACATTCCTGGCGCTCGCCTCGATGCCGAGCTCCTTCTGGCGCACACCCTGCACCAGTCCCGCGCCTGGCTCCTGGCCCACGACGACACCCGCCTCACCCACTTCCAGGCCGCCGATTTCGAGGCCTTCATCTCCCGTCGTTCCGAGCATATTCCGGTCGTGCACCTCACCGGCACCCGCGAATTCTATGGTCTGGACTTCGCCATTACCCCAGACGTCCTCACCCCTCGCGTCGAGACCGAGCAAATGGTCGATTGGGCTATCAAATACGCCCCGCCCAGCTCCCGCCTCATCGACATTGGTACCGGTTCGGGCGCCATCGCCATTGCCATCGCTCACCACCGGCCCGACCTGCACATTACCGCCAGCGAAGTCTCGCCGGCCGCCCTGGCCGTAGCCCGCCGCAACGCCAAGACCCACGGTACCACCATTACCTTCGTCGAGTCCGATCTCTGGACCAAAGTCTCCGGCCAGTTCGACACCGTCGTCACCAACCTGCCCTACCTCCAAGACGATGCCGAGCTCATGCCCGAAGTCACGCGTGAGCCGGCCGTGGCGCTGTTTGGCGGCCCCGATGGTCTCGACCTCTACCGCCACTTCCTCCAGGGTCTTCCCAGACACCTCGCCACCGGCGGCCATCTCTTTACCGAGTGCGATCCGTGGCAGCACGAAGCCCTCATCGCCGAAGCCGCCAAGACCGGCCTGACACCTATCGAACAAGGCTACTTCATTCTCGGATTTCGTTTCACGAAGAGGCAAGCCTAACCGTACCCGGGTTGGTTTATTGGCCGGCCGGTGCCTCGCCCAACGTTACCGTAATCTTCTGCTGCTTGTTGTCGCGCACAATCGTCAGCGTCACCTTGTCACCCACCTTATATTTCGACACCAATGACTGCAGACTACTGGAAGCCGTTACCGCATCATTGCCTACCTTCACGATCACATCCCCGTCCTTGAGCCCAGCCTTCTCGGCCGGACTGCCCGGAATCACCGACGGCTGATCCGGGGTGCCATATAGCCAGGCGCCATCGTACACATTCAGCCCATTGGCCGATGCAATGTCTCGGCTCAGCGGCACATAGCTCACACCCAGGAACGGCCGCACAATCTTGCCCTCGTTCTTGAC
>CAZDGK010000008.1:15493-26383 GCA_964505035.1 uncultured Candidatus Saccharimonadales bacterium
ACCCGCACAAACGCGATGTCATTGACCGTATCCCGGCTCACCACCGTACCGCTATACTCCTTGCCGTCCGAAGTGATCACGCTGTAGGTAGCCGTCGCATCGCTCACGACGTGCTTATTTGTCACAATCAGCCCGTCACTGGTCACAATAATACCGCTACCAGCTCCCTCAGACTCCACCGGCTGACCAAAGAACCCCCGGCTCACCGCCTTGGACGTAATCGACACCACGCTCGGGCTGACCTTCTTGGCCGCGTCCACTACCGCCGAGCTTTCCTGCACCACCACCTGCCGCCGGTCCACCGGCACATCCTTGGCAAAAAACTTCATAAATCCATAAGCCCCGGCCGCGCCACCAACCAGCCCGGCCACTACCGCCACCATGGCCACCTGCTTAATCAGCCGGCTCTGCAATGATTCCCCTACTGGTGTGTCAGGCATGTGCCCTCCCTCTTCTATTATTTTTTAGCGTAGCACCACCCGTCTGAGAGCCGGCTGAAATACCTACAAAGTACCGCGCCAATGTGTCCCAGTCACCACAATCCATAGCAGCACAAACCCAATCACCAAATATTCCGCAAACCGCCCACGCCCCAGCTCGCCCTGCTTCTGGGCCAGATAAATGCTCCCAAAACAATACGCCACCGCCGTCAGTACCAATACCGGCTGCGGCACAATCGCAAAGTGACCAGGCGTAATATAGCTCACCAACCACAGCATCGACACCCAAGCCACCTGCGCCGCCACCAACGCCCAGGCCGCCGCCAGTGCTCGCGCCGCCCGCTCGCCCCGGTCCGCCAACACCCGATAGCTTGTGGCATACATCGCCACCCACACCAGTAGCATCACCAGCGGCCGTGGCACCTTCCAGATGGCGGCCGCCAAGAACAAGGCTTCAAGTGTCACAGCTTGCACAGCCAGCAGCTCGGCGAAGCCCACCGGCGCCGCCAGCGGCCGTATCATTCGCCAGCCCAGCCACAATCCATACACTCCCGTCACCACCAGCTGGGATGCCGCCCGCGGCTGGAGCGCGATTATCACTGCCACACTCGACCCCACCAATAGCGGGATGGCGTGCAAACTCAGCAGCCGCCAATGCAGATCACGCCACGAGCGCACCTCGCGCCACAGCTCGATCACCGCCACCGCCGCTAGCGCTAGCCACACGAGCCGCCAATACGCCAAATACGCTACCGCGGCAGCTTCTATCAGGCCTATCAGGATGGGAAGCAAGCGGACGTCCCAGTTACTGGGAAGGCGTAGCCGCCGGCTTATAGTCGCTACCAAGCACAATCCTTATCTCTACCGTCGGCGCCGGCGTGCCAGCGGGGGTCACGCTCGGGGTTGGGGTCGGTGACGGCGCCGCTACGCGCTGGGCCTTCACCCCAAACCGCTGCTCCAGGTAGTTGATAGTATAGGGCTTTTTGCCCCCAGTGTAGTCGTAAATCACCGTTTTGGTTTGCTGCTCCGGCGCATTTACCGGATCCGCTACATTATAATGCGCCGCCCGCAGACTTGCTACTATCTTGCCAGCCGCCCCCATCACCCCCGAGCCATTCTGCACCTCCAGCCGGGCATTCTCGTCAATAATGTAGTGGTCCGCAAAGATATTCTTCACGAAGTCCTGAATATCCGAGTAGTCAAACGTTCCGGCCTTGGGCAGCTCGATGTACCCGGCCCCGTCAATCAGATTGGTCCCGCCCACCAGCAGCGAATCCGGGTTGTCGGTATCAAGCACCTTATTGACCAACCGGCTCGTATCAATATCCTTGGCAATCTGCGACAGCTTGGTAATCTCACTCAACTGCAAGTCAGTGCGCACATGGTTGCCCACGCTATCAATCAATTCCGACATCTTCACCGGATTCGTCAGCGTCGAGATGCTCAACGCCTTCTGCCGCAACGCCAGGAGCACCTGCTGCTGCCGCGCCGCCCGGCCAAAGTCGCTGCCGCAGTTGCCATGCCGGCACCGGGCATACTGCAATGCCACCGTCCCGTTCATGTGCTGCTGGCCGGCTTTAATAGATAGCGGACAATAATTGTTACCCTTGTCGCACGGATACTCCGGATCATAGATCGCCTGTTGCACATTAATATCAATGCCGCCCACTGCATCAATCGCCTGCTTGAACCCAGAGAAGTCCACTACCACATAGTAGTGAATCGGCACACCAATCACCTGCTGCACCGTCTTCACGGCCAGCTCCGGCCCGCCCAGCGCATTAGCCGCATTGATCTTGGTGCTCCACTGTCCCGGAATCCGCACATACAAATCGCGCGGAACCGACAGCATCGCCACATCCTTCGTCTTGGGATCGATACTCATCACCATAATGGTGTCCGACAGATCCGGCCCCTCATGGCCTGGCCCGCCAATCCCCAGCAGCAGGATATTAATGCGGCCGTCACCCTCGCCCTTCAGCTGGGTCAGGTCTACCTTGCCAGCCAGTGCCGGCGCCCCTTTACCGGCCTTGCCAATAATCTTGTGTACCGCGGTAAGCGTCTTGTAGCCAAAGTAGCCCACGCCGCCCAGCACCAGCACTACCAGGCCAATCAGCACCCACTTGAGTATGCGTCGGCGCTTACGCTTGGGCTTGCGATACTCAAACACCGGCGACCCAGCGGGCTCTACCGGCGGCACCTCCGCCATCGGCGCAGCCGTTGGCATAATGTCTGTAGGCTCAAGCACCGGAGCAGACTCCGGCATCGTTGTGGCCACTGGGTTGGGAACGCGCCGGGTAAAGCCGTCCAGAGGACGGCGCGGCGCCGGTGAGGTGCTCATTACGTATGCAGTATACCGGCCAAGCTTAGCCCGGTAAATGCGAACATCGCCGAACGCTTGTACAGCTTCCCAGGCCGCCGTATACTAGCCTGGTATGGATAACCAACCCCCCGAAAACCCCACTCCAGCCGCTCCCAACCCCGTTATTGAGGGCCTGACTACCCCCGCTACTCCACCCGAAGACCCCCAACCCAGCCTGCTCCAGTCCATCGCCAATGGTTTCCGCACCGTTATGGGTGCACTCTTCGGCTGGGTCATCTTCCCGGTTGCTGTCGTGCTTATCCTGCACTACTTCGTCTTCCAGGCCTACCGTGTACTCGGCACCAGTATGGTCCCCACCCTGCATGAAACCGACTACCTCATCATTTCCAAAGTCGGCAAAACCCAAGCCATGATCGAGCGGCTATTTGGCCAAAACGCCACCTACATCCCTAGCCGCGGCCAAATCATCGTCTTCCACTACCCCAAGGACCCCACCAAGGTCTTCGTCAAGCGCGTCGTCGGCCTGCCCGGTGACCGCGTCGTCATCAAGGATGGCCACGTCACCGTCTTCAACCAAGCCAACTCCAGCGGCTTCAACCCCGACGCCAAGTATGAAGCCGCCGACACCACCACCCTCATCGACACCGATGAGGTCGTCCAGGACGGCAACGTGTTCGTCATCGGCGACAACCGCACACCCGGCGGCTCGTACGACTCCCGCGAATGGGGTGAGCTACCGTCCAGCTACATCATCGGCGACGCCGTCGTGCGCCTCCTCCCCCTCGACAACGCCAAGGTTTTCTAGCGGCTAGCGGCTCGGCCATATGATCAAACGATTCCTCCATCTGGCCGTCACTACCGGTGACCTGGAAGCCTCTGCCCCAATATACGAAGCATTGGGTATGAAGCAGGCCGAGCGCTTCGAGTGCCCCGAGCCAAAGGCCGCCGTACTACTCATGGAAGACGCTCAGGGCACTGGTGTTGAGCTCTGGAAGTTTCACGACACCAACCATCCGCACACCAGCCTTATCGACGGGCACACAGCCTATGAAACCGACGCGCTCGAAGAAGATACGGCGCGGCTACTCAGCCAAGGCTTCCTCCAGGCTATGCCGCCCGACGAAGACAGCACCCTGCGATTCGCTATGCTACAGGCGCCAAACGGTCAAATAATCGAACTTTGCCAGTACAAAAGCCCCAGACCCTAAGCCAGTGCCGCTAGCCATCGTGGCGGATGGTTTGGAAAATCCGCTCTAATTCCTCGTCAGAATAGTACTCAATGACAATCTTGCCACCACGAGCCATTTGTACCTGAGTAACTTTTGTACCCAGATAATCCCCCAGGCTGCGCGTCAAGTCATTGCTCGCCGCGATCCGCGCATGAGCCTTTTCCTTCGTCCCAGTACCCTTAAACGCCCGCGCAAACTCCTCCGCCTGGCGCGTCGTCCAACCATGTTTGAGCAGTAGCTCCAGAAACTCCAGTTGCTTGGCCGGGTCATCCAGCGTCAAGATCACCCGGGCGTGGCCCTCACTAATCTTGCCCTCCGCCACTGCCCGCTTCGCCTCGAGCGGCAACCCCAGCAGCCGGATCGTATTGGCAATAGTCGACCGGTCCCGGCCCAGCTGCTTGCCAATGTATTCCTGCGTCATCCCAAACTGATCGATCAGCTTCCGGTAGGCTGTCGCGATCTCAATCGCGTTCAGGTCGGACCGTTGCAAGTTCTCCAGCAGCGCCAGCTCCAGTTTCTGCTGCTCGTCAAACGTCCGCACAATCACCGGAATCGTCTCCAGACCAGCCAGCTTCGACGCCCGGACCCGCCGCTCGCCAGCCACCAGCTCAAACCGCTCGCCCTTCGGCGTGGCCACCACCGGCTGGAGCACTCCGTGGATTCGGATGCTAGCCGCCAGCGCTTCCAGCTCCGCCTCGTCAAAATAGGTTCGCGGCTGGTGCGGGTTCGGGTCGATCAAACCCAGATCTATCTCACGCAATGTATCGCTGGATTTACGCTCGCCGGTCTTGGCATCAACCTTGGCAGTTACATCAAACTCTTCCTCGACGATCTGCGTCGGAATCAGCGCGTCAAACCCGCGCCCCAACCCTCGTCTCTTTTCAGCCATTACTTCTTCCCCATTCTATGTATCACTTCTTTTGCCAAGGCCTTGTAGCTCCGTGCCCCCTTGCTCCAACCATCATACTGCATAATCGGCTTCCCAAAGCTCGGCGCCTCCGCCAGCCGGACATTACGCGGAATCACCGTCTGAAACACCGTGTCTGGAAAGTGGCGCTTAACTTCCTCATGCACCTGCGCGCTCAAGCTCGTGCGGCCATTGTGCATCGTCACCAGCACCCCCATCAACCGCAGCTGCGGGTTAAGCCCTTTGCGCACCCGCTGTACCGTTTGCACCAGCTGCCCCAGGCCCTCCAGAGCATAAAACTCCGCCTGCACCGGGATGATCAATTCTTGCGCCGCCACCAATCCATTGACCGTCAGTATCCCCAGGCTCGGCGGGCAGTCTATCAAAATATAATCGTAGTCCAATGCCTTTATGGCTTCACGTAGTTTAAACTCACGCTGCGGCACCGCCACCAGCTCAACCTCAGCCGCCGCCAGCACCGAGCTGGCAGGCAGGACCCACATGCCCTTCACGTTCGTCTGCTGCGCCACCGCCTGAGCCGGCGTACCATTAATCAGCACGTCATACAAGTCGCCCGTCAGCCCATCCTTACTAATTCCCAGGCCGCTCGATGTGTTGCCCTGCGGATCCAGGTCCACCAGCAACACTCGTTTCTTCTCGCCAGCCAAGTAGGCCCCCAAGTTAATAGTGGTGGTAGTCTTACCGACTCCACCTTTCTGGTTTGCGATAGCGATAATCTTCGCCATTCCCTTACTCACAAGCCCTCATATCATAGCCATTATACCAAAACCCCCATCTCGCGCTATAATAGTAAACAGGTTATGCTTATAAGCCTGTGTTGCCGATAGAATTCATCGCTACCGATCTGCATTTCGCCGTATCGTTGCTGGCCGCTCTGGCCTGCGCGGCCATTAGTTGGCTCTATCTAGACGCCTGGCTGAGCGAAGGTCATCCGCCCAAGGAGCTCTGGAAATGGACGGGCTTTGCGATCATCGCGCTCGGATTCGCCGCCAGCGCTACCGAAGTAGAACCAAGCTTCCTACCTCACTCGCTACTGGCCTACGCCGGTCTGGCCGGCACGATTTTGCGCTGTCTCGGCTACGCCGGCCTAGTGGTCGGCCTGACTCTTGACCGGCTCGAGCCCATCCCAGCGGTCCCAGGCCTTCAGCTAGGTGATGCTCCGGAGTCAGACGCTCCGGCCGCACCAAAAGCTCCAGCCCTCGCCGCCTGGGGAGCTGGCGCTCTACACTTCACGGCTGCCGCCCTTGCCGGAGCCGCCTCCTATTACTACTGGCACCGCGCCACCGTCGGCCTGGAGCGCCACCTCAAGCCCGTCGCTTGGGCCACCGCTTGGATTGCTCTCTTCGAGCTGCTCGACGCGGCCAGTCTGTTCACCAGTCCTTTCGGCCTCGTCTGGGTTTCCAAGCTCCTCGTACTAGCCATCGGCACCTTAGTGCTGAGCGCTTGGGTTTGGCGCTACCTCACTAAGCGCCTGCAAACCCAGCTATTTATGGTGCTCTCAGCTGCCAGCTTCGCCATCTTCACTGCCACCATCATTAGCTTCACCTTCCTGCTCATGAGCCGGGTACAGGCAACCGCCTTCGACTCACTCGGCACCACTGCCAAGGTGCTCGATTACGCCGTGGCCGGCCAGCTTTCATCCGTCACCGCCGATGCCGCGGGCGCCGCTCAAGACCCCGCCGTCGTAGCTGCCACCGCTTCCGCCGACTCTTCTCGTCTCGGCACTTATCTCAAAGACTACTTGCGCACCCAAGGCCGCTCATCGCTCATCATCACCGACGACGCCGGCAAAATATTATGGCGCGCTGAAAACCCCGCCGACCACACCTCACTCGCCGACAATACCTTGTTTGATCGCGCCGCGGTCGGTCAAACCGCCGCTGGCCTAGCCGCCCTCACCACCCCCAGCTCACAGCTAATGTTCGAGGCCACCGCCCCCATCCGCGACAGCACCGGCAGCATCATTGGCACCGCCACCGTCGGCCAAACGGGCGGCCACCGCTTCGCCGCCGACATCGAGCAGGCCACCGGCCTAGCCGTTAGCCTCTACAGCGGCACCACCCGCACCGCCAGCACCTTCGCCGCCGACGTCGCCGACCAGCCAGCCGGCGCCGGCATCACCAGCCTCGTGCTCGACCAGGGCCACACCTGGACCGGACGCCTCACCGCTGACCACCGCACCTACCTCGCCGTCTACCTCCCGCTACGCGATATCGACAATGTACCCATTGGTATGCTATTTGTAGGCCAACCGCAAGTCGACGTCTTGCAAACCGCCGCCCGCTCCATTGAGATCACCTTCCTCGTCGCCGTCCTCCTGCTCCTGGTCTCCATCGTCCCCATTTATCTAATCGCCAGCTACCTGGCTAAACAATTGCGCTAAAATGGTAGAAGTAGCATGAAACTCCTCGTCAAACTCTCACTCACGGTCGGCATCCTGTCACTATTTACTATTGGCTCGCTCGTCACCCTGGCCTACTTCCCCATCGCCTCAGAGCTCCAGCAAGCCGCCGCCACCAAAAACTCCAATCTCGCAACCCAGCTCATCTCGGGCATTGACCGCTTCCTCTATGAACGCCAGTCAGACCTGTCCCAAATAGCCGCCAGCACCGAGGTTCAGGAACTCCTCGCAATCAAGCGCCCAACACCGGCCCAAACCAGCCTCGTCAGCAACGAGCTTAGCGACACCAGAGCCAGCAGTGACCTCTGGGCCAGCTTCGAGCTACTAGGCCGCGACGGCACCGTCCTAGCTGCCGCCAGTGCCACACCGAGCACGAGCCTGATCACCGCCAATCCCAACCTAGCCGACCAGTTCGCCCAGGCCCTCCAAAACCACGCCTCCGTCAGTGACCTGTTCGTGGAGCAAACTTCCGGCGAACCAGCCATCATCTACCTAGCACCCGTCACCACCAGCACTGGCGTAGCCGGTGTCATGGCCGGTGTCCTGTCCTGGCCCCCGCTTGAAAACCTCATCCACGACAGCCAGGTCGGCTCCATCCACCTGCTCAACCAAACTGGCGCCGTCATCGCCTCCAATCAGCTCGACATCACCAAACCACTCATCACCTCCTTTGCCAAGGACGCCGCCTACCACCAAATCAGCCAGAATCTGGGCAAAGCCACCACCCAGCCAGCCTTCGGCCAGCCCGCCACCAAGAGCCTGGTCGTGGGCGTCGCTGAGCCCGGTTTCCTCAGCTACAGCGGCCACCACTGGCTGCTCGTGCTCGAGTCGCCGCTCACCCAGGTCGATGCCCCGGCCCAAGCTCTCGCCTGGCACCTGATTTTGTTCATTGCTCCCATTGCCGTAGCCGCCTCCGCCGTGCTGATCTTCTTCATGTCGCGCCAAATCATCCGGCCCGTCCAGCGCCTCAGCACCACCATCAACCGCATCACCCTGGGTGACCTCAGTCAGACCGCACCAGTCACCTCTGGCGATGAGGTTGGTAAACTCAGCCAAAACTTCAACGAAATGGTCTACCAATTAGCCAATACTCAGCGCGGCCTCCAAGCCTCCAACAAAGCCGCCACCGAGCGCCGGGCCCAGCTCGAATCCTCCATCAATGGTCTGCGCCAAGGCTTCGTCATCGCCGACGCCGAAGGCAAGATCTTTATGCGCAATCAAGCCGCCATCGACATCCTTCACCTCCAGCCCGGCGCCCCCGACTCCGCCGACCTTGGCCACCTCACCGATGTCAGCTCGCTCCTGCCCAAGGAGGTCGACCTACTCAAGGAGGTCAAGCAGGTCCAAACCAAGCGGGAAGCCGCCAAGCTTCCGGGCATTGGCCTCAGTGGCCGCTTCATCAACCTCTACCTTTCACCCGTCGCCAACGACAATACCGTCATCGGTAGCGTGCTCCTGCTCGAAGACATCACCGAGGAGCGTATCCTCCAGCGCTCCCGGGACGAGTTCTTCAGCATTGCCAGTCACGAGCTACGTACACCCCTCACCGCCATTCGCGGCAACACCAGCATGATCCTGCAGTACTTCCCCGAAGCCGTCAAAGATCCCAGTATGAAGGAGATGGTCGGTGACATCCACGACTCCAGCGTCCGCCTCATCGAGATCGTCAACGACTTCCTCGATGCCTCCCGGCTCGAGCAGGACAAAATGCAGTTCAACCTACGCGCCTTCGCTGTCGAGCCCATCATTGAGCGCATCATCTACGAGCTCAGTGGCCTCAGTCGCGAGAAAAACATCTTCATCAACTTCGACCAGCATACTCTGGGCAAGCTCCCCATGGTCTACGCCGACCCCAATCGGGTCAAGCAGATTCTCTACAACCTAGTCGGCAACGGCATGAAGTTCACCGAGAAAGGCGGCATCACTATCAATTGCCTCTTCGAGCACAAACTCCTCAAGGTCACCGTCACCGACACCGGCCAAGGCATCAGCCCCGAAGGTCAGCAGATCCTCTTCCACAAGTTCCAGCAGAGCACCTCAAGCATCCTCACCCGCGACAATACCCGCGGGACCGGCCTGGGCCTCTACATCTCCAAGCTACTCGTCGAGCACATGGGCGGCCAAATCCGTCTCGAGCACACCGAGCCCGGCAAGGGCAGCACCTTCAGCTTCACCCTCCCCGTCGCCACTACCCAGCAAATCGAGGCCGCCGCGACTCTCCCGGCCGTCTCCACCGCCGAAGAATCCACCGACTCCACCGAACCCCCGCCACCCGCCGAATCGACCAAGCCGGAAGCCAAAAGTTAGTATAAAGTAGAGAAAGGAGTATATTGGAACTATGGCAACAACTATCTTGATCGCTGAGGACGACGCCTTGATGTCGCGCCTCTACCAAAAAATCTTTACTTTTGAGGGCTACACCGTAGAGATGGCTCACGACGGCCAAGAGGGTCTCGACAAGGCCCGCAGCATCAAGCCCACTCTAGTCCTGCTCGACGTCATGATGCCCAAGATGAATGGTCTGGAAGTCCTCGACAAGCTCAAGGCCGACCCCGAGACCAAGCAGATCCCCGTGGTCATGCTTACCAATCTAGCCGGCCAGCAGGACGCCGAAACGGCTCTAGCCAAAGGTGCGGTCAAATACATCATCAAGAGTGAGCACGAGCCCAAGCAGGTCGCCGATATGGTCAAGGAAATCCTCGCTGGCTACACCCGCAACGAAGTCCCCGGCTCCACTCCCCAAGCTTAAAGCCCCCAATAATTACACACTCTTTGCGAGATGTCGGCATGTCGGCCGTCAGTGGCTCTCGCAAAACAGTTACGCTTGCGGTAGGATAGATATAGTATCAAGTGAGGGTGGTTTCAGGGCAGGTGACCCCAGACCAATTCATTGCACAAAACGTCCACTTCGCCGTTAACTTACTGGCGGCTTTGGCTTGCTTCACTGCCGGCTGGCTCTACCTAGACGCCTGGAGCGGCCTACGGCGCGGCATTGAGCTGGCTCGCTGGTGCGGCTTCTTCTTGCTGGCCGCTGGCTTCCTCATGGCTGGCATTGCCTGGACCGCCACCGACAATCTCGCCGGCATCGCCACCGCTGCCAGCCTACTCGGCTATGTTAGCCTGATCATCGGCGAGCTCATCGACCCCCTCCAACCCCGTCCCGACACCAGCAAACTCGGCTACAGCCTGTTTGGCCTCAGCCCCGGCGCTATTGGCTGGCTCGCCATGGCCGTACCCTTCGGCGCCCTAGCCATGGCCGCACTCTACTGGCGCCGCGCCACCACCGGCCTCGAGCGCCACCTCCGGCCACTCGCCCTTATTTTTAGCCTATTCGCCATCTCCGCCGGGCTCGACCTCACCGCCCGCTGGCGCGACACCGACAACCCAGTACTGCAACCAATTGTCGCCGCTGGGGGTCCGCTCTGGATCATCCAGCATCTCGTATTGCTCGCCGCCGGCGCCGCCCTCATCTGGTGGATTTGGCGCTACCTCACCAAGCGCCTACTCACTCAGCTCTTCCTCACCACCACCAGCCTCACCGTCGGCATCGTCCTCATCGTCACCCTCAG
>CAZDGK010000008.1:26483-39033 GCA_964505035.1 uncultured Candidatus Saccharimonadales bacterium
GACCGAATCGGTGACTCACTGTCGGCCGACCCGCTCGTCCACCACGCCCTCACCGCCGGCGCCTCCTCCACCCTCCAGTCACAAACCGATGGCATCGTACCAAGTCTCGTCATCACCAGCGCCGCCCCCATTCGCCGGGGCACCGCTATCGCCGGTGTCGTTCTCACCAGCCTCACTCTCGACAACGCCTTCGTCGACGGCATCAAGTCAGCTACCGGCCTCGACAGCACGCTCTTTAGCGGCAATGTCCGCGCCGCCACCACCCTCACTGATCCCGACGGCACCACCAGATCCACCGGCTCCCGCGAAACCGCCAGCGATATCCTGAGCACCACCTTGCGCCACGGCCAGCCCTGGAGCGGCCTTCACAATGTCGCCAACCAGCCGTACCTAGCCGCCTATCAGCCCCTGCTCAATCTCAATCAGTCGGTGGTGGGCATGATGTCCATCGGCCAGCCCCAGTCCGCCCTGTTCCAGACGGCCCAAACCGCCATCCAAAACACCTTCGCCAGCGCTGGCCTGTGGCTAGTACTGGTATTGATCCCCGTCTATCTAGTTGGCCGCCGCATCGTCGGCCAGCTCCACTAGTGCTTCGCTAGTTGCTGCAATAATTCATCAGCGCTCAATATGCCTGTCACCACTCGGGTCACCTTGCCCCGGCGGTCGAGGAAGTAATGCACCGGTGGGCCTGGTACGCCCAGGGCGTCACTCAGGCTAGCATCTGCATCCACCAGCACCGGCACTGCATAGTCACCCCGGGCCACAAAGGCCTGGACCCGCCCCATGCGCTCTCCCAGCATCAGTGGCACCACGTTCACATTAGGGTTCTGGTACAGCGTGTCGAGCACGCCCAGTTGCTCACTCGTGCCGGGCGCCCAGGTCGATAGCACCGTCAGGACCGTCGGCTTACCGAGCAGTCCCACTGTCTGAACCGTCGCACCAGCCGTATTTGGCAGCCTAAACACCGGCAATGGTTTGCCCTCCAGGGCATTCTGGCTCGCAGTAACCGAGGCCGCTACTTGCACACTTGCCGCCGACCACGTCGGCCACGGCAGACTCAGTCGCCACGACCCAATGCTAAACCCTGGGCTATGTGCCACCTTCAGTACTGGCACCAGCGGCGTCGGCCGGTCCACGCTAAATTGCTTAGTCACTATCGTCTGATATCCCCGAGCCTCAGCTCTCAGATAGTACGTCCCGGCCGGCACCAGCAGCTGGAATGCTCCACTATCGTCTACCTTCTGCGGGTTGTCCTGGCCAAACGGCGCACCGTCCCATACCACCCATTGCCCGCTCTGCGGCTGGAGGTAGTAGAGCGTCACCTTGGCGCCCGCCACCGGGCCATTGCCCTTGGCCGCATCCACCACCCGAGCCGGCGCCGACACCACCACCCCGGGCAAATGTTGCTCGGCGTGATTACCAGCACCATCCGTAGCCGACACCACCAAGTCATAGGTACCCGATGCCTGCATGCTGGCCACCCCGCTCCACAAACCAGTGCCAGCGTTTTGCTGCATCTGGAATGTCTGCATCACCTTAGTCTGACCAGTTGGCCGCACTTCCACCGCCACCTGCACCGGGCCGCCCACCGCGTTTAGTGTCAGTCGCTGGTCCAGTCCCATCACAGTCTGCCACCGGCCCGCCGCATCCGTCCGCGCCACCTGTGAACCAAACGCCAGCACCGCCCCGCCAAACCGCGGTGGCAACCGGTCCAGCACTACCGTCACAGCCGGCGTCACCGCCGTATTGCCGCTCGGATCCGTCGCCCGCGCCAGCACGCTGTAGTTCCCATCCTCTATCAGTACCGGTGTAAAGCTCCATGTCACACTGTGCGCATCCGCAGTAGTTTTCTTCTTTTTGCCCTTGCCCGTCGTTACCGTCGCAAACGCCATCTGATCAACCGCGCTCCAGTTCTTGCCGCCGTCGATCGAATACTCTACCTTAGCCACCGCCTCGTTATCACTGGCCGTTCCAGTCAGCGTCGGTGCAGCCTTATAGACCGGGGCCACCGTACTCGTCCAGGCAATCGTCGGCGGTGTCGTCTCCGTAGGCTGACCCGTAGGCGTGGTTACTACACCGCCGCCTCCACCGCCGCCTGTCTCCTGCTGCACCACCGTCACATCCGCCGTCACAAACGTGCTATCACCCGACGTTGTCGATTCAGCACCACCACTCGTCTCGCTGTAAGCCTGAAAATGGTAGATGGTGTTGGGGGTCAGGTTATTGAGAGCCATGCTATGACTTGTAGCTAATGAAGTATCCGGCCCAGCCTGGCTCCCATAACCTGAGTCTAGACCATAGTCGACACGCGACGTCGCCGCCTCATTGGTGTCCCAGTTAACCGTAGCAGATGTTGTGCCAATACCCGTAACATGCAGGTTGGAAATTGTTAAGGGCTGTTGCGAGCTGCCAGTCGTGGCTAAATCCTGCGCACCTGTGCAGCCTATCGCAAAGTCACCAGTAGGCTGATCGGAAGCCAAAATCGTCCAATTAGCGGATGACACTTCATAATTGGGCGCCTGAGTATCAATCGTGAACACAATCGAATCGCCCGAAGCCAACGTCCCGTTTGTCAGATAGACAGAGGTCGATCCGGGCGCCGTCGTGTCATCCCAGCCACTTATACTAGTCGACACAATCACGTAATCGCTCGTCGGCACAAGTACGCGCATCCACTTGATGTCGTTAGCATCCGTATTCTGAACCGTAAACTGAATCGAAGAGGTGCTATTTGTCGAGATCACATGCGGAGTTGTATCTCCACCACAAGACGACAGATCCGCATAAACCACAGACACAGGCAAAGCCGCACCGGTCAAACAAACCGCCGCCAATGCAACCAACGCCCTCTTTAATCGAGTAAGCATTACCGTTATTGTACGCTCAATCGAGCGTCGAGACTACCCTTTCTGCTACTTGGAAGTCCCGGCGCCGGCGTTATTCAAATCAACTTTAGCGTACTCAATCACCTTCTTGCTCGACGGCCGGTATAGCAGCGCCCGGCCGGAGTTACTAAAGATCAGGACCTTGTCGCCGTTTTGGGCATTGGCAAAGAATTCCTGGCCCTTCAGCTTGGAGGCATCATTAACCGTCGCCAGCGTGGGTGTCTCGTCTGGCAGCACCATGTAGCGGCTGATCTGATTTACGATGTTCTGAGCATCACTCGCACCATTAAGCTTAGCCAATTGCGCCTGTGTTGTAATGTAGCCAAACGCCAGCCACGTCACTCCAGCCACCAGCGCAACAGCCAGCAGCACCCTCCACCAATTTCGTGCCATCCAGCCCGGCGCGGACACCACCGGCTGAGAGGGCGCAGGATTGCTCGGCGGCGACACCGGCCGGCCATCCATCTGCCGCTGCATCATCTGTGGACGTTCTTGCATATGCTTAGTCTATCCGCTGGCCGTCTCAGATACAAGTCTGCTCAAGGCGTCGGCACCACCGTCGGCTTGGGCGTCGGCGTCGGGCTCACACTCGGGCTCGGTGTGGGCGTCGGTACTGCCACCGTCTTCACACCATTCACCCCGATCGCCACCCAGCTGAAATCCACCTGCCCCGTCGCCGGTGCCTTCAGCACGATCGTAAATCCTGTGGTGCTTAGGTTCGTGTACGAGAACTGCGAGAACATCCCATTCTTCTCCGACACTGCCACCACCGGCGGCGCATCGTACGGCCGATCAAACTTCACATCTACACTCTGCTGGCCCTCATAGATCGTGGCGTACCCCGCCGTGTCACTATTGAACGTCGGCCGGCCATTAAACGTCACGTCGTTGCCAAACACCGTCTTCTCTACAAATGTCACCAGTCCGCGGAAGAAGACGCTGCCCTGGAAGTCAGCGTTTCCGCCCACCACCAGTCCACCAGCCACATTCATGTTGAGCGCCACCGAGGCATTGTTTACAGTCAACCCACTCAGGTTCACACCAGGAGCCGCCAGCGGCGTGTCGCTTGGCGCCGGCGTGCTGGCCACCGCCCCCAGCTTGGCCTCCAGGCTATTGAGCCGGTCGGTAAACACGTTCAGGCCTTCAATGTCATTCGCCTTAATCTTGTCCGCGTACAAAGTGCCCTTCACATACACATCGTGGTCAAATGTCGTGTCCTCACTCGTAGCGGCCATAAAGTTGATTATGCCCTTCTGGCCGGCCGTCGTAGTGGCACCATCCACAGTTACTGGCGGTGTCGACATGGCACCTTGGCTATCAGCCCCACCAGCCGCGTCGTCTTGCCAGATCCGCACGTAGTCAACGTCCAAGTTCTCGGTCTGGATGATGTTCGAGATGACGTTTGCCTGCAGCGCCAGCGTCAGCTGAGTGGCACCAGGACCAGTACCGCTAAAGCCGGTACCGCATTCCTTCTCGGACACACCATCCGTTACGTCCGGATCCACAAAGAAGTGGATATCGTTGTTAGCCCGCACCTCAATCCGCATAAAGGCAAAGTTGGCCGTGCTAATCGTAGCACCCGTACAAGTAATTGCCGTCGCGGTGCCAGCGTTCACTACGAACGCCGTCCAAACCGCACCAGCGGCAGCCGGACAGGTAGGTGTTGTGGCGCTCCATACAGTGCAAGCCGAGAAGAAAATGCCGTTGGCTGGCATACCAGTATTGGCCGCGTTAGCCACTGCCTGGTCGCCCAAACCCGCCCAGAACATCACGTTGGTGTTGGCAGCAATGTTACTCGGCCGGATCTTCATAGTTATTACCGGCAAGTTATTGGCCGCAAAGTACTTGGCTGCCGTACCGGCTGCGCCACCACCAATATATTCTAGGCAGCGGCTACTGAGTCCAGCGGTAGTGGCCAAAACTTGTGCACTAACCCTCTCAACACCGTTCAGGGTAGTAGCACTGATCTGCTGCTCAACACAAGCGTTGTTGGCACTGGCAGCCGTCTGCAGAATGTTACTAGCACTCAAGTCGCCACCACCGGTACCACAGGCTGCCACGCTACCGGTACCGCCATCACCCCGTGCGTATTGGTTGTTGGTGCTTGTAGTCTGACTACAGTTGTTCTGATGGTACAGGTTAAACTCCTCACCCCAATAGCTGTTCTTCCCAATAAAGGCACCGCTAATCGCCAAGGAGCCAAAGTTGGCTGCCATGTGCTTAATACTGAAGATGCTGTTTGAGCTGGAGTTGTTAATGTTAAAGATCACCTGCCCGTTTGTGCCGCTGACCGCATTAATGTTGAGCGCGCTGTCCACACTCAGGCCGTTGTTCAAGTCCACATAGCCATCCACCTTCAAGTCACCCACTATGCGAGCATTACCAGCCGTCAGGGTACCACCGCCGCCATAGTCAGACAGGCTTGTACCATCAAGACCCACTAGGTCAAGACCTCCAGTCATTACGGTCCGCGGCGTTGACGCATAGTAAATACTAGACGCTCTTGCAGAGCCATCGTATCCGCCCAGGATATATACATAGCTGTTTGCCTCTGCAAATCCAGTAAATCCCCGATTATTAGGCAGCGTATTGGGAGAGGTGTTCCAAGAACCAATCGTGCCATCGCTCTGAAGCCGGGCATACCACACGGTCTTGCTAGCCGTCGTACAGCTACCAGATGCGATGACCGTACAGCCGCCCATGATGTACAGATAGCCGTTGGCTACCACCATAGCCTGCTGAGCCGTGGCTGTCGGGATGGACGTGCAGCTTAGCGTGGCAAAGCTGCTCACCGTGCCATCAGCGTTCATTGCAGCACAATACACATTTGCTTGTACGGTCGTGGCATTACTTGCACCGCCGATGTAGTACATTATTCCATTAGCAATTACTACCGTACCCATACCCCGGGCAGCGGTCAGCGTGTTGGCATTAGCCGTCCACGGACCGGTTGAGCCATCGGCAAAGACTTTCGCGTAATAGACCGTGTTGGTCGCAGTTGTACAGTTCACTGCGGCAGCGTCGCTACAACCTCCCACTATGTACATATAGCCGTCTTTTACGGCCGCTGAGGCTCCGACTCTAACGTTTGCAGTTCCCGCAACCGCTTGGCCGATGGCGTATGGGTTGGTCTGCCATGTACCCGTTGAGCCATCCGAGTTGAGCTTGGCGTAATAAATCGTCGATGCTGAGTTCGTTCCGTCAAAGCCACCAATTGCATAGATATAACCGTTAGCAGTTGTGACCGCCAGCGCTCGCCGCTTCTGAGCCGTACCACTGGCATCTTTCAAGTTGTTACCGCTCCCCTGCTGGCCAGCCGCGGCAGTCCAGGCTAAGCCGCAACTCGTTGCAGCAGCGGTACCCTGGCATAGCCAGGTGCCAAGCGAGCCGTCAGCATTCATCTTGGCATACGTCACCGAATCGAGCACATTTGTTCCGTCGTAGCCGCCAATTACATACACGAATCCGTTCGCAACTACCGTTGCCCCGCCCTCCCGCGCGATCACGCGCGTCGTCGCATCTGTCGCGCTCGTCGCACCCAGCGGGTTCGGGCTCAGCTTCCACGGCTGCAACTCGCCGCTGTTGTTGCCGTTGATCACCACGTTGTTGATGGCGTTGTCTATCTGCACCGCCCCGCCCGGCTGCACAAAGTCCATACCCGATGGCCCGCGCACCAACGTCACACCATCCAGGTATAGCACCGGCGCTCCAACCACCGCCGTGCGCTTGATAAAGACCGCCGATGTTCCATTAACCGTAGCGCCCGTCGTAAACGTACAGCTGTACTGCGTCCAGGTAGTGTTCACAGTGAACTGATTCAGGGCTGTACAGACATTATCAGCGCTGTTCTCGTTCGAGCCAGCCAGCCAGTTGCTATCTGCCACAGCGGTCGCCTTGGCCCAGAACGAGAATGCATACTGAGTACTCGGCTGCATCGGCACCCGATATTCTATACCGGTAGCATTTCCAAGCGTAGCCGTGAGCGAGTAGGTACCATACTTGGCATACAGCTGGCTCGGACCCAGCAGCGTCGTAGCACCCTTGATCACCCAGCCGTTGACGTTGCCGCTCTCAAAGTTCGGGTTGCCAATCAGGTTCGTCAGCGCCGAGCTCGAGTCCCCGTAGGCCGACGCGCCGGTAGCTGTCTCCAACTGCACGGCATCCACGAAGAAAGCCGCGGCGCCACCGCCCGTCTCCTGAATGTAGATGCTGTCGGTCTGCAGTACCGAACTGCCGGTCGTAAATGTACAGTTGTTGAAGTATGTCCAAGTGGTAGTCAGCGTCGTGCTGGTCACACAGTCGGTCGCCGAGCCGTTCACATTCCGGCCATAGCTAAGGGGCAGAGAGCTGCTAGCCTTTGCCCAGAAGCTTAGCGTATAGGTAGTGTTGGGCTTGAACGGATAGGTGTAGCGAGCACCCGACGGATTGGCTATACCAGCCGCCACATCCAATGAGTACTGACCCAAGTGAGGCACCGTAGTGCCGGAGTTCACCGAGCTGATGGTGGTAGCGCCACCAAATGCGGTCCAGCCATTGGTCGCCGCACCCTCAAAGTTACCGTTCACCAGCAGGTTCGTGTTGCCAGCCGTATTCACGTTCATGATGGGGTTGCCCTGCCGGTCCGCCACCTGGAAGCCGGTCGCCGAATCAGCCTGTGGCCGGATCTGGGCCCCACCGGCCGTGATCGGTCCGGTCGTAGACAGGCTGCCCTTGAACGTCGCCTGATCCGTCACCGTCAGCGTACCGGACACAAAGGTATTGCCGGCACTCAGGTTGCCACCGCCCGCTTCCCCAGTGTTCTCACCACTGTAAGCCAGCAGGTCCAGCCCGCCGCCCATGCGTGTCCGGGCCGGAGTCACAACGTCTACCAAGTGACCCTCAGTGCCACCACCCTGACCACCCACATCATAGATGTAGCCATTGAGCGTAACTGCCCCAGCATCATATCGGTCTTGGGTCAAAACACCGGTTTGGGTAAAGGCCGTCGTAACGTCGCCATTCGAGTCCAACGGCGCATACGACACAAAATCATCCTGGGTATTGTTGTTAGTAATGCCACCTATCTGGTAAAGATATCCATTTAGCACCACCGCGGATAGCCGGTTAGTACCTCCTGTAGTCGTCGTCGGGTATGGCAATAGCTGCGTAGTATTGGCCCAGGACCCCACCGTCCCGTCACCATTGATCTTGGCATATAGGACAGTGTTGCGCGAAGCCGCAGTACTATCCACTCCACCCAATATGTACATGTAGCCGTTGCCTACCGTTACAGCCGGACTTTCTCGCTCAGGGTGATTGCCACCTCCGGGTGATGTCTGGGTGTCCGTCACGGCCGTCGTCAGCTGCCAGGCACCCACAGTGCCATCGCCATTAACCGGCGCATAGTACACTGTTGTCTGCGTAGTACCAATGCTGTCGCCCTCAACCACGTAGATAAAGCCGTTGTAGTACACCACCCCCATACGAACGCGCTGGTCTGGCAGGGCGGTGGTGTTGGTCCAGGGACCAAGCGAACCATCATTGTAGATCTTGGCCGAGTAAACCGTATTCGTGGGCGTGCCAGTGGCGTCGTAGCCGGCGACCGCGAACAAGTAGCCATTGGCCGCCACGGACTTCAACTCGGACCGTGGTGCCGGCAGCGGGTTGGCGGCGGTCCACGTGCTGAGCTGGCCGTTGACGGCATTGGCCTTCGTGTACTGAACCTCCTCTTGCTGATTCGTACCATCATAGCCACCGACTTCATAAATGTAGCCGTTGTAAGCCGCCACGCCTGCCTGCATCCGGTCCAGGTCAGTACCGCCAGGAGCGATATGGTTACCCGAGTCCACCCAGTTGGGCAGCGCCCCCGAGTTGTTGCTATTGATCAGCACGTCGCCAGGCGCCGAACCAGCCGACGAGTTGGGCGAGCCACCCTGGATCGCCACGCTACCCCCGTAGGTCGACAGGGTCGCCGTCGCCGCCGTTGCCGTTCCACCCTGGACCGTCACCGCCCCGCCCGACACCGAGGCCGCCGACACCGCACCACTCTGTCCACCCTTGATCGTAATCGCCCCACCATTGGTATCCGTCGCACCCGTCTGGCCGGTAACGTTGAGCGCCCGACCGGTACTAGTACCGGCGTTCAGGAAGTTTATGGCCGCGTCGGTACTCTGGGTGGTGAACTGGAACGTCGGACTGGCGCCGCTCAATTGCACGTTGCTGTCAAATGTCTTCACTCCACTAAAGATCTGAGAGTTACCAGTCACAATACCGGCCGTGTTGGTGGTAGCCGCCCCGATCGCGATCGTAATGTCATCCGGGTTCGACACCGTGTTGATCGACCAAGTTGTAGCCGCCACCGAAGCCGACGACGCCGTGTTCAGGAAGTTGGCATCCGTTGCGGCCGTACTGTTAACCGTAATGTTGTCACCGCCACCGGCACCACTACAGCTGCCCCAAATCGGCTTGGTCGTCACGCCCTGCGAAATCAAGCACGAGCCCGTCGCCACCGCCGCGATCTTGCTAAGTGTGTTACTTGTGTCTCCTGTCAACAGATCACCCACAGCATACGTCGTCTGGCCAGTACCACCCGCCGTCGCCGGCACCACGCCGGAGCCGTTCACTACCGTCACACCATTGACCACCAAGCCAGCATCCCAGCCCGCACCCACACTCAGGGCCGTTTCCGTACCGCTGCCCCCCGTAATACCCCCAATCGTGACCCCGTTGAGCACCGCCGCCGCCACCGCCCCGGTACCCGTTGCCGCAATGTTGATCGCATTCTGTGTCCCGCCAGTCGTCAGCGTCCCGGTCGTCAGACTAATGCCGTTGGCCGTCGCTGTGCCACCGGTTTGCGTTAGGTTGGGGTTGGTCACCTTGAGACCGTTGTAGGTAAACGTGTTGGCGGTCGTGGTATACGCCCCACTCGTACTGCCCAGGTCAATCCCCGTGTAGGTCGTGTTGGTCGAGATCGACAAGTTCGGCGGGTTCTTCATCTGAATGCCAGTGATGTTCTGGCCCGTCGCGCCCGTAAAGTTGGTGTTGTAGTCCAAGCTCAGACCAATTTCAGCCGCTGCTTGCGTAAAGCTAGTGGTCGCCTTCACCTGAATAGCCGTCCCATCCATAGCTGCCTCAGCAATGCCACCCCCCGCCGCCAGCTGGCCGCCCACATTCACCGACCGGACAAATGACGCCTGGTCTTGCACCTGCAACGTACCCACAATAGCCGTATTGCCGGCTGTTAGCTGCCCGCCCGAGCTACCAGCGTCGGCCAAGTTCTGAGTATTCAGACCAACCAGGTCCAATGACCCACCAACCTTCAATCGCGCACCCGAGCTGTAGTAAATCGTCGAGAATGTCGAGCTATTGTTGTCGCCAACCATCACATAGACATAGCCGTTAGCCACCGCCATGCTCGGGTATTCGCGCGCGCCCGGTAGCGAGTTGTTCGATGCCGTCCACGCCCCCACTGAGCCGTCACCATTAATGGGTGCGTAGTAAATAGCAGAGGTCGCCGCCGAGCCGTTCCAGCCACCAAAGATGTATAGATAGCCGTTCATCACCACCGAACCTTCGTCACCAAGCGTCGTCGGCAACGTGGTTGGGTTGTTGGTCCAGGTCACCGTACCGTCGGAATTAATCCGCCCGTAGCTTAGGTTGGCACTACCACCGCCAGCCGGCTTGTACATGTAGCCATTGGCGACTGTCAGATTGGTGCCCAGCGAGCTGGTCGTCAGGTCGTTGGCATCTGTCCAGGAGCCAACCGTGCCATCCGGGTTAATCTTGGCCCGCTCTGCGGTTGGCCGGGCCGCCGTGTTAGTTGCCATACCACCCATCGAGTAAAGATAGCCGTTGTAAGCCGCTACGCCATTGTCCGTACAACCAATTGACGCACACGCACCCGTCAAACTCGTAGTAGTGCCCCAGGCGCCCAGCGAACCGTCAGCGTTAACCTTGGCGTACTGCACGATGTTTGTACCACCGGCGGCCGCACCGGTAGTCGACCCGCCCACCAAGTAGATGTAGCCGTTGTAGAATGCCGCCCCGGCTTCAGACACCGCGGTTCCCAGGCTAGTGGCAGCGCTCCATGCCCCCGTACTGCCATCAGCGTTCAGCTTGGCATATTGCACGCTCGTCACCGTAGACGCCCCGTTAACCCCGGTGCCACCACCAATCACGTAGACAAAGCCGTTGGCCACCACCGTTCCGGCCGCGCTCCGAGTGGCGCTAGCGCTTAGCGTGTTGGTGTTCTGCTGCCACGGCTGGAGGTCGGCAAAGTTCGTGCCATTGATCTGGACGTTGCTATAGATTGGGTCAACCTGCAAACCCGCCGCCGGAGCCGCGTATGGCGCAGGCACGTTCCCCGGCACCATCGTTACGCCGTCGGCGTAAATCACATCGCTGGCCGTCGTGCCCGACCGTTTAAAGTAAATGCTGGACGGCGGCGTAATCGTAGCGCCGGTCGTAAACGTACAGGTGTACGGCTGCCAGGTCGTAGTTGGCTGAGTTGGCACGCTGGTGGTGCTGAAAGTACATGTATCCACATCCGTGCCGCTCACGTCCTGGTGGCCAATCACCACCGAGTCGGTGGAAGCCGTGTCGCGCCGCATCCACATGCTGACCGTGTAGGTGGTATTAGCCGACTCCAGCACCGTGTAGGCCGCACCGCGGTTCGTCACGTTGCTCAAGCTAGCTTTCAGCGAATAGTTGCCATACAGCGTAATCTTGTTGTCCTGCGTAATCGTCGAACCGCCCTTGGCCGCCCAGCCATTGGTCCCGGCCTCAAATGACGGGTTCGCAACCAGATTCGTCTGGGTAAAGTCGCCGTACGAGTTAGCCACCGTCGTCCCCTGCTCTAGCTGAACCCCATCAATGTTTTCTGTCTGAGCGGTGGAGGTGTGGCTAAAGTAGACATAGTCCGTAATCAAAGTGGTTGCCCCGGTCGTAAAGGTGCACGAGTAGCGAGTATACGAGGTGGCCGACAATGTAATACTGGTTGCACAGCCCGTACCCGACACATTCGAACCATTCACATTGGCGCCAATGGTAAACCCGGCGGTCGCCGTACCCTTAGCATAGAGGCTCAACGTGTAGGTAGTATTTGGCTTAAAGAAGTAGACGTACTTACCACCCTGGTTGGTTGAGTTAGTCACAATCTTGAGCGATGTCGCGTTAAATTGGCCCGTCGTGTTGTCGGTCTGGAACGTGGCCGGCGTACCAATCGCTACCCAACCCGCCGGCGTTACGGCGTTATTGTTCTCGAAATTACCATTGGCCACCAAGTTGACCGTCGACAGCGTCGACACGGCCAAGACATTGGCCGCCGCCGCATTCTGCACCTGGAACGCCGAGCTCGAATTGGTCACAGTCTGAACGTTAGCCGCACCCGCCACACTGAGTCCGACACCCACGCTCGCCCCCCGGGCAAACGTCGCCATATCTTGCACCTGCAGCGTGCCAACCAGGGTCGTATTCCCAGCCAACAGTTGACCAGCACTGCTGCCTTCAGCAAGGTTGTGGCCGACGCCGGAGTTGCCAAGCAAGTCGAGCGTGCCGCCGACCTTGGTCCGCGCACCGGAGGTGTAGAAAACGGTACCCTGCCGGGTGGTCGAGTCTTCACCGGCTATCACGTAGACGTAACCGTTGGCAGCCACCGGCCGGCTGTTCTCGCGTTCCCGAGGCATAGA
>CAZDGK010000009.1:0-34091 GCA_964505035.1 uncultured Candidatus Saccharimonadales bacterium
AGGCGTTTTTGGGGTCGAGGTTGCCGGTGGGTTCGTCGGCGATGAGGATCTTGGGCTGGCGGATGAGGGCGCGGGCGATGGCCACGCGCTGGCGCTCGCCGCCGGATAGCTCGTGCGGGAACATGCTTTCTTTGGCCGATAGCCCCACCAGCGTGAGCATTTTGGGCACGGCGCGGCGGATCTCGCGGCGAGGAGCGCCGGAGACTTCGAGCGCGAAGGCGACATTCTCCCCTACCCGGCGGCCGGGCAGGAGCTTGAAGTCCTGGAACACGACGCCGATGCGGCGACGGACGAGCGGGACGTCCTTGGGATGGATAGTGTCGTAGTCGAGGCCGCCGACGATGATTTTGCCCGAGGTGTGGACCTCTTCACGCGTTAGCAGTTTGATGAGCGTGCTCTTCCCTGCCCCCGAGCTGCCAACGATGGTGACAAACTCCTTGGGCTGAATGTGCAAATTGAGGCCACTAAGCGCAATTTGCTGATTGGGGTACACCTTGGTAACACGATCAAAGAGGATCATTTGTATCTAGTGTACCATATGAGTTTATGGGCGCTACGGCCGACGACAAAGGCCCCGGGGTCCGAGCGGTGCTCGGTCCGGGGCCAGTGGGTCACGCGCGGGTGGCGGCCTGGAAATACGGGACGACGTCGTCGCCCGTCTCGGCCGCGAGGGCCACGATTTCCAGGAAGCTGTCCTCCGGCAGGGCCAGGACGGCGGCCAGGGTCGGCTCGTCCAGGGTGATCCGAGTGGCGGCCAGCAGGGCCTGTCGCAAGAACTCATCCTTGGCGGTGTCCGAGCGCTCCGTATCGCCGATCTTGTTGGCGTGGGAGATGAAGCTCTTGAGGATGCCGCTGACCCGGAAGCTGGACCCGGCGTTGTAGACCGTGGTTTGGCTGCCGGTGATGCGCTCGTCTTTGGTGTCCAGCTCGGTGATAGCCGGACAGAACCCACCCTGGTTGAGGTTGTAGAAGCCGCTGCCGCGGAAGGCCGCCATGATGTGGGCGAAGGCCTCCTGGATGCTGACGCGATGGGCGCCTCTGGCGGTGCGTGTACCCGTGCTGTAGCTGGTCAGTTCGACCGTGGCCATGGGGTTGCCTCCAAGGTTGTCGGAATGCTACTCCTATTACTATATCATATTTGTGTCGTGTAAGCAATAGAGCTTATATGATAAACTTCGGATATGAAACGCGCTGTGCAATCCCCTGCCCGACTCAAGCCAGAAGCGGTCTGGGCAATGGTGTCCGAGGAGCGGCGCCGGTTGCTGGAATACCTGCGGGTGCTGCCCGAAGAGGCTTGGGACAAGCAATCGCTGTGTCGTGGGTGGAAGGTGCGGCATGTGGTGGCGCATGTGATATTGGAGTCACGCTACGGCATGTTGCGGTCGCTGCCGCGGTGGGTGCGGCATGGCCTGAGCTTTAACCGGTTTATGTACCACTCGGCGCTGGGGTTTGGGGCGCAGGGGCGGCTGGAGCTGCTGATGGCTTTGCAAGAGGACTTGGACAAGCGGATTGCGCCACCGCTGATCTCGCCGCTGCAGGTGCTGACCGACCTGCTGATTCATCAGCAAGACATCGCGATCCCATTGGGCAAGCCAGTGACACCGCCGCTGTCGACGCTCGAGTATGTGTTGACCGGCTGGCGACCGGTGTTGTTTAACCCTGGTGAATGGATAGTGGGCACCCGCGTGCTGATTCGTGGTCTGAAGTTTGTGGCGACGGATCTGGAATGGCAATATGGTTCGGGATTGGAAGTGCGCGGGCGGGCGCAGGATATCATGCTGGCAATTGCCGGCCGGAGTGCGGCGCTAGACGGCCTGGAGGGGCCGGGTAAGGCAGTGTTGGTTGAGCGGCTGCGGCCGTGATACAGTAGAGGTGGCAGGGCCCAGCTAGGGCTCGTTAGTAGGGCAGTACCTCCAAAAAGGAGTGGTTTGTGAACGCTAAGATGAAGAGGACGGCTTTGGCTGTCCTTGCGGCGTTGCTGGTGAGCGTGAGTTTGTTTGGGGTGCCGCTGGGCGCCTCGGCTGACTCGCCTCACAAGCTCAGGGAGTTGGTGACGGGTACGTTCCGGACGCCAACTGGCGGTAGTGCGGCGTGTACGGATGTGCCGCCGACCGACGACTGCCAGGTCGACCGATTTTTTGGCGACATTGGCGGCCCTGATAATGGCGTGAATCAAGGCGCAGACGACGAAGTCAACACGGTGTTCATTCACTTTGACGACTTCAACGGCAAGTCGACCCCCGGGGCCTGGACGTATCGTGACAAGGAAACGATCCGGGACTTTGTGCGCAATGTCACGTGGGTTGGCTTCGAGAACGGGGTCATCGATGGACGGTCGGGTGGTACTACCACCGGACAGTTCAGCGGCCACTACGAAGGCACATCCACCGACGGTTGCTCGGTGCTGGTCTTTGATATCTCTGGTTTTATCGACATCAGTGGTATCGTTGACCAGTCGGGCAACCCGGTGAACAACGATTCTGGCATGTGGATCGGACAGATCACGGCCAAGTGTTAGTGCGCTAAGCCCGCGCTGGGTCCTGCCGTAACGCCCCGCAGGTTTGCTACCTTGGCAAACTTGCGGGTTTTTCGGTGTTATTTTTTGATGGTGTGGATTAAGTATGCTTCGATGAACGGGTCGAGGTTGCCGTCTAGGGTGCCCTGGGCGTCGGCTGTTTCGTGGCCAGTGCGGACATCTTTGACCTTGGTGTAGGGATGCAGGACATAGTTGCGGATTTGCTGGCCCCAGGCCGCGGACTGGTCGCTGGCGCGCAGCTCCGACAGCTCGGCCTTGTGTTGCTCCTCCATGATGGCGGTGAGACGGGCGCGCAGGACGTTCATGGCCTTTTCGCGATTCTGGAGCTGAGAGCGTTCGTTCTGGATAGCCACCACAATGCCGGTGGGCAGGTGCGTAATGCGCACGGCTGAGTCGGTGGTATTGACCGACTGGCCGCCGTGGCCGGAGCTGCGATAGACATCGATGCGTAGATCCTTCGGGTCGATGTCGAGCTCGGGGCCGGCGTCGATTTGGGGTAGGACTTCGACCAGGGCAAAGGAGGTCTGACGCAGATTGTCGGCATTGTACGGGCTGAGACGGACAAGGCGGTGGACGCCGGCCTCGCCCCGTAGCTTGCCGTAGGCGTAGGGGCCATTGACCTCGAAGGTGGCCGATTTGAGGCCGGCCTCTTCGCCGGGGCTGGTAGCTAGGATGGTGGTCTGCAGACCGGCACGCTCGGCCCAGCGCAGGTACATGCGCTCGAGCATTTGGGCCCAATCCTGCGCGTCGGTGCCGCCCGTACCGGCGTGAATCTCGACGATGGCAGAGGCGCGGTCGTGCGGGCCAGACAGCTTGAGCTCTGACTGGCGGGTGGTAAACTCGGCTAGTAGCCGGGTGTAGGCGTGGCCTGCCTCGGCCAGATACTCGTGGCCAAACTCGCGTAGCGCGGCCAGCTCGTCGGCGACTTCCCGCTCCAGGTCGCGCCAACTGTCAACATGCTTCTGGAGAGCGGCTAGCTGCTGGCTGGTAACCGCGGCCGCCTGGGCGTCGTCCCAGAAGCCAGGCTCATGAGTGTGCTTGATGAGCTCGGCTACCCGCTGCTCGTCGTCGGTCAGGTGTAGCTGAGTGATGGCCTTGGCTAGTTGCCCGTAGAGATCTTCGAATTGCTTGAGTAACTCTTGCATATGCTCATGATTATACCCTGCGTACACCAAAAAGACCCCGGTTGGGGTCTTTTTGGGCCTTGGGCGGTGGGATTACCGCGCCGACTGGCGGGTCTTGAGGTAGACCACCGCGGCCACGGCCATGGCCAGAAGGCCAGCAATGGTGCTGATGGTGCCTGTGGCGCCGGTGTCGGGCAGCTTAGTAGTGGCACTGAGGATGGCTGGCGTCGGGGTTGGGGTTACGCTCGGGGTGGGCGTCGGGGTCGGGTCTGGGACCACCACCTTTACGACGGCCACCTCACAACCTTTTTGGGGAAGCTTGTAGTCGGCTGAATCGCCGGTAAAGCAAGCCTGGTTGGTGATGGTTGTGTTGGTGTTGGCGGTCACTTTGGCCGTGATGGTCACGGTCTTGGACTTGCCCTGAGCAACGGTGCCCAGGTTGAAGCTGTCCTGGCTGACTAATTGCAGGCCGGCGGGCAGCGTGTCGGTGACTTTGGTGTTGATCATTTGGTCTTGGTCGCCGGTGGCCAGGTCGGCCACGACGATGCGGTAGACAAGTGTGTCGCCGGGGCGGGCTACCACAGCGCTACCGGTAGTGTCGGCGTCGGCAAACGCGCCTTGGGCGGTTTGGTTCATGACGTCTTTTTCGATCGTGCCCTGCGGGTGGGAGGCGGCGGCGACACCGGCTGACAGAACAGCCAGAGTACCGGCGGCTACACCAATTTGGATAGCACGGGTTTTAGTAGCTTTGAACATATGAATAATGATCTCCTTACTAAGCATCTCCATATCTAAGGGAGAATATATCATTATATCAAAGCATAGCCGTTTTGTCAATAGGTGGTCTTTATTGAACAAGGATGCTGGTCCTAATAATTGAAGAAGAAGCGGCGGTGTTTGCCTGGTGGCAATGTGGCGACTGGCTGGTTGGGGCTGGGCTGGGTGTCGCCGGAGACTGGGAAGCTGCCGCAATGCCGGGTGAGTGGCGCGTCGGACGGGAAAACTTCGGTGTAGCTGGAATCCCAGGGGTTGGCCAGCCCGCCGTCGCGGGGGCAGACGCTGGCCGTGGTGAGACCGGGGGGTGTAGAGAAGCTGTGGACCGGGATGCCGGCGAGGGCCATTTCCATGAAATTGTGCCAGATGGGTGCGGCGCCAGTGATGCCGTCGACATTGGACATGGCGGAGTGGTCGTTGTTGCCGACCCAGACGGCCGCGGCGAGGTCGGGAGTGTAGCCCACGGTCCAGTTGTCGCGGAAGTCATTGGTGGTGCCGGTCTTGGCGGCGGCTGGCCGGCTGAGCTTGAGCGGCGAATTGGGGCCGAACTCCTCGGTGCGGGCGGTGTTGTCAGATAGGATGCTCGTGATCATGCCGGCGTATTTTGGGTCGAGTACGGTGGCAGGCTGGGTAGCGGCGGGCTTGGTGATGTCCTTGCCCTCGCGGCTGGTGACCTTGAGGATGGACCGGGGTTCTACGCGGACGCCGTCATTGGCAAAGGTGGCGTAGACGGTGGCCATATCAATCGGGCGCACTTCCCCACCGCCCAGCACCAGGCTCAGGCCGTAGCGGTCGCGATCATTGAGGGTGGTGATACCGAGGGAGTGAGCCATGGCAATGGTGGGGTCGATGCCGGCATACTGCAGCACTTTGAGGGCTGGGATGTTGAGCGAATTGGCCAGGGCTCGGCGCAGGGTTACTGGACCGCGCCATTTGCCGTCGTAGTCCTGCGGAATGTAGGGCGTGCCGTCGCCGTTGACGAGGCCGGTCATGGGGGCGTCGTCTACCTGGGTGGAGCCATTCCAGCCCTTGAGGAAGGCGGTGACATAGGCGATCGGCTTGAAGCTGGAGCCGGGCTGCAGGTTGCTGAGGGTGACATTGACGGCGCCGAAGCCGGGGGCGCTGTAGTCAATGCTGCCGACCATGCTGATGATGTCGCCGGTGCTGGGGGTGATGGCGATGAGGCCGCCATTGGAAGCGTTGTGCCCCTGGAGGCGGGCAATCTGGTCCTTGACCATTTGCTGGGCGGCGGTTTGCTTGTCGAGGTCAAGGGTGGTTTGGACGGTCATGCCATTGTTTTCGACGGCATCTTCGCCGTACTGGGCGCGGAGCTGGTCAAGCACGTAGAACACGAAGTGCGGCGCCACCAGGCTGAGGTCGCGGCTGGTGGCCTGGAGTGGCTCGGCTTGGGCGGTCTTGGCTTGGTCGGCGGTGATCATGCCGTGCTCGGCCATTTGGGCGAGGACATAATTGCGGCGGTCAGTGGCGGCCTTGGGGTCGACATTGGGGTCGAGACGGCTGGGACCGAGCGGCAGACCGGCCAGCAGGGCTGCCTCGCTCAAACTAAGCTGTGAAGCGTCCTTGCGGAAGTAGGCTTGAGCGGCGGCCTGGATGCCGTGGGCGCCCTGGCCGTAATAGACCTCGTTGAGGTACATCTCGAGGATTTGGTCCTTGGTGTAGCGCTGCTCGAGTTCGGTGGCGAGGAGCACTTCCTGATATTTGCGCTGGAAGGTTTTGGCCGGGGTGAGCAGCGCGGTTTTGACCAGCTGCTGGGTGAGTGTAGAGCCACCTTCGAGCTTGCTGCCACTGGTGATATCGACCCAAGCGGCGCGGGCTGTACCCTTCCAGGAGAAACCAGGATGCTTATAAAAGTCTGGGTCTTCGGCGGCCAGCGTGGCTTGCTTGAGGGTGTCGGGGAGTTTGGCTAGGGGCACCATGGTGGTTTGCTGTCCGCCATAGCCCTGGTAGATGACTTTGCCATGGCGGTCGAGCAGGACGATGCCGGTCTTTTTCTTGTCCAGGATGGCAGAGGGATTGGTGAGATCATTGGCATAGAGCGCAATGGTGGCGGTGGCCAGGGTGGCGGCGATGACCACGATGATGAGGATGGTGGCGGTGCCAGTGGCGAGGTAGAGGGTCTTGGCGGTGCGGCCCCAGATATGGCGGCGGACAGCCTGGCTGGCCCGGCGGGAGTCGGTATTGAAGGCGGTGCTGTAGTCACGGCCGGTTGTCCAGATGGCTTCGGCGGCTCCGCGCGACTGAGACAATCCGCGTTTGGCAGCGGGTCGCAGGGCGATGGCGGTGGCTATCAGAGAGCTGACTGTGGCCCGGGCTGAACGCTCCAGGTGGTGCAGATGGCGGCCTAGGATGTGGCCGCCGGTCTGAATGTAGGCCCAGACGGCTTTGAAGCCCAGCAGCAAATGCTGCCGGAGCGCTGGCGTGATGGCCGGTGGCATGGCGTTGGTAAACGGCACGACCTCGTAGAAGGTTCGCCGGGCTGCAGCGCGCTTAGCCGGTTTCTTTTGGTGGTGGGGCTTTGAGTGGGACATGGGTCACCTGGCAAAATCTACCAGACATACTAGCCTGAACCTGGTGGTTTCTACAAGAGAATATTCTAAAAAATCTAGGCGCTGGGCCGGCTGATTCGCCGTCGTTTTGGCCGGACGGGGGCGGCGGCCAGGAGTTTTTGGGCATCCGACAGGGTAAGCGATTTGGGATCGGTGCCCTTGGGAACCTTAGCGTTTTTGGTGCCGTCGCTGACGTAGGGGCCGAAACGACCGTTGAGCACGCTGATGCCGCCATCAAAGCTTGAGATATGCTTGGCCTTCTCGGCGGCCTCTTTTTCGATGACGAGCTGCTGGGCACGCTCGAGAGTGATGGTGAACGGGTCATCAGGCTTGATGGCGGCGTAGAGCTTGCCCCACTTGATGTAGGGTCCGAAGCGGCCAAAGTTGGTGGTGATGTCCTGGCCGGCTGGGGTCTGGCCGAGGAGCCTCGGTAGCTTGAAGAGCTCAAGAGCCTCGGCCAGGGTGACGTCGTCGAGCCGGCGGCCTGGTGGCAGTGGCGCGAACTTGGGCTTGATCTCGTTGCCGTCGGCGTCTTTGTCTTCGGCGCGGCCTAGCTGCAGCATGGCGCCGTAGCGGCCCAGACGGGCGATGATGGGCTTGCCGGTGGCCGGATCGTCGCCTAGCTCGCGGGCGCCGGCGGCCTCGAGCCGGGTGATGCTGTCGGCGGCCTCAATGGTGGCGTGGAACGGGCTGTAGAATTCGGCGATCATGCGGTTCCAGGTCTGCTTGCCGTCTTCAACCTCGTCGAATTCGTCCTCAACATTTTTGGTGAAGTTGTAGTCGACGACAGCGCCGAAATGCTCGACCAGGAAATCATTGACGAGCATGCCGACGCTGGTGGGCACGAGCTTGCCGCGGTCGGCGCCATAGGTCTCGGTGGTGTCTTCTTCGCGCACACTCCCCTGCTCTAGGCGCAGGATCTTGACCGGGCGCTGCTGACCCTCGAGGTCGCCTTTTACGACGTACTCGCGGTCCTGGATGGTCGAAATGGTCGGTGCATAGGTGCTCGGGCGGCCGATGCCCATTTCCTCGAGCCGCTTGACGAGTCCGGCTTCGGTGTAGCGTGGCTTGGGGCGGTCGTAGGTCTGGACGGCTTGCATGGCCTGAAGCGGCACGGTTTGGCCGATGGCCAGTGGCGGCAAGATGCCATCCTCCTCGGCCTCTTCGTCGCTCTCCTGGGCCAGATAGAGCTTGAGGAAGCCATCAAACGTTACGACCTCGCCCTTGGCCTGGAGCTGCTCAGAGCGGGTGGAGATGGTGATGAGAGCGGTAGTACGATCCATTTGGGCCTCGGCCATTTGACTGGCGACGGCTCGCTTCCAGATGAGGTCGTAGAGCTTCTGCTCGCCGGGATCAAAGCGGGCTTTTTCTTTGGCCGTTAGCTTGAGCTCCTGCATGTCGAAATGGGTTGGGCGGATGGCTTCGTGGGCTTCCTGGGCGCCGGCGGTCTTGGTGGTGAACTGGCGGCGAGCGTAGTATTTGGCGCCGTATTCTTTATTAATGGTGTCCTGAGCGGCACTCAGGGCGGTGTCGGACAGGTGTACGGAGTCGGTACGCATATAGGTAATGTGGCCGGCTTCATAGAGTTTTTGGGCGACCACCATGGTCTGACGCACGCTAAAACCCAGCTTGCGAGCGGCTTCCTGCTGAAGGGTGCTGGTGGTAAAGGGCGGTGCCGGTGTGCGCTTGGCGGGTTTGGTCTCGATACTAGCGATGCTAAATTGGGCTCCGGCGCAGTCGGTTAGGAACTGCCTGGCCTCTTCGGGGGTGGTGAAGCGATTCGGTAGCTCGGCCTTGAATACCGCGCCGTTTTCGGCTGTGAACTCGGCGGTGACGCGGTAGGCAGACTTGGCTTCGAAGTTTTCGATCTCACGCTCGCGCTCCACGATTAGTCGCACGGCCACGCTCTGGACGCGTCCGGCGCTGAGCCCGGTCTGGATCTTTTTCCACAGCACGGGTGAGAGCTCGTAGCCGACGAGGCGGTCGAGGACGCGCCGGGCCTGCTGAGCGTCGACTAGATTCTGGTCGACAGTCCGCGGATTGGCGACGGCGTGCAGGATGGCTTCCTTGGTAATCTCGTGAAAGACGATACGCTTGGTGGTCTTGGGGTCGAGGCCGAGGGCCTGGCAGAGGTGCCAGGCGATGGCCTCCCCCTCGCGGTCTTCATCGGAAGCCAGCCAGACGTCGCCCGAGGCTTTGGCGAGCTTTTTGAGCTCAGTCACCCGCTTTTTCTTGTCGGGGCTGATCTCGTAGGTGGGCGTGAAGCCATGTTCAATGTCGACGCCCATGCCACTCTTGGGCAGGTCGCGGACGTGGCCGAAGCTGGCTTCCACTTGGTAATCTGGGCCGAGGAAGCGTTCGATGGTCTTGGCTTTGGCCGGGCTCTCTACGATGACGAGGTGTTTGCTCATGTCGAATACGGTAACAGTTCTTATGGTTATTGGTCTAGTGGGCGCCGCGAGGCGGGTGGTACTAGCGAATGAGGCTAACAGGCGGTGGCCGACTGTGTCAACGGTTGGTAGTTTAAATATTGCTCGCACTATGTTATGATGTGAGTAATTGTTATTCGTGAATCGCGGTTCTTAAGCCCAACTGCTGATGGTCATGGAAGCAGTTTTAGGTAAATAAAGGAACCATGATTGTATTCAAATAGCTCACTTCCGGGCAGGGGGCGTCGCGGGGCCCGGCCGATGTTTTCGTCAAAGAACCGCCGCGTACCAAAAGTTAAGACTATCGATCCGCAGCGATTTGTTAATAGCGCGGTGCCGGCGGCTGAAGAGGCGCCGTTTGAGCCGGTGCACAAGTTTGCCGACTTTGGCTTTGAGCCGCGGCTACAGGCTAATGTGGAGACGCATGGCTATGAGCTGCCGACGCCGGTTCAGGACGGTGCGATTCCAGCGGCGCTCGAAGGCCGCGACCTGATTGGCCTAGCCAATACGGGTACTGGTAAGACGGCGGCGTTCCTATTGCCGACGCTGCAGCGCATGCTCAAGGGGCAGGCGCATCGCTGTCTGATTCTGGTCCCCACGCGCGAGCTGGCGATGCAGATTGAGGAGGAGTTCCGGGCGTTTAGCGCGGGGCTTGGCAAATATAGCGTGCTGGTGGTGGGCGGGGCGTCGATGGGTAAGCAGCTGGCCAATCTGGGCCGGCGGCCGCAGTTTATTATTGCGACGCCCGGCCGCCTGAAGGATTTGCTCGACAATCAAGGCGTGGCCCTGGACGGTGTGGACGTGCTCGTGTTGGACGAGGCCGACCGCATGCTCGATATGGGATTCATCCGGGATATCCGGGCGATCCTGGCCCGGGTGCCAGAGCCGCGTCAAACGCTGTTTTTGAGTGCGACTATCACGCCCGATATTGAGCAGCTTATTAGCACCATGCTGCATGAGCCGGTGACGGTGAGTGTGCGCAAGGGCGAGACGAGCGACCACGTGGAGCAGGAAGTGATTTATGTGGACAGCAAGGATGCCAAGGAAGAGAAGTTGGCGGAGCTGCTCGGGCAGTCCCATTTCACCAAGGTGCTGGTGTTTGGTGAGACCAAATGGGGCGTGCAGCGCCTGGCGGACCGGCTAGAGAAGCGCGGCCTGAAGGTGGCGGCGATTCACGGCAACAAGAGTCAGCCCCAGCGGCAAAAGGCGCTCAAGGACTTTAAGGAAGAGCGGGTGCAGGCGCTGATCGCCACCGACGTGGCAGCGCGTGGCCTGGACATCCCGAACGTGAGCCACGTCATCAACTATGATGCGCCCAAGCAGTATGACGACTACGTGCACCGCATCGGCCGGACTGGCCGGGCCGGCGCGCGCGGCAATGCCATCACCTTTGTGATCGGCCGGCCCAGCGCCGTTCGGGCGTAAACAAAAAACGGCCGCAAAAAGCCGCGCCCGTCTCTAGGTATGATTACGATCTTACTAGATAGCTCCAGATAGGTCAAATCGAATTTGACCAAAAGTAGTGCCCCAGCCGAAATGTCGGCTGGGGCTGGTGCGTCTTGCTAGGCGACGCAGGACAGCATGTGACTGAGTGTCCAGTCAGCGACGACGGTCAGACCGTGGGCGTTGACGTACGGACCACGCACCACGTAGTACGGGATGGCGTCGGGACCTTCGGTCAGGTTCTCGCGCTTGGCGAAGTCCTCGCAGCGCGGGCACACCATCCGGTAGTTATAGTAGGCGTTCACCCGGCCGTTTTCCAGGACCACCACTTCGGTGATGGTCAGCAGGTACGTGCGGTCGTCCCGCTGGTAGTCGCCGTCACCCCCGCCACCCTCGATGGGGATGGTCATGGTGCGCTGGGAGATGACGTTGGCCGTGTCGATGCGACCGTCTTCGCTGGGTCGATCGATTCGATCCACCGGTTGCTCCTCTCGTTGTCGGGATAGCACGCTCGTTTATACCAGACACTTCCTGGTTATGCAAGCATTAGCCAGATGGCTGGGTGGCGGTTGAAAGGTCGGCGACGTCGAGGGTCATGGCGGTGCCAGCGGCGGCCTGGCCGCGCAGGATGCGGCCAGCGACGGCGTCCTCGACGCGGCGCTGGATTTCGCGGCGCATGGGCCGGGCGCCGAGGCGCGGGTCGTAGCCTTCCCTGACCAGCGCGGCGACCGCAGCTGGTGTGAGAGACACGCTGACCTTTTGAGGCTCGAGGGTGCGGTTAACTTCGGTGATGAGGAGGCCGACGATCTGGCCGAGCTCGGCTTCATTGAGCGGGCGGAATAGTACGATGTCGTCGAAGCGGTTGAGGAGCTCGGGCTTGAATTGGCCGCTATTGATGAGCTGGTCAATGAAAGCTGGTTCGAAGGTCTCGAGTGACTCGCCAGCCTCAATACGCTGGCGGATGTCGTCGGCGCCGGCATTGGAGGTGGCGATGATGATGCTGTCTTTGAACGAGGCGGGTTTGCCGGCGCTGTCGGTGAGCTGGCCTTCGTCGAGCAGCTGCAGGAAGAGATTGAGCAGATTGGGGTGGGCTTTCTCGATTTCATCGAACAGCACTACACTAAAGGGCGTTTGGCGAACTTTGGGCAGCAGGCCGTCGGGATTGTCGGTGGCAGCGGCCAGCAGCCGGGCGACGTCGGCTGGCTGCTGATATTCGGACATGTCCAGGCGGATCATGTGGGATTCGGTGCCAAAGTAGAGGGCGGCGAGGCTGCGGGCTAGCTCGGTTTTGCCGACGCCGGTGGGACCCAGGAACAGGAATGAGCCCAGTGGCCGCTTGGGGTTGGCCACGCCAGCGCGGGCGCGGCGCAGGGCGCCGGCCACTACCGAGACGGCGCGGGTTTGATTGATCATGCGCTCGTGGATGCGGTCCTCCAGATGGAGCAGTACGTCGGACTCGGCGGTATCGGCCTGCTGGACCTTGACGCCGAGCTGGCTTTCGACAGCCTGGGCGACACTGGCAGCGGTAATGAGAGCGCCTTGCGGGTGGTTCATGGCGGCTTCGAGGAGCTTGAGGGCCTTTCCTGGGTAGGCCTCGTCCTGGGCGTAGCGGCCGGCTAGGCGATAAGCCTCCATCAGCGCCTGGTAGGTGGTGGCGAAACGGCCTTGCTCCATTAGAATCCCCCGGTCGGCCAGGATGCCTAGGGTGTCGGCCTGGCCTGGTTCGCTGAGCACGAGTGGCGTGACCAGGCTGGCCATGGCGGGGGCGGCGGCCTTGAGCTTTTGCCAATCACCCGGGGTGAGGGTGAGAATGAGGCGCAAATGGCGGCCCTGGAGGATGGGCAGTAGGACCTGGCTGAGATTGATGGCTCCGGTACCTTGGCCAAAGAAAAGCTGGGCTTCATCGAACGCCAGGATGATATTGCCGGCATGAACCGCTTCATTAATGAGTGCGAGAACTTGTTGCTCGATGCCGCCAGCGTCGGCCTGCTTGCCGAGGATGATGCTGGCGTTCAGGCTGAAGATCTGGTGATGGGCCAGGCTGTCTCCCCTGCCCTGCAGCAGATCGTCGGCCAGGCCGTAGAGGAGGGCGGTCTTGCCGATGCCAGGCTCGCCAATGAGGGCGACGCTGCCGGTGGCTGACTCGAGGCCAGAGATGAGGGCGTCGGCTTGGGTGGTGCGCTCCTGGGTGTTGAAATCACGGCCGGCGGTCTCGACCTGGAGGCTGAGGTTTTGGCCGTAGCGCATCAGCTGGGGGGTGAAGCCGGAGGCCCAGTCGCGCGCCAGGCCGCCGTAGATGGGCTTGGGTGCGTGAGTGAGGTCCTCGAAGCGCATTGCCCAGCCTACGACTGTGTCCAGATCGGCGGAGGTGAGCTTGGCGGCTGTAAGTGTGGTCTGGACCGCCGGCGCGAGGCCGAGTAGTGCGGCCAGTAGAGCGGCTGGGCCGGGCTGGGTGTGGCCAGCGGCGTTGGTGCGGGCTACCGCTTCGTCCCAGAGAGCGTCGTGGTCGATGGCGGCTTGGCCAAGGGCGGTGGACAAGGCACTAGGGGTGAGGCCCGAGCGGGTCACCACGAACTGAGCTTGCCAGGTGGTGAGCAACAGGGCCAGCCACTGGCCCGCGGTGAGGTCTGGGCGGTAGCCACGTAGCAGACTGGATGGCAGCAGGGCGTCGAGCTGGGCGGAGGAGCCGGGCTCGGCAGCTGGTAGCTGTAGTACATCGCGCCGCAGCCAAATACCGGCCATGAGACCTAGCAGAGACAGGCCGGCTAGGCTCCAGCCGAGGTGGTGGCTGGTGAGGACTAGCATGGCAGCGCCGGCTAGCATGGCGCCGGCCAGCCCAAACAGCACAGCGGCCAGTGGCGCGGCGGCGGCCGACAGCCGGGCCTTGCGTACGCGGATGGCGCGGGGATTGAAGCTATAGCGGGCCATCTAAATGAATCCCCACACGAGCAAGGCGATGCCCAGCAATGGCGCCACCGGCCAGAGCACGAGCGCCAATCCACCAAGCAGGGCCGTGAGGCCGATGAGTAGGCTAGCTACGAGCAGCGCGCCCAGCCGCACGCCCAGGCCAACAAACCGCGACACCAGGTTGTCGAGCACGGCTTTGAGACGCTGGTCGAGGCTGCCGCCGCCGGGGCTAACTACCCGCCGCCAGGGTGCGAAGAGCGTGTGGAGCAGGATGGGCACCGAAAAGTCCAGGTAGACACGCCGGATGCGGGCGGTTAGCCGGCGGGCAGCGTCGCGCCAGCCTGGACCGTACCACCACTGAAAAAAGGCTGCGAAAACCATAAGCACATTGTACCATTTTGAGCCCAATCTAGCGGCTAATCTGCTGGGTTTTCTTGCTTATTCCGCTTGCCTTGACCTAATAGTATTGACAATTGTATGGCTTTGTAGTACAATGATTCGCGTCCTCGGAAAACGACCCTATTGCAGGGTCTTTTTTGATAGGACGTGCAGGTAAACGAAAGGTATCAGTGGTCGCCGCATCTCCATCTGTGAGATCCGACCCACTATGCGTAACATCTCGCAGCTTGTGGCATCAATGATGCTGCTAGCTACTCAGGCCGCCCCGTTTACGGGTGTGGCCGCCACTGAGCCGGCTCAGTCTGACTCTAAGGTTGTTTACGAGGTGAATTTAAAAACCAACACGCCCGAGGCTGTCGAAGTAAAGAACTCTACTGTTTTGGACTACGACGCCGATGTTCTGTCGCCGCTGCATGAGGCTCAGGCTGCCGCTAAGGCTGCCGCTGCCGCTAAAAAGGCCCGTGCCCGGAAGGTAGTGCTCACCGTCAAGGTGGTGCTGCCGGCCGGTTCTCACACGGACTGGATGCAGGCCGCCGGTATTGCCCAAAGTGACTTCGGTTACGTTGATTACATCATCTCTCACGAAAGTGGTTGGGGTGTAACCAAGAGCAACTACCGCGGTTCAGGTGCTTACGGTCTGGGCCAGGCCCTACCAGCCAGTAAAATGGCTCCGTATGGTGCCGACTACCTTACCAACCCGGTGACGCAGTTGAAGTGGGCTAACGCTTACGCTCTGGGCCGTTATGGCTCGTGGGCCAATGCCTATGCCTTCTGGACTACCCACCATTGGTGGTAAACCGCCCAACCAAGCAATAAGACCCCAACGCTTTCGAGCCGCGGGGTCTTATTGTACCTGATTCATAGTTGATAAATACAGAAGAACATGCTATAATTACTACTGGTCATCACTTACGACAAACCGAGGGAGGTTTGACATGACCAACGCTTCACCGGCCGTACTGGGCGCAGCGGCGTTTCTGGCCCAAAACGGTAAGGGAGAATCCGGCGAGCTGGACAACCTGTACCGTGAACCGGCCGAGGCGCCTGAGCTGTTCCACGACCTGGACGGCGTCGTCGGGCTTTTGTCGCAGGGGCGACTGCGCGTCGAACACACGCCGAGCGTGAAAGCTGGCATCCTGGGCTGGGGTGTGACTGGCGTGGTGATCAATGCCGCGACTGGTCAGCGCCGCCCGTTCGGCGTACATGGCTTCGGCGTGTGGTGGATGGACTAGTCTCTCTGCCACTGCTCCGACTCCCGCGCCCCGACTTCGGTTGGGGCGCTTTCTTGTACGCAAGTTGCGCAAGTGCACGAATTATATTATTGTATGTTTAATCCTGCTCAGCGCAGGGGTGTTCGAGCGAAGGAGTGAGCACTATGTCCGATCAGGACGACCCGCGGCCTATCAACGACGGGACGAGGCTGTCTGCGGATCCGTCTGACGTCAAGGCTCCGGCTGAGGAGCCGGTGGCGCAGCAGCCGCCGCTGCTGCTGGCCAGCTACATTCGTGGCGCGTTGTCCAGTGGTCCTGGTTTTGCCTACTGAGCAAGCGCTCGAGTGTCATAACTGCATGAGGTCCCCGGTCTTTGGCCGGGGACTTTTCTAGCGGGGGTGCTGATTATATCACAAGCAAAAAAAGTTTACTCGCCTAGTTTTGCCAAAAGTTGGAGCGCGTCGCCGACTATCTGTTGGCAAGCTGAGAAGGCGCTGGATGAGCTGAAGCGGCGGTGTGTAAAACCGGCAGCTGCGCCCGGGCGATGAGGTGGCGGACTTCTGCGGGGGTAGTGGCGTCCATGAGTTGGGCGCGGAGTTCGGCTGCGCCAGGCCAACCAGAGACATAGATTTTGAAGAATTTCTTGAGTACCTGGAATGGCTTGGTGCGACCCCATTGCTCGTAGAGGGCGACATGCTCGAGCAGAATGCGCAGCCGAGCGGCCGGGTCGAGGTCGGTGGACTCGGCGGCGAAGGCCTGGAGGTCGTGGAAGATGCCACGGCCGATCATGACGCCGTTGGCGCCGGAGCTGGCGGCCAGTTCGTGGGCGTGGGTGCGATTGGCAGCATCGCCGTTGCCGACGATGGGGGTGCCGGGTGCGAGCTGGTCGCGCAGGGCTACGACCTTGGCGATCTCGTCCCAGCGAGCCGGAACCTTGCTCATTTCGCGCACGGTGCGGGCATGGATGGTGAGGGCGGCTAGATTCTGGCGCAGCAGGAAGCCCGCCCACTCCTCGGTGATGATGGTGCCTAGGCCGATGCGGGTCTTGACGCTGACGGGCAGATCGCCGGCGCCGGCCTTGGTGGCCTCGATGATGGCGGCGGCTTGGTCGTAGCGGCCGATCAGTCCGCCGCAGCAGCCACGAGCTACGATGCCGCGCTCGGGGCAGCCCATATTGATGTCGATGCCGCTAAAGCCGCCGAGCCGCACGATATCCTGGGCTGATTGGTAGTACTTGTCGGGGTCGCTGCCCCAGATTTGGGCGACGAGTGGCCGGCTGAGGTCGGGCTCGACGCGCAGGCGCTCCAGGGTGCGTTCGCGTCCAGCCGACTGGAGGCCGTCGGTGGAGACAAATTCGGTGAAGAACACGTCTGGTGCGGCGGCACGCGAAACCACCTGGCGGAAGGCAACGTCGGTGACGTCGTCCATGGGCGCCAGGACGAGGAAGGGCTTGGGAAGCTCTTGCCAGAAGTTCATCCGTATATTATAGCAGACAAATTGCGGCAGGCTACCGGTGGGCCCAGACGCCGGCGCCGAGGTTGCGAACCTTGCCGGTGATTTCCATGAGGCTGATGACGCTGGCGAATTCGGCTGCGCTCAGGCCGGTGGCCTCGATGAGCTGGTCGGTTTTGCGGTGCCCCTCCTGGAGGTGGGTGAGGATGCGCTCCTCGTGAGGGTTGCGGGCGCTGACGATGGCCAGCGGCACATTGGCGGTGATATTGAGCGCATGCAGTACATCGGAGCTGGAGCGGATGGGTACGGCACCTTCGTGGATGAGATTGTTGGGGCCGGCCGAGCGGCGTTGGTTGATGTCACCGGGGACAGCCATGAGGATGCGATTGGCGTCTAGGGTAAAGTGGGCGCTATGCATGGCGCCGCCCTGCGCGGCAGACTCGGTGATGATGGTGCCGAGGCTCAGCCCGACCACGATGCGGTTGCGGGCGACAAACTGGCTCTTGTAGGTGGGAATGCCGGCTGGGTACTCGGAGATGAGAGCGCCGCCGTGGGCCAGGATGGACTTGGCGAGCTCACGGTGAGTGGATGGGTAGATATGGTCGAGGCCGCCGGCCAGAACGGCTACGGTTTTGCCGCCGGCGTCGAGGGCGGCTTGGTGGGCGGCGCCGTCAATGCCGAGCGCCAGACCGCTGACAATCACCAGGCCGGCCTTGGCTAGCTCGAAGGCCAACTCGTAGGTGATGGCCTTGCCGTACTCGGTGTATGAGCGGGTGCCAACGATGGCTACATAGTCGCCCTTTGGCAAATCGCCTAGAACATATAATTGCTTTGGTGGCGCAGAAATCTGCGTAAGCGCAAAGGGATATTCGGGGTCTTGTAAATTAATTTGATGAATTTGCATAAATCTTGTTGACAATATTAAAGTAATGTGCTAGTATACGTATTGTGTTCGTTAGAAATAGCGAATCGAACCAAACAAATATACCACTAATCTGCCTGGAGCGATATTTGAATGCACCCTCCTTTAGATATCCGCGACAGGTAGATTAGTCCCTTCAAACCCGCTGCTCTTATTAACGAGCTTCGCACAAAACGCCTTTGAGGTGAGGTTGAAGGGCGTAATAAAGACCCGAGCCAGTGTTGACCACCCAACACTCCCGCTCGGGTCTTTATTAGTTGTGTGAATATGGTATTATATGGTCTCCGATGCCCTGCGACGACAAGGAGTGCATATGGCAAAGGAACAACTGGGGCTGGAAGAATGCCTCAGGCGTGTGCGGATCAATCGGGCCGGCAAGCTGGAATGGCTGGAAATCGCCCGCCATGTGGCCGAGCTGGTGGCTGTGTCCGCCCAGACTGGTGGCATGGCTGATACCATGGCGACGGCAGTGCTGCTGATGAAGCGGACTAGCTTCTCAACTGCCAAGCTGTCGGTACACCAGCTGGAGGGCCTGGCTATGGTGCTGATCGCGCAGATCCAGAAGGAATGCGCGGCGGCACTGGCGTCATTGATCGTGAAGCAGTCGCCATATCGGGGGGTGCTGTACTCGATGGGTACTCTGGCGGTGTCGGCTAATCTGTCCGACCCGGACGACCGGATGGCTCTCGAGTGGCTGGCCCAGCACAAGCTGGTCAGATTCAACGAAGAGGCCGGGACGTATCTGCGGCTACCGTTGGGTGACGTGCTGGCTCAATTGGCCTACGACGTCACCAACCTACCTTCCTGGCGCACACGAGATGGTGGCTAAACCACCTGACCGGTCCATTGGGGTAATTTGCCTAGTGGACCGGTCTTTCAAATTGAGTTAAGGCATAATACATATATGACGCAACGATATTACATGACGGTAGTGCCGGGGCTGGCCGAGGTGGCCGTGGCAGAGGTGCGGGAGCGGCTGGGTGTGGCGGCTCGTCCGGCTGGCCGGGCGCGCCATCATGACTTAGTGGAGCTGGATTGGCCGGGTCCGGCTGCCGAATTGCTGACGGTGCGAACGGTTGAGGATGTGTTTGTGGTGCTGGGCAGTTTGGGGTTGTCTGGCCGGGTTAGCGATACCAAGGCAGTAGCCGAGGCGCCATGGTGGGGCGGACGGCTGCGGCAGGCTCTGGATGCCTGGGCGGCGGTCCGGCGCCGGCCGCTGGTGAAGCGGCTCGTGTGGCGGGTGGTGGTGCAGGCTGATGATGTGGCTTGGCGTCAGTACCGGCGTCAGGAGCTGACGCTGGCGGCTGAGCGTGGGCTGCTTAATGCTGGCCCAAGCTGGCGGCTGACGCGCGATGAGGCACCGCTCGAGGTATGGATGTGGCAGATTGGCCGCGAGCTGCGGGCAGCGCTGCGGCTGACAGACAATGACGACCGCCAGCATGGTGGCCGTGAGGTCGAGCGGGCGGCGGCATTGCGGCCGAGCATTGCGGCGGCCATGGTGTATCTGAGCCGCCCGGCCGATGACGACGTGGTGCTCGATCCAATGTGCGGCACTGGCACGCTGCTGCTTGAGCGGGCGGTGTCCGGGCGATATGAGCGACTGCTGGGTGGGGATAATGACGCGGTGGCGGTGGCGGCGACGTTGGCTAACTTTGGCCCACGGCACCAGCCACGCGACATTGTGCGTTGGGATGCCCGGAGCCTGCCGCTGGCCGATGGCCTAGCTACAGTGCTACTGTGCAACCTGCCCTGGGGCCGTCAGGTGGGCGAAAAAGCGGCAATGCCGGAGCTGTATGCCGCCCTGGTGCCCGAGTTTGCCAGAGCGGTGCGGCCGGGTGGCCGGCTGGTGCTTCTGACGAGTGAATGGGACGTGCTCAAGGACGCGCTTCGCCGGTCACCAGCCCTGCGCCTAGAGCGGACATTGGGCAATGTGGAAGTGCTGGGCCGCCGGGCAGACCTATTTGTGCTGAGCCGAGTCTAGCGCCCGAGCTCTGGTAGGACCTTGCCTAGCAAAACGCCGACGCTGCGCCATTCCTCCATCTGGCCGGCTGCTACGGCCTGCTGGATGTCGGCTGGCGTGAGCCAGACGTGGCCCTTGATGTCGGCGCCTTCGTCCTCGACCACTTCCCTACCCTCGTTGTGGGTCTGGTAGTGGCGGACGAGGAAATAATATAAATCCCACTCGACCGTGGCGCCGGCATTGGCCTTGGTGACCAGCTCGAGATCGGCGGGCTCGACGGCTAGACCGGCCTCCTGGCGGGCCTCCTGGACGGCGGCCGTCTTGGCGGCGGCTGTGATGTCACGGCCACTGCCGCGCAACTCATTGTAGGCCTCGAGCGTGTCGCAAACCTTGCCGCCGGGTAGCCGTAGGTCGACGGCGCCGGATTCGCGCCGGAATTCTTGATTGAACAAGATTTTGCCCTCGGGCGAGACAAAAATCAGACGGGTGCCGGGAGCGCGGCGATATTGCTCAAAGACCCGGCCGTCTGGCTGAGTGGTGTGGACCACTTCGCCAATACGGCCGGCAAAGGCGATCGTCTCGGTCGGCTGGCTCAAACTAGACCTTAACTTTCTTGTCTTTCTTGGGCTTCTTAGCTTCTTTTTTGCCTTTGTCGCGACCCTTGGCCATGACTCACCTCATTAATGAATGCTGATGATAACTATAGCATGCTAGGACTTGGCTTCAAGGCGGATGGCCGAGTAGACGCTGCCAATAATGAGCAGGGCACCGAGGACTTCGTAGCTGGTTGGGACTTCGGCATAGAGCAGATAGCCGGCCACTGGTGACACGGCGTTTTCGAGCAGCAGGATTTGCGAACCAGCCACTACGTTGATGTGCTGGAAGGCGAAGTTTTCAAACTGGGTGGCCATGACGTTGCAGATGGCGCCAATTGCCAGGCCAAGCAAGACGAGGGGGTTCAGAAAGGCTTCAGGGTGAAGGGTTTCGCCAGTAAAGACGGCGCCAATGAGGCTGCTGAGACAGGCGATGGACATGGTGGCGACTGTGATTTCGGCGTTGTTGAGGTGCCGGGTGAGGAGCTGGCGGCCGATGCCAAACCAGGCGAAACAGGCGGCAGACAGCACGACGTAGAGCTCGCCAAGCCCGAGATTGTGGAGAGCCGGCGGGAAGGTGTGGGTGGCGACCATGGCGGCGCCGATGAACGACAGTACCAGAAAGCCGAGCAGATGCCTGGGTGTAGGCTTTCTGAGTACCAAGAAGGCATAGATGGCCGCAAAGAACGGAATGGTGGAGGTGAGCACTGAGACATTAATGAGGATGGCATGGAGGGCGCCGAGGGTGACGAAAATGACGCCGAGACTGTACCCGACGGTGCCCATGAGGATAAGCACAGCCCAGTCGCGCAGGGGGATGGTGCGCAGGGCCTGGAGACGGAGCTGGCGGCGGAAAATAATCAGGGCGATAATGACGCCCACGAGCAATCGGAGGTAGGTTTGGGTGATGGGCCCGAAGCCCGGACTCATGAGCCGGATGGCAACATTGAGTGCGGCATAGCTGACGGCTACGGCTACCAGAGCAGCGACGGCCCGGCGGTAGAGTTTTGGGTTGGTGGTGGGTTTATAGGAGGTCAAAGGTGGTTCCGGTGGGCAGGGGCAGGGCAAGCTGCTCAGCTAGGGTGGTGGCGGCGGCCGAGATGAGCTGGGGTAGCTGGGCCTGCTCGTCTGACGTGAAGGGTTTGAGCACATAGACTTCGCTGGGCTCGACGCTACGGTCATTGAGGCTGATGCCGATCTTGGCGCGAATGAAACCGGTGCCGATGTGGCGGATGACCGAATTGACCCCCTGGTGGCCGCTGCCGCTGCCGCCTTCGCGCAGGCGCATCCGGCCAAATGGCGTATCGACATCATCAAAGACCACCCAGACATCGGCCGGCTGGAGTTTGTAGAACTGCATAGCCCGCTGCACGGCCTCGCCACTGAGGTTCATCATGGTAAGCGGCTTCATGAATATGACTTTGCTCTCGGCCATTTCGCCCTCCGCGACCTCGGCCTTGAATTTGGCTTCGGCTTTCCAGGCGCTGGCATGCAGGTCTACTGCCAGGCGATTGACCACCATAAAGCCGGCATTGTGGCGAGTGTGAGTGTAGGCCGGGCCAAGGTTGCCCAGGCCGACGATAAGCTTCATAAGCGTATTATAGCTGATTAATAAAAAGAGGGCCGAGCACGTGGTGTGCCCGGCCATGCGACGGTTGCTGGCGGCTACTTGGGGAAGCGGAAGACGAAGCCGTGCACGTTGCGCTCCAGCCGCACACCGGGAGGAAGTTCCTGGCGGGCGATCTGGACAGCCGCGTCCGAGATGATGCTGAGTTCCACGCCCACGTTCCAGTGGTCCGCGAACGCGTGGTCAGGCATCTCCAGGAGACGGATGGTGGCGCCTTCCGCGCCGAGCGCCTCAAGTGAGGCGATCAGCCCTTGCAGTCCTCCAGCGAGCGTCGGCTTGTCAATGTCCGTAGTGGTGGACATCTGTCGCCCCCTTCCATGGGCTAGACTGTATATAATAATATCATATTTATACTATAAAATCAAGTGCGGCGGAGTGAAGCCGGGTTTGGTGCCTGGAAGTTTCGATACTTTCATGCTGCTGGTAGTCGCCCGTAGCGACTGGCGTCACGACAGCTGTTCGGGTCGTTTTGAGCGACTGTGGCTGGGTATGGACTGGTTGCACGCGTAAATGGGCGGGTGCCGGCCAATTTGCGCCGCTATTTCTTGGGCGGGTGGCGCAGGTCGGTGCCGTGCTTGTGCTTGAAGTCGAGGAAAATGGGCGTACCCACCAGATCGTATTCGTCGCGCAGGTTGTTTTCGAGGTAGCGCTTGTAGCCCCAATGAATGAGGTCGGGATAGGTGCAGAAGATCGTGAGCGTGGGCGGCTGGCTGCCGGTTTGGGTGGCGTAGTTGATCTTGGGTAGTTTGCCCTTTAGGCCAGCTGGCGGCTGCTTGGCGACCAGTTTCTCGATGAGGCGGTTGAGTGGGCCGGTTGGCATGTCCTGGCGCCGGCGGGTGTCGATGGCGGCGGCCAGCTCAAGCAGCTTGGGTAGGTGCAGACCGGTGACGGCGCTGGTGAAGACGAGTGGCGCCCACCAGACAAACTGCAGCTGCTTCTGGATCTGAGCGGCCATCTGCGCCTGGGTGTTGTCGTCCTTGTCTTCGATGGCGTCCCATTTGTTCATGACGATAATAAGGCCCTTGCCGGCTTCGATGATTTGGCCGGCCAGATTGAGGTCAGTGGCGACCGGGCCGTCCTGGGCATCGAGGATGAGCAGGCAGATGTCGGCCGCGCGGATGGCGCCGAGGGTACGCAGGGCGCTGAACTCCTCGATGCCCCGCTCGATGCGGCCGGGCCGGCGCAGACCGGCGGTGTCGAGCAGCTCGACGTCGCGGCCATGGTAGCGGATGGTGGCAGTGGAGACATCACGGGTGGTGCCGGCGGTGGCCGAGACGACGGCTTGCTGCTTGCCAACCAGGCCATTGAGCAGGCTGGATTTGCCGACGTTGGGCCGGCCGATAAGGGCAATGCGCAATGGCGTGTCTTCGCTGGGGACGGCGGTAATTTCGGGCAGATGCGCAGTGATGGCGTCGAGCAGGTCGCCGGTGCCGCGGCCGTGAATGGCCGATACTGGCACGATGGTGCTGATGCCGAGGCGGCGGAATTCCTCTGGGGTGCGGCCGCCGAGGGTGTCGGCTTTGCCGAGCGCCAGGATGACCGGCTTGCCAGTCTTGAGGGCGAGCCGGGCGGCGGCCTGGTCGTCGTTGGTGAGCTCGGCTCCGGCATCGGCGACCACTACGATGACGTCGGCAATACTCGCCACTTCCCTCACCTGGTCCTGGGCGGCGGCTTCGATCTCGCCGGCAGCTTTGTCGAGGCCGGCAGTGTCAACTAGGGTGAAGTAGCGGCCCTGCCACTCGGCGGTGCCGTAGTTGGCGTCGCGGGTGGTGCCGGCGGTGTCGTGGGTGATGGCCTGGCGTGCGCCAACGAGCCTATTGAAGAGGCTTGATTTGCCCACATTGGGGCGGCCGACGATGGCGACGAGAGGCGTTACAGCCATTGGTAATTGCGCGAAATCCAGTTTACTAACTCTTGGGTGGTGCCGAAGCGGTCGGCGGAACCGAGCACGACGGTGATGACGTCATGGCCACCTACACGGGCGAGTCCGACGAAACATTGGCCGGCAGCTTGCGTATATCCTGTTTTTATACCATAAAACTGACCCGTGGCCAAGAGTTTATTGGTTGAAGGGCCGGTGAGGACCCGGCCGGCGGTGCTGGAGAAGGTGGCGCTGGTCTGAGTGATGGTGGACTTGATGAAGGGATTGGCGAGCGCTAACTGGCTGATACGAGCCAAAGCGGCGGCGGTGGCGTAGTTGCCATCGTCCTGGAGGCCGCTGGGGTTGGTGAACCGAGTGCCACTGATGCCCCAGGCCGACATTTTGAGGTTCATTTGGGCGGCAAACTTGGTGATGGTGCCGGAATCGTAGAGGGCCAGGGCGTCGGCGGCGTCGTTGGCGGAGATGACGAGGGCAGCCCGGACGAGGTCGCCGAGCTGATAGCGCTCGCCGGGCTGGAGACCGACGAGCTCGGCGTCCGATGGGTAGGCTGGGAGCTGGCCAATGGTGACGGTTTCATCGGGGCGGTGGCGGCTGAGGATGACCAGCGCGGTGATGAGCTTGGTGACAGAGGCGATGGGTCGTTGCTGGTCGGGGGCTTGGGCGTAGAGCGGAGTGGCGGTGGCGACATCCACGGCCAGGAAGCTGGCCCCCGGCTCGGCACTGTAGGCTTCGTGGCCGGTGCGGACTGGGATGAGCAGGCTGGTCGCCGTGGTGGCTGGGGCCGGCGGCCGGGCGGCGAGCCGGCTGGTGGCAGCGGTTTCAAGGCCGGCTCTCGTGGCGGCGGGTATGTGCGGCCACAGGCCGGTGACCTGCAGGACGAGCGCGGCGACTAGGGCGAGGAGCTTCATGCTGGCTCCGTGGCGGGTAGTATCTGCCAATTGCCGCTGGGCAGGTCGCCCAGCTGGTACTCGCCAACTTGTAGTCGGTGGAGCCGCTTGACGCTGTAGCCGACGGCTCCGAGGGTGCGGCGGACTTGGCGGTTGCGGCCCTCGTGGAGCAGAGCGATCAGCCGGAGGCCGTGATGGCTGACGATTTGTAGCTGGCTGGGGCCGTCCTTGAGCTTGACGCCGCGCTCCAGCTGATGTACGGCCGCCGGCGTAACTGGCCGGTCGAGCTCGAGCTCATAGAGCTTACCATGCTCGTACGACGGATGGGTGTGGCGCTGGATAAAAGAACCATCGTCGCTGAGAAGCAGGAGCCCGCTGGAGTCGCGGTCGAGGCGGCCGGCCGGACGTAGAGAGTGGTATTTGGTGGGTAGCAGGTCGTAGATGGTGGGGTCACTTCCCTGCCGGGCGCGGCTGGTCACATAGCCAGATGGCTTGTGCAGCATCAGGTAGGTGTGGTGTGTGGGCGGCTGCAGTCGGCGGCCGTCTAGACTAACGTCGGCACCGGGCGGGACGGCTTGGCCGATAGTGGCAGGTGCGCCATTGATGATGACATGGCCGTCGGCGATGGCGATGTCGGCAGCCCGGCGCGACAGGCCAGACGAGGCTGCCACATATTGATTAATTCTCATGGGCGACCAGGCGCATTAGGCTTTGGGCTCCTCGAGTGGCGGCAGCTCGGCCAGTGACGAGAGACCGAAATGCTCCAGGAAGGCATGGCTGACGCCGTAGCGCATGGGGCGGCCGGGGGCTTTGGCGGGGCCTTGCTCGCTAATGAGTCCGCGCTGCAAGAGGTTGCGGAGCATGGCGTCGCTGGCGACGCCGCGCAGCTCATCGAGCTGGGCCTTGGTGAGGGGGCCACGGTAGGCGATGATGGCGAGCGTTTCGAGAGCTGGGCGCGAGAGCTCGGTGCGGGTCTCGGCTTCGAGATATTGGCGCACGACTGTGTCGGCGGCGGGAGCCGTGACGAGGCGATAGGTGCCCTCATGCTGCATCAGCTGCAGGCCTTCGCCCAGCCGCTGGCCCAGCTCCGTCAGTGCTGTGGCAACCTCGGCCTCGGTGGAGCTGGTGAGGGCGGCTAGCCGCTCGATGGTCAGTGGGTCGTTGGCCACGAAGAGCAGGGCCTCGAGCTGGTCGATGAGCGAGAGCTTAGACATTGGCGGGCTCCACTATGATGGGCGTAAACTGGCCACGCTGCACCAGGCGCAGTTCCCCGCTGCGCATGAGCTCGAGGACGGCCAGGAACATGACGATGACTTCCAGGCGGCTGGTGAGGGTTTCTAGCAAGGTGTCGAGCTCAAAGCTGCCGTTGCGGAGCTGGCGCCGCAGTCGGGCAGCCAGAGCGGCCTGGCTGAGGTGGGCATTGAGTACTTGGGTGGGTGGTGCGATGGTGGTGCGGCGTAGGGCACGCTGGAAGGCCTCGGTCAGCTCGGGCATGGTGACGCTGGGTAGCGGTAGGTCCTCAGTGGCTAGCCGCGACACCACCGGCCGCGTCCAGCTACTGCTGCCGCGCTGCGCTAGGGCACGAGCTGCGGTCTGGAAGCGGCGGTATTCCTCGAGCTCAAAGTTGAGGCGGGCCAGCTCGTCGGCCTGTTCGGCGGCGGCTTCACGCGGCAAAAGAGCAAGGCTCTTGATGTGTAGTAATCTCGCACCTAGCTGTAGGAACTCGCTGAGCTGCTCGGCGTCTTGGTCGGGCAGCTGCTTGATGCGCTCGAGGTACTGGCTGGTGATGGCGGCGACCGACAGCTCGGTGACGGACAGCTGGTTTTTCTCAACCAATTCCAAAAGCAACCCGAGCGGGCCTTCAAACTGCTGGACCGCTACGGTGTGGGTCATCGTAGTTCCACCTTCATACGTCTGTATTGTACCAAGTATAGTGCTGGTGCTTCAAATGAGCCTGGTATTGATTATAGGTATGATTTGTGATATAATTGTAATTGACTCTGCGGCATCGACAGAAATGGAGCTCCCATGAGGTTTTCCGTAGTGATCAGGGCCAAAGGTTCCGATGTGGAGACCGCGAAGAAGAACCCGCGGCAGTACTGGCACGCTTGCGACATCGCCAACGTGGTGATGGGTGAGCTGCCGGGTGTCGAGGTGGACTTCCGCCCGCTTCATCCACACACCGAGCGGACGTTCAGTGCGGACGTGATCATCGAGATTACGGCCACTCAGAACCGGATGGAAGGAAGCGGCGAGCTGGCTCGTACCGCTGAGCGCCTGGCCACGGCGATCCACGACTCGTGGGAAGGCCGCCGGGATCCGCTGCCTCAGATCGAGGTGCGGTACCAGACGGTTCCACCGCCTAGCCGCCTGCAGCTCACTGCAGATGGAAAGGTCCGGTACGTGGATCTGGACGACTGAGCCACCCGCCCCGTTTCTGGCAGATTGTCAGAGCGGGGCGTTCATTATTTAGGCGGCTGGAGCAGAGGGAGCTGAAGGGGTGGTGGGTGCAGCTGGGGCGCTGCCGCCGCCGAGCTGAGACTTGACGGCGTTGACGACATCCTCGAGAGTCACTTGTGACTTGATGAGGTATTGATTGACGCCGAGCGACTCACCGCGGGCCTTGTCGGTGTCCTGGCTGAGGGCGGTCATCATGATGACCTTGGTGTCCTTGGTCTCGGGAGTGGAGCGCAGAATGTCGAGCACATCAAAGCCAGAGATTTTGGGCATCATGACATCGAGCACGATGAGGTCGGGGCGCTCGCGCACGGCGGTAGCCAGGGCCTCTTCCCCATCGCCGGCGGTGATCACGGTGTAACTTTCCGCGGCAAAGCGGGCTGAATAAATTTCGCGCAGGTTGGTGTCGTCTTCGACGAGGAGAATCTTTGCCATATCTACCTGTAGTATAACCTTTTTAAACGGTGCTTAGCAATATATTAACTGATACGTTGCGGATGTGAAGCGGTAATATCGCGCATACTCGGTACGGCCGAGGGTATGGCCGAGGGAACGGCGGGCATTGAGTCGGCTGGCGATGGGACTTGTTGTGGCGTGATAGCGGGGTTGGCGGCGGCGATTTGAGCCTGCAGGTTTTTGACGCCCTCTTCGCTGAGGCGTGGCAGCGAAACATTGAAGGCGGAGCCTTTCCCCACCCTGGACTCGACCCAGATGCGGCCATTGAATAGCTCGACGATCCGGCGGCAGAGGTAGAGGCCAAGGCCGGTGCCGCCAATGGTGCGCGTGTCGGTGTTGTCGACGCGGTAGAATTTCTGGAAGAGGTGCGGCACATCCTCGGCCGGGATGCCGGGGCCGGTGTCGATGACCGAGACCTGGACCTCCTTGTCCGAGCCGGTCATCACAACCTTGATGCCACCCTGGGGAGTGTATTTGATGGCGTTGTCGATGAGGTTCATGACGACCTCGCGCAGGCGCTCGGGGTTGGCGGCCACGAAGTAGATGGGAGCGATGGCTTTGCCGGTGGAGGTGGCGGTTTGTAGAGCTAGGGTTAGCTGCTTTTTCTGGGCGGCAAACTGCATGTCGCTGACGGCGCCCTGGAGGAGCTGGCCGACATTGACTGGCTCGATCTTGGCGCTGAGGGCGTTTTCCTCGGCCTTGGCGACGCTCAGCAGGTCGCGGAAAAGCTCGCCGAGGTGCTGGATGGTGTCGTGGGCCTTTTCGAGGTGCTTGCGGGCGCGGTCGTCGATGGTGGCGACATTGGCGTTCATGGCCAGGGCGATGTAGCCTTCGATGGCGGCGACTGGTGTGCGCATCTCATGGCTGGCGGTGGACACGAACTCGTCCTTCTGGCGCTCGACTTCTTTTTCTTTGGAGATGTCGCGGAAGAGCGCGATGGCGCCGGAGGGTTGGCCAGCGCCGTCGCTAATGGGCGACACGGATAGGCTCAGCTGGATCTTGCGGCCGGATTTGGTGGTGGTCACCAGGTCGTCGCGGACGAGGGACTCGCGGGTGGTCCAGACTTTGGCAAACGGATCGTCGGTGGCGGCCAGGTCTTCGTCCTTGGCGGTTTTGAGTCTGAGTACCAGATTGTAGTCGATGTTTTGGGCGCTGGCCTCATCCCAGCCGGTCAGCTCCTGAGCGGCTTTATTGAAGAGCTGGATGCGGCGTCCGCTATCGACGACCATGACGCCCTCGCCGATGCTCGACATGAGGGCCTGGGCTTTGAGCTGCTCTTCGTTGAGCTTGCCGGATAGGTTTTCGATCTTGGAGCTTTGGGCGGTGATGCGGCGGGAGCGGGAGTGGACCCATTCGGCTAGCGCTGCGGCTAGTAATGTCATGCCGAGCTGCACCAGGTGGTCGCGGATGAAGGGGGCGTGCAGGCCCTCTGCCACCAGGCCATAGACGTAATAGCCAATGGTGCCCAGCAGCACGACGATGGTCTCGATGCGGCCGAAGATGCCGGCTACGACGATGGCTAGCAGCCACAACGGATAGAACGGTGAATCGAGCCCGCCGGTGGTGGCGATGATGATGAGGAAGTTGGCCGAGGTGATGAGTGTGAGCGCCAGGGTGGAGGCGGCGAGCCAGCGCCGGCCGATGACCTGGTGGAGGGTGCCAAAGTAGACGACGGCGGCCGTGCCCAGGATGGCGATGGTGAAGGTGGCGCTGGTGTGGGCTAGCAGGCTAGATTTGAGCCCGTAGAGCGCGAACACCACGACGCCTAAACCCAAGCCAATCACGGCTTGGATCCTGGCCAACAGTATCAGACTGCGTTCTCGCTGTTGCTCCATGATGCTTGTGCTTCTGAGTATACACCAAAAACCGCCGGTCGGTGCGGCGGTTTTTGGGTGGACAGAGGCAGGTGTCTTAGGAGTGGATGTTCAGGCAGACGGTACCGATGGTGGTGCCGTAGGACATGAACTCGCCGCAGACGTGACCGGTCCTGGCGGTGCCGTGGATACCGGAGTACCAGGCTCGGTAGCCGTAGGTGCGGCCGGTGCCGGAGTAGGTGTAGTACGTCGCGTAGGCGTTGCCATACGTGTCGTAGAAGGTCACCTTCTCGCGCGGGTAGTCGACCCAGGGGCCATTCCAGCTGCCGATGGTGTTATTGACGTAGAGGCCACTGCCGTTGACGCTAAAGCAGTATTGGCCGAGCGGTGCTGTTCCAATGGTCTTGGTGTAGGTGCACCAAGTAGCACTAGCGTTAGCGGTGGCGGGCATGGCGATGGACGCACCGACGAGACCGAACAGGACGAAACCAGACATGGCGAGACGCTGGACGCGTTGTTTGATGGACATGCGAGCTCCTTTCCGCTACCCCAAGGGGTGTTTCGTTGTTGTTGCAATTGTTTCATACACCTTTGACACCGGGTTCGTCAACGGAATTTGGGCCAAGCGGCGCTCGACATCGGAGTTCAAATATGTTAATTTACTTGGGTTATACGCATGGTCCCATCGTCTAGCGGTTTAGGACATCGCCCTCTCAAGGCGAAGATCACGGGTTCGAATCCCGTTGGGACTACCAAGGAATTATTTTTCTCAGTCTAAAACCGTAGTAGCCTGCGGGCTGGCCACTAACTGCACGGCCGCGCCGGCGATCAGGGCCAGGGATACGATAATAACGGCCGTGGCGGTGGTGAGGTTGGGTATGGTGAGCATGATGATAAGCGCGAGGGCCAGCAGGCCACCCCAGAACCACAGTCGGTACTGGCGGATCCAGACGCGGGCCGTGGTCCAGGCGCGGTAGGCCTGGGTGGTTTGCAGTTGCGGTAAATGCAAAGCGGTGCGTACGGCTTGGCTCCAGTGGAAGGGCGCTGCTAGCAGGCCTAGGACGGTTAGGATAGCGGCGGCTAGCATGGCCCACCACAAACTGTGTTGGAGGGGGGTGTAGAAGGCTTGGTAAACCACTTGGGCGGCCGGCTCAAACTGCTGGTCGGGCAGGCCGTTTAGGTAATTGGTGGAGGCGATTTTAAAGCCGATGAGGGTAATGGCGGCTGCCAGTAAGCTGAGCGCGCCTAGTGCTACGACGGCCCGGCGGCGGGTGTTGGTGACGGCTACGGCCAGCAGGGCCAGCGCCAGCGTGACGTACGGCAGGTAGCCGGCGGCGTTGGTGACGGCCAGATACAGTTGATGCAGAGAAGCTTGACGCGACTTTAGGTCCACGGCCAGGTCGCTGACGCGCTGCTGTTGCTCGGGCGTGAGGGCAGCCTGGTCGCCGCCTAGCGCGGCCCGAACTTGTTGCACCACCGGCGCCAGCTTCACCAGGCTGCCGGCCCGCGACTGATTGGGTGGCCGCTGGATGGCGCTGATGAGCGCGGCGTGGGCCTGGCTGTTAACCGTCACCCACGCGCTGTTGGCGGCGTCGCTCTGGATGATGCGGGTGGCGGCTTGGGTGAGGCGCGCTTGGGCGGCGTCGATGAGCGTGGGAATGATGGCCTGCGCTTTGGGCGGCAGCACGTCTTTGAGGGCGTCCGCCGCGCCGGTTTTGTCGAGTAGCTGATCGACGGTGTAGGTGCCCAGGGCCGCCGCCACGGTTGGGTTTTGGCTGAGCGGCCCGACGATGCCCAGGTAGCCGGGGGTCGAAATAATATGCGCGTCCAGGTAGTGCGCGGAGAGCGTGGCCACTAGCGCCAGCGCGGCTAACGTGGCCAGTGTGTACGAGCTAATTGAACGCACTAGGCGCATGGCAACCCCCCTGGTCTACTCCCCTATCTAAGGGCGTGGGTGGATGGAAGTATATGGGGATAATTCCAGATGTCGGATGGCTCGAGTTGAATTATAGTTGGGGTGCGGATACTTGTAGCTCGAGGAGGTGCATGTGACCGAGCGTGGTCAAACAATGCCATACGGGCCTGAGTTTGGTGTAGCTGACCTGCTGAGGCGATTGGCAGTAGTGGAGGTGATGTCGCGTGAGGCAAAGGTGCTGCTTGAGGACGTCCTCGATTTGTACAGCACTGGCGCTCACGACCCCAGCCAACTCGACGAGCTGGACCTGATGGTGGTCACACTGTTGCGGCTAAACGGCCGGCCTGAGCGAGCGGCCAATCTGGCCGGCGACTTGCTGCTGGCTGATACGCGCCGGGGCCAGCCCAACTCCGCCTACACCACCAGAGTGCAGGCGGAGCGCATCAAATCAATTCAGGCGATGTGCCAGCGGATGCGCCGGGCCATCGTACGGTACATGTAACGCCAAGCAAGGCCCTGGCCGGGTTTCCGGTCAGGGCTTGTAACATGGTCTGGTATGAAATGACCCCGACTGGAATGCCCAGTCGGGGTCGGTGATGGGTCTCGCTGACTAGTTGGTCAGCACCAGCATGATCATGCCGAGCATTGACCAGTCCACCAGGGACTGGCGGCGAAGTTCGCCCAGCGTTGAGAGCTCAACGTAGGTTTGCTCGGTGTCCTCGGCCACGCCATAGGCGGTGCCGTAGCGGTCGCGCAGGAAGTCCAGCTCAGCGTCGGTCAGTTCGGCCGAGTAGAGATGGGCCTGGTGGATGGACAATGTGGCCACCATTTGGCGCGCGCCATGCACGGTGAAGCGGCTGGCCTCGAGCAGCAGGCCGGTTTCCTGGTAGCACTCTTCGGCGGCCAGGGCGCGGGTGTCGCCGACGGCGCCGGCGGTCTTGGAACCGCCCGGAACCTCATAGACGTAGCCACGCAGCGTGGGGGTACGGTACTCGCGGATGAGCACCACCACGCTGTCGTCGAGCTGCTTGGCTCGCTGGTAGAGGACGATGGTGGAGATGTCGGGCCGGGAGAGCAGGATTTCATTGCTCTTGGTGCGACCCTCGGCTGTCACCATCACCTCGGCGTGCAGCGCCCAGAAGAAGTTGGGCCGGGCGGGTGTGCCAAACGACCAAACTACCCGGGCGTGCTCCAGCGTGTTGCCAGCGGCGCGCAGAGCGCTGTACCAGCGCTGGAAACGCGCCATGGTCCAGATGGATAGCGGTACTTCCCGCTCGCCGCCGGTGCGCCAGGCGCCCTCGCCCACCATGTCGAGCGCCAGCCCGACGGTGGAGCGCAGGTTGTTGGCGTTGGGCGCGCCGTATTTGGCGGCGTAGTGCAGCAGGTAGCGGACCTTGTGCGCATTGTCTGGCGCACCGATGACGACCTTGCCGGAATTTTCCCAGCGACCCCATTCGACGTTGGTGGTCAGGCCGGGCAGCTGGTCGTCGCGCGGGACCCAGAACAGGATGACGTCGGCCATGTGCATGTGCCGCTCTTCCCATTCGACTTGTTCCATGTACGCTTCGCCGGACAGGCTGGGCTGTCGGGGCCCGCGCGGTTCCGGAACGAAGATCACGCCGTCGTAGCCGAGTTCCTCGGCGATCTGAATCGCGTCACGGCGCCAGGACTGACTGCCATCGCGGGGCGACGGACCGGCCAGGAAGATGGCTTTGGTGTAGCCATCGGGCGCTGATTCGTGAGCGTAGACGACGTGCGGTTTGGACTTGGTTTGCAAGGTCTCCCCTCTCGGGTCAAGGTGCTTGCGGGTGTGCGGCCGTTCGGCCGACTGGTGTATTATACAATAATTCTTGACTAATGCTATGGTTTTGCGATGGCGGACTTGAAGGCGGCGTAGGCTGGCTTGGCCGAACCATCGGCACGGAGCAGGCCAAAGAAGTTTTCCTTGTCGCTGGGACTGGTGCCGACGTCTTGGAAGCTGTACCAGAACAAAGGTCCGGCCCAGGTAAATTTGCGATAGGCGGTGATAGCGTCGGTGACCATTTTGGCCTGGAGAGCCTCGGTGACCTGCCAGCCGCCCTGGAGTGGCCACTCGCCGACTGCGGCGGTGTGGTCGGGACCGTTGGTGGGTGCGCCGTATTCGGTGAGCCAGATTTTTTTGATGCCGTCACCATTGGCGGCCATGAGGCCATGCATGGCGCTGGCTTGGCCCCAGGCGCCTTGCGGGTAGGCATTGGCCGGCGTGAAGGGATATGAGTAGGGGTGATGCGCCACGCCGTCGAAGGAACCTTTGGCGCCGGCTTGGTAGAGGGCGGCCAGGAAAGTGGGCGGCGAGAGATTGGCCCCGCCATCGCTAGCTGGAGCGGTCCCGCCGGTGAGGACGGTGGCGGCGGGGTCGGCGTGTTTGATGGCCGGATAGGCGGCCTTGAGCAGGCTGGTATAGGCGACGGGGTCGGCCTTGGGGCGGAAGAAATTGGCCGTGTTGGGCTCGTTCCAGACTTCCCAGGCGATGACTCCCTGAGCGTGGTAGCGGGCTACAGCGGCGGCGGCGAAGGTAGCGAAGTCGGCCGGGTTGGCTGGTCCGCACATCGGCGAGTCGGTGCAGTCGCCACGGCGGGCCCAGGCTGGTGTGTAGTCGAGGATGCCGAGTGACTCGAAGCCCCGGGCGTGGGCGGCGGCGGCGACGCGGTCGTAGGCCGACCAGTCAAACTGACCGCGGCCGGCGGCTTCGATGTT
>CAZDGK010000010.1:0-30220 GCA_964505035.1 uncultured Candidatus Saccharimonadales bacterium
GGTCCCGTGCAACAGTTAGGAGACGCTCCATGAAGGCGAAAGTTGTGTATTCGGTGGCAAAAGGCTGCTGGGATATTGAGGTCATTGAGGGAAACCCCGATGAGCTTTATGTCTCGGCCCTGGTGAGGGAACTAACGAACTCTGACCAGGAAGTCGGGCACTTGATCGCTGGCTGGCTTGAGGCTCATAACCCCGGGTGGGAGATTCGGCTTAGTTTGGCCGGCTCCTAGGATCAAAACACGTTGCCGGTCCGCAGTGATGCGGGCCGGTTTTCTTGTTGAGGCAAATGACGGCTGATCAGGTGGGGTGCACGTATTAGTCGCTCAGATCGACTAGAACATACGGGAGCGGGCTAGTCGCTTTGAGCGACTATCGAGCGCAGCGCTTTGGTGCGATCCTGTGGCCGGGTGCTAAACTTAAGATGATGATTGTGGTTACTACATGAACCGGGCGCGGGCCAATCGCCGCATTATGATAATTGTGGGCTTGGGGGGCTTGCTGGCGCTGGCTGGCGCGTTGGGCTGGCTGGGGCCGTTGCGCTGGGCGTACGACCATACGCTTGTGCCGGTGGGCCAGCAACTGGCGGTGATGGGGGCGTCGACCAGCGAGGCGATCGGCAACCTGGGGCGGGTGCGCGATTTGGCGGCGGATAACCGCCGGCTGGAGCAGGAGAATAACCAGCTCCGGCAACGCTTGGCAGCCGATGCCGAGACCAGTCGCGACAACGATACTTTGCGCCGTCAGCTCGGCCTGCAAGTGGCTGGGACCATGCCCCAGGTAGCGGCTGAGGTGGTGGCGTTTCAGCCGGATTCGTACCGGCAATTTGTGACGATTAATAAGGGCAGTGGAGCGGGCTTGAAGCCGGGGTTGGCGGCCATGAGTGAGGGTGTGATGGTGGGGGTGCTGACGGATGTGCAGGCAGATACGGCCAAGATCATGCTGGTGACAGATCCGGAGTTCAAACTGGCGTCAAAAGACCAGGATACCGGTGCGCTGGGGATATTGCATGGCCAACTGGGTAGCGGATTGGTGATGGACCAGATTGGTCAGACGGATGTGGTGAAGCCGGGTGATACCGTGACGAGTTCGGGGTTGGGCGGTGTAGTGCCGGCGGGCTTGTTTATGGGCGAAGTCCAGGCGGTGAATGCGCGTGACAATGTGATATTTCAGTCGGCCCAGATTTCGACGCCGCTGAAGACCAACCAACTGCGGTTTGTGTTTGTGGTGACTGGGCCGTGAGGTGGTGGCGGCTGGCGATTCTGGTGGTGGCGGTGGCGCTGCTGCAGGTGGGACTAGTGCCAGCCTTGCGGCCACTTGGGGTGGTGCCAAACCTGGTGCTTGGGCTGGTGGTGCTGGTGGGGATTGCCGGGACGGCGACGAGTGCTCTGGTGGTGGCTGTGACTACCGGACTACTGCTGGACTTGTCGAGCGGTGTGGACTTTGGCCTGCGCTCGGCACTGCTGGTGCTGGCGGCGCTGGTGGCCGGACTGGTGCACCGGCTGGGGCTCGAGCTGGATGGACCCGTGGTGGCTCTGGTGCTGGTGGCGGCCGGGACCATAGTGGCTGATGTGGCGGTGTTGGCTGGACTGGTGGGGATGACTGGCCCGTGGCGGCTGGGATTGATAGCTGGCACCATTGGCTTAGAGCTTGTGCTAAACTTGGGCTGTACGCTGCTGATGCGGCCGATGGTGCGCTGGGCGGTCAGGGGGGAAGGTGGCTAAGTCAATATTTGGCTATCTGGAGGAGTTCGGTGGGGGCGGCCGGGTGCGGCTGGGCGGTGATTTGGCGCGCCATGAGGCCTGGACGGAGGCGATCTTGCCGGCCGACGCGACTGCTTCGCCAGAGGGCGAGACCAGCCGGCGGCCGCTGCGGGTATTTGTGGCCGTGATGATGCTGGCGGTGCTGGTCTTGGTGGGGCGGCTGGTGATGCTGCAGATAATGGATGGTCCACACAACCTGGCGCTGGCAGAAGGCAACCGCATCCGAGAGAAAGTGTCGCGGGCGCCGAGAGGGATGATTTATGACCGCAACGGGGCGGTGCTAGTGCGCAATGAGGCCAACTATGACGTGACGGTGGCGCCGCAACTGCTGCCGCGAACGCCAGCGGCCCGCCAGGCCGTGTACGAGCAGGTGGCGGCTTTGACGGGAGTGGCGCCGACGGACATCGCGGCCAAGGCTGAAGCGGCTTGCAAGCGGCCAAAGGCTGACCAGGCGACGTGTCTGTCGAGTCCGGTGCCGATGCTGGCGGTAGCGGGGATCGCGCGCGACCAAGCCTTGCTCGTGGAGCAGCACTCGAACGAACTGCCGGGGTTCGCGGTGGATGTGAACCCGATTCGCGAGTATACCGACGGCAATTTGTTGTCGGTGTTCCTAGGTAATACGGGCCGGGTGAGCGCGCAGGATTTGGCAACGCATACGGATTACGGTCCGACTGACCTGATCGGCAAGGGTGGGCTGGAGCAGGAATATGAAACTGAGCTTAAGGGTATGGATGGTGGCGAGCAAACGGAGGTGGACGCGCTGGGCCGGCCGGTGCGGGTGCTGGCGAGTCGTCAGCCACTTAGCGGGCACAACCTGGTGCTGAGTGTCGACCTGGGACTGGAGCAGGTACTGGCGGCAGCGGTGCAAAAGCAAATGGACGCGGCTGGGTCCAAGCGAGCGGCGGCTATTGCCATGGATCCGCGCAATGGCGAGATCCTAGCGGCGGTGTCGCTGCCGAGCTACGACAACAACTTGTTTAGTCGCGGGATATCGGCGGCGGATTTTCAGGCCCTGTTGAGCAATCCGGGACAACCATTGTTTGACAAGGTGGTGAGTGGTGGTTACCCATCTGGCTCGATCATTAAGCCGTTTGGGGCGGCGGCGGCCTTGCAGGAGCACGTGGTGGATACGCACACTATCGTCAACGACACGGGGGCGATTACGGTGCCCAATAAGTATGACCCGGCGCACCCGTCGGTGTTTCACGGCTGGGAGCGTAATAACGGATTGGGGCCGGTTAATGTGTTGACGGCGATCGCCCGGAGCTCGGATATTTTCTTCTATGAGGTGATGGGTGGGCTGGTTACTGGGGCAGCGGGGGACTTCACGCACTTTTTGGGGGTGATTCGGCTGACTGATTACTACAAGAAGTTTGGTTTGGGGACGCGAACTGGAGTGGATTTGCCGTCGGAGGCTCAGGGGCGGGTGCCGACGCCGACCTGGAAGAAGAGCTTTTCGGGCGAGGATTGGTACACCGGTGACACGTACAATATTTCGGTTGGCCAGGGTGATTTGTTGGTATCGCCATTGCAAATGGTGACGGCTGTGTCGGCACTGGCCAATGGCGGCACGGTGTTCCGGCCGCATATGGTGAAGGAAATTAAGGATGTGAATGGCGGGCTGGTGTCGGATGTATCGCCGCAGGTAGAGCGGCAGGGTTTTATCAGTCCGGACAACTTGGCGCTGGTGCGGCAGGGGATGTGGATGGCCGTCAACGACCCGTCGGGTACCGCGTGCTGCAAGATCAAGGCTGAGGTGCCGGTGCAGGTAGCAGCCAAGACCGGGACGGCCGAGACGGTGGTGCATGATGACGGCACGACGACGGCTAGTCAGAACAAGCCGCACGCGTGGTTTGAGGCGTTCGCGCCGTATGACAATCCGCAGATAGCGATCGTGGTGCTGGTGGAGCACGCTGGCGAGGGTGCCGAGTACGCGGCACCGGCGGCCCGGGAGACGCTGGCCTGGTACTTTACCAAGGGCGCTGGTGCGACTATCCGCTAAGCCAAGCGGTTATCCACAGTCGTATTGCGCTTATGCTTACAGGTAGTCATTATTTGGCCTTATCCAAGCCATATAGGCTGGTTAAACAAGAGTAACTATTGACTGAAATAGGGTCATAGAGGAACATAGTAAAGCAAAATCAAATACTTTCCTAGGAACTGAAAATTTAATTCCAACTTAAGCTGTACGTGCCTCGGGGATCACCCGAGAATTCTTTTTACCCAACACCCAGGCATAAGAGCTTGAAAGGAGAAGTAGGACATTATGAACGCAACCAAGAACGAATTCCATGTGACGCCGGAAGGCATCCAGGCGCTGAAGGACGAGCTCAAGGAGCTGACGACCGCCAAGCGCATGGAGATTGCTGAGCGACTAAAAGAGGCCAAGGCTGACGGCGATCTGAGCGAGAACGCCATGTATGACGCTGCCCTGGAAGATCAGGCCTTCACGGAGGGCCGGATTGCAGAGATTGAGCACATCCTGCGGCACGCTAGCGTGATTGAGAGTAAGAAGGGTGGTGCGGTAGCGCTTGGCTCGACGGTGCATTTGGAGCTGGAGGATGGCAAGCAGAAGTACACCATTGTCGGCTCGACGGAGGCCAATCCGGATGAGGGCAAGATTTCGGACGTATCGCCGATTGGCAAGGCATTGCTGGGCAAAAAGCCCGGCGACGAAGTGAATGTGCAGGTTCCCTCAGGCACGCTGACCTACAAGATTACGAAAGTCGAATAGTTCGATCATAGAGACATAAGAGTCCGGAGCCGCTCTCGCTAGGGAGCGGTTTTTCGGGTAGGATAGGAGCAACATGAATCAGACAGCGCCGGCCGACTGGCTGGCCCAAGTAGTTGAGCAGATTAACCGGGAGCGGCCGGAGGGTGAGCTGATAGTAGCCAGTGGGCACTCGCCGTCTGGCGTGTATCATGTCGGGACGCTGCGTGAAATCATGACGGCCAATGCCATTGCCTGGGCGCTGCGGCGGAGCGGCCGAGAGGCACGGCACCTGGACTTTGTGGATGACTTTGACGCGTTTCGCAAGGTGCCGGCTGATGTGCCCGAGGAGTGGAAGCAGTACATCGGTGTGCCGCTCGTGATGGTGCCGGACCCGTGGGGTGACTGCCACGAGAGTTACGGGGCCCATCGGATGCAGACGTTGACTGACGGGCTGGAGGCTCTGGGCTGTGTGCCGGACGAGACGGTATACGGCTACCGTAACTACCAGGATGGTGTGTTGGCGGTGCAGCTTGGTCAGGCGCTGGATAACATTGATGAAGTGCGCACCATTCTGACGGAGATTGGTGGCCGGCAGCTCGATGAGCATTGGTCGCCGGTGCAGATATTGGACGAGCAGAACAGTCTGCGGACGCTCAAGTACGCTGGTTGGGATGCCAAGACGCGGCAGGTGGCCTGGCGCAACGCGGCCGGCGAGACGGGTAGCGTGGGGCTGGACGAGGGACGGGTCAAGCTGGATTGGCGGTTGGATTGGCCGGCGCGCTGGGCCAAGTGGGGCGTAGCGGTGGAGCCATTTGGCCGCGACCACGCGACGAAGGGCGGCTCCTATGACACGGGCGTCGCGCTGGTGGAGCGGGTATTTGGGGGCCGGCCGCCATTGCCAGTGCCGTACGAGTTTATTAATGCGGCGGGCCAGACCAAGAAGATCAGTAAGTCGTCGGGTGACTCTCTCACGCCTAGTGACGTGTTGCAGGTGATGCCGCCTGAGGTTTTGCGCTATTTTGTTATTCACCCGCGGCCGGGTCGGACGTTGACGTTTGATACGGGTATCGGATTGTATCAATTGATGGAAGAGTTTACGGCGGCATTGGAGCAGCCAACCTCACTGGCGCTGGAGTATGCCCGGGCGGTGAGCGGTGCTGGCGAGGTGGTGGCGCGGGTGCCGTTTGCTCATTTGGTGGCGGTGTATCAGGCGGCACGGGGCGATGCAGAACAGGTGCGGGTGCTATTAGAGCGAACTGACTATGAGGAAGTAGCGGCACAGCAATGGCCGGTGATTGAGCGCGAGTTGAAGTTTGTGGCTAACTGGCTGGAGAAATACGCCCCGGACAATGTGAAGTTTGAGGTGCAAGACACGCTGCCTAAGGTGGAGCTGTCGCCTGGGCAAAAGACGTTTTTGGCGAAGCTGGCTAAGGTGGTGGCCGACGAGAAGGATCTGAATGGCCAGGGGATGCACGACGCGGTGTACGCGTCGACTGAGGCGGCTGGAATTAAGGCGGCTGATGGTTTTCGGGCGGTGTACCGAGCGCTACTTGGAAAGGACTTTGGACCGAAGGCTGGGTGGTTTCTGGCCTCGCTGGAGCGTGATTGGCTGGTGAAGCGGCTGCAGGATGCGGCTGGTCGCGCCGGCAATTGACTTATGCTGTCAAACCAGTAACCTGGTGAGTGCCCGGACAAACCAAAAACTCGCGAGAGGAGCGGTGGATGTCTGTGCCCAGGAGGTCGCGGCGACGAAATGCGCCCGTGACAAGCGCGGTGGTGGCAACGGCTTCGGTGAGGGATAGTGCCGGAGATCAGATCTTGACGCCCTACGCCTACATGCTAGAGGTCAAGAACGTCGACAACCCCTGGCTGGCTGGCGCCAAGTGGCGACAAGACAAGACCATCGAGCTGTGGGGCGGCGGGACAATGCCTAACCCAGCAGATGCGATGGAGTGCGCCATGCCGGGCTGCCAAGTGCACACGAAGAACCGAGTGTTTGAGTGGGCCAATGGCGGCCGGCTGGAGTGCTACAGTGTCTGCAACAGCTGCCTGGCTGAATGGCAGCGGCTGTACAACGCCCAGCAGCGGCGACAGCGAGCCGATGAGTGGGACTGGCAGACGGCGCAGGAGGCGCGGGAGGCTCGCCAGCGGGGCCAGGCCGAGTACGCATGGCCGGCTCATCGCAGCGAGCTGCCTCAGCTGATGGCGGCGATCGACCTGGCAATCCTCGAATCGACGACACTGCGGGCGAAGACGGCCCAACTGCGGGCCTGACATACTGGGCGAGGTCCGGGCTGCAAGATATCTGCTTGCGGCTCGGACCACCTTATTTAAGTGGTATACTGAGGGACATTATGATAGACATCAAACTCATTCGCGAACAACCAGACGTGGTAAAGGCTGCCTGCCGAGACAAGGGTTCGTCGGTGAGTTCGGCCGAGGTGGATGAGTTGGTGAAGCTGGATAAACAGCGGCTGGAGCTGATGGCTAAGGCTGATGAGGTGCGCCGGGAGCGTAATGAAGTGGCGGCGGGAGCCAAGGCGGGCAAGCCCGACGCAAAGCAGATTGAACGTGGCAAGGGGCTTAAGGAGCAGTTGGGCAAGCTGGAGGAGCGGGCGGCCAAGGTGGAGGCCGATTGGTTGAGCATTTTGAAGCGCATTCCCAACGTGCCGGCGGCCGATGTGCCGGTGGGGAAGTCGGAAGACGACAACGTGGTGGCCAAAACCTGGGGCGAGCCGACGAAGTTTGACTTTGAGCCCAAGAACCATTGGGAGCTGGGCTTGCAGCACGACTGGATTGATAAGGAGCGGGCGGCCAAGGTGGCCGGCGGCCGGTTCGCGTATGTGAAGGGCGGGCTGGTGCGGCTGCAGTGGGCACTAATGCAGTTTGGCATGGACGTCCTGACCGACGAGCCGACGCTGGCGGCTATTGCTAAAGAGGCTGGGCTGGAGGGGCGGGTCAGTACCAAGCCATTTGTGCCGGTGCTGCCGCCATTGATGTTGCGGACCGACGTGTATGAGGCTACCGGCCGGCTCAACAAGGAAGAGCAGACCTACAAGCTGGAAGACGATGACTTGTGGCTGGAGGCCAGCGCCGAGCACAGTCTGGCGCCTATGTATAAAGACGAGATTTTGGCCGAGGCCGATTTGCCAATTCGGTATCTGGGCTATGCCACCAGCTTCCGGCGCGAGGCGGGGACGTACGGCAAAGACATGGAGGGTATGTTCCGGCTGCACCAGTTTGACAAGCTGGAAATGGAGAGCTTTACCACGGCTGAGGCGTCGGCTGACGAACATTTGTTTATGATTGCCATCCAGGAGCACTTAATGCAGCGGCTGGAAATCCCGTATCAGGTGATCATGAAATGTACGGCTGACATTGGCGGGCCGAATGCGCGGGGTGTGGACATTAATGCTTGGCTGCCCGGGCAGGGCAAGTATCGCGAGACGCATACGGCTGATTTGATTACCGACTACCAGGCGCGGCGGTTGCAAACGCGGGTGCGGCGGGCTGGCGGCGAGGTAGAGCTGGTGCATACTAACGACGCCACGGCTTTTGCTCAGCGGCCGCTGATTGCGATTTTGGAAAACTACCAGCAGTCAGATGGAAATGTGCGCGTGCCGGAGGCATTACGCCCATACATGGGCGGCCGGTCAGTAGTATAATAGATCTATAGTTCCTTCGATAACCATCTGGGAGGCATGTAGATGAAGATCGACATAGGCACGCGCAACTTTGAGGCGGACGGTAAAATTCGAGACTACGTAAAGGGGAAAGTGGGGGCGCTCGAGAAGTACCTGCCGCGGAAAGCGCGGCCTGTGGCGATGGCCCAGGTGATGCTGGAGGAGGATCCGAGCGGGAGGGAGCACAACCGCTATGTGGCTGAGGTGAAAATTGTGGTGCCCGGGACGGTGCTGGTGAGCAGCGAGGGCGCCATTAGCATGTTTGCGGCGGTAGATATCGTGGAGGCAAAACTCAAGGCTCAGGTGCGAACGTACAAGGACAAACAGCGGACGGGTGGGCACCGGGCCCGGCTTTTGAGCCGGTGGTTTGGACGGACGGCGCCGGATGCGAGTGCCAGCGAGCCACAGGTTTGACCAGCCGTAAGCTTGGTGTATCCTAGAGGGCATGGTTAATTTACTGACCAAGATTTTGGGCGACCCAAACGTGCGGGCGGTGAAGCGCGCGCGGGTGATGGTGGCGCAGGTGCACGAGCACGACAAACGGCTGGAGGCGATGAGCGCGGCCGAGCTGAAGGCGCAGACAGAGAGCTTGCGCGAGCGGCTGGCCAAGGGGGAGTCGCTCGACGAGGTGTTGCCCGAGGCGTTTGCGACGGTGCGTGAGGCGGCTTGGCGGGTCATCAAGCAGCGGCATTATGACGTGCAGTTGATCGGTGGACTGGTGTTGCATCAGGGCAAGATCGCCGAGATGCGGACTGGTGAGGGCAAGACACTGGTGGCAACGGCGCCAGTGTATCTGAACGCACTGACTGGCAAGGGTGTGCACGTCGTGACGGTTAATGATTATTTGGCCAGTCTGCATGGTGGCTGGATGGGTAGTGTGTACTATGCGCTGGGCATGAGCACGGGCGTGATCGTGAGTAGCAATGGGGCGCCGGCTGGGTATATTTATGATCCAGACTTTAATAGCGGCGAGCATCCCGACGACCGGCTCAATCACTTGCGACCGGTGCCGCGGGCCGAGGCGTACCGGGCGGACATCACGTATGGGACTAATAATGAGTTTGGGTTTGACTACCTGCGCGACAACATGGTGGATGATTTGGGCAAGATGGTCCAGCGGCCGCTGCACTATGCCATTGTCGATGAGGTGGACTCTATCCTGATCGATGAGGCGCGGACACCACTGATTATCAGCGCGCCGGCGCAGGAAGCGACGGACAAATATTATGAGTTTGCGAAACTGGCAGCGCAGCTGAAGGAAGGCGCCGACTACACCCTAGACGAGAAGCTGAAGGCGGCTTCGTTGACTGACGAGGGTATAGAGGCGGTGGAGCGGGCGTTGGGGGTGGAGAATGTCTACGAGGCCGGACGGATTGAGGATGTGCACCACATTGAGCAATCGCTGAAGGCCGAGGCGCTCTACAAGCGAGACCGCGACTATGTGGTGCGAGATGGTGAGATCATCATTGTGGATGAGTTTACGGGCCGTCTCATGCAGGGCCGGCGCTGGAGTGACGGTCTGCACCAGGCAGTCGAGGCCAAGGAAGGCGTGGTGATTCAGCAAGAGACGCTGACACTGGCGACCATAACTTTCCAGAACTACTTCCGTCTGTACGAAAAGCTGTCGGGCATGACCGGTACGGCCATGACTGAGGCAGAGGAGTTTGGCAAGATTTATAACCTGGACGTGGTGACCATCCCGACCCATCGCGATATGGTGCGGGATGATATGCCGGACCGGATCTACAAGACCGAGGACGGCAAGTTCCGGGCAGTGGCGCGCGAGACGGCTGAGCGGCACGCCAAGGGTCAGCCGGTGCTTTTGGGTACGGTGAGTATTGCCAAGAATGAGCTGCTATCTCGGTATTTGACCGAGCTGAAGGTGCCGCACCAGGTGCTCAATGCCAAGAATAATGAGTCGGAAGCCGCGACGGTGGCGGCAGCGGGTAAGCGAGGGGCGGTAACGCTGGCGACCAACATTGCTGGGCGTGGCACTGACATTATGCTCGAGCCAGGGGTGGCTGATCTCGGTGGCTTGCATGTGATTGGTACGGAGCGCCACGAGAGCCGCCGGATTGATAACCAGCTGCGAGGCCGGGCCGGCCGGCAGGGCGATTCGGGCTCGAGCCAATTCTACGTGAGCATGGAAGATGATCTGATGCGGATCTTTGGCGGTGACCGGGTGGCGGGGCTCATGAATACCTTGGGTCTGGATGACGATACGCCGATCGAAAACCGGATGGTGTCGCGCAGTCTGGAGGGGGCTCAGAAGAAAGTGGAGGGCCACAACTTCGACATCCGCAAGCAGCTGGTGGAGTATGACGACGTGATGAACAAGCACCGCGAGACGGTGTATAGCAAGCGGCGGCGGGCGCTGGCGGCGGAGAATTTGCGCGAGGAGGTTGAGGGAATGATCCGGAACCAGGCGCAGGCGATGGTGACGGCCCACACGGATGCGCGGACGGGTATCGTGGACCATCCGGCCTTGCGGGAGTCGCTGGGTGGGCTGCTGTATGTAGATGACGAGTTGGCGGCCCAGCTGGAGCGAGCGCACGGCAGTGAGCTGGTGGACCTGGTGATGGAGCGGGCTACCAAGCTGTATGACGAGCGGACAGCGGACTTCTCGGAGCCGGTCATGCGCTTGGCAGAGCGGTTTGTGTATATTAGCTCGCTGGACCGGCTATGGATTGACCATCTGGAGGCTATGGATAATCTGCGCGGTGGCATCGGCTTGCGGTCGATTGGCCAGCGCGACCCGCTGGTGGAGTACAAACGCGAGGGTTTTCGGATGTTTAAGCAATTTCTGGGCCTACTCGAAGCCGAGATCGCCGGCATGATCTTCCGGGTGACGGTAAATCGTGAGGCCGTGCCGCCGCCGGAGGCTCTGGAGACGGCACTCACCAAGGCGGCGGCTCAGGCGCAAACCAACGCACCAAACGACAGCGGGGCAGGAGGCGAGCGCGGATCGCGGGCGGAGCGCCGGGCGGCTCGAACCAGCGCGCCGCATCACGGCAGCAAAAAACGCAAGAAGCGTCGGTGAGCTATGAAGCATACTGTTGCTGAGCACAAGCTAGCAAACGGCGCCCAAGGGCTGGTGGTGAATGTGCCTGGTACAGAGATTGTGAACCTGGTGGTGCGGTTTAATTCGGGCTTTCAGTTCGCGCCGGCTGGGCTGTACGAAGTGCCTCATGTGATGGAGCACTTGATTGGCTGTGGTTCGCGCCGCTATCCTGAGCCCAACCAGTTTAAGATTGAGGTTGAGAAAAACGGTGCCTACCGCAATGCCTATACCGCCGGTGAGGTGAACGGCTATGTCATTGAGTGTGCGCGCTTTGAGCTGGAGCGGATCTTGGATTTGCTGGAGGAGTACCTGACCCAGCCGCTGTTTCCGCAGGAAGCTGTGCCGACCGAGGTGAGCAATGTGCGAGAGGAGTTGAACCGGTTCCTGACCCAGCACCCAGCGGTTTGCTCGATGGCATTGAGTGAGAAGGCCTACCCCTACGAGGACCTGGACTACCAGACGCGGATTGACCAACTGCCCAAGCTCAAGCGGCAGAATGTGGTGGACTACTATACGACGACCCATACCGCCGCCAACGCGCGGTTTTATGTGGGCGGTGACTTTGATGACAATGGTCAGGCAATTGTGCGGCGGCTGGAGCGGCTATTTGACCGGCTGGCGCGAGGGGAGCGGCGGGAGCCGGTACGGCGGCCGGGGATTGGGCAGGACCGGCCGATCGTGACGCAGCGAGACATTAGTCAGATCTATTACCGGGTGTCGATGTATGCTGGCGAATGCGACCGGTCGCGGCGCAATGCACTGATACTGCTGCGCGTACTGCTGACGGGTGGTTTCCAGTCGCGCGTGTATGGCGAGGCGCGCCGCCGCGGCTTGGCCTACCACGTTGAGGCGACGAGCTATTCGGGTCCGGGGTCGAGCTCGTTTGGCTACGGTGGGTATGTGACGGCGGCCAATATTGAGCCACTGTTTGAGCTGATGGCCCGGGAGTTTGACGAGGTGCGGGCGGGCAAGATTACGCCGGCGGAGCTGGTGGCGGCCAAGGACTTGCTGGTGGGTTCGTCGCAGCGGGCGCATCAGACGGCTGGTGATATGCTTGGCTGGTACCTGGGGCCATATGACCGGGAGGGCGAGGTCCGTGACTACGACCAGGCCCACCAGGAACTGCGCGAGGTGACTGCTGAGCAGATCGTGGCGGCGACTGAGCACATGACCAAGCCGGGTGCGCACGGGATTAGCCTGCTTGGGTCGGTGGATGATGCGGCTGCCGCGGGGTATGCCTCCAAGCTCGAATTACTCTGGTAAACCCAGAAAATGTTATTGACTATAAACAAAATATATGATATTCTAGGCTATTGCGTCCAGATTGGGCAGCCTTTTGGCTGCGCCAGGCTGGCCGGTCTTTGACAAGTTGAGCAATCAAAGGTCATGAAGATGACCAAAGTAGGGGATTGGACCCAGGCTATGGCGCCGGTAGGTACCTGCCGCTGACTCTTGCCGCCCAAGGGCGGCGGTAGGTACCTGTCGGCGACTGTCGCACAGGTCCAATGCACACTACTACCACGGAAAGGGGCAGTGATGACTGCATCCCTGACTGACGACGGCAGTGGACAGACCCTCAGCAGTGTTCCGCTGGACAAGGCCGATGTTGAACAGGTGCTTGGGTTTCTCAAGCGCGCTGCACAGCGGTCCGACCAGCAGGATGCCCAACTGGCTGCGCTCAGGCAGCGTGTCGACGGCCTCGAGCTAGAGGTCGCGGCGCTTCGCGCAGGCAGCGCCGCTTCGGCGCCGCCGGCGGACGACCGGGAACTGCTCGAGCGGATCACCAGACTGGTGTCCGCGATGACGCTCGCTGGTGTGCCTCAAGGGGCCATCGACGACGCGGTGAACGGACTGGACGGTGTCGACCAACTCAGTCAAGCAGCGTTGGATGACGCCATGAGTAATGGCGTCCAACAGGCTCAGAAGGGAGCTACACATGGCCAAGGCTAACCTGGCCCGTGTTACCGGTCAGCCGCAGGCGACTTCGCCGGCTCAGCCGGCGCCGCCCGCGCAACCGGCCGCCAAGCCGCCGTCGCGGGGCTGGTCCGACATCAAGGACTGGTTCAAGCGCAGTGGCTGGTTGATCGTCGCCGCCGTGGCCACGTTCTTCGTGGCTAAGCTGGTATTCGCACCGCTGGTCTGGCCACAGACAGGCGTGCGGGTACCCGGTCAGCCGCAGTACTTCGCCCTCCCCGACATCAAGGGGTGGCCGGCGCTACTGTTCATCCTCATTGGTCTGGGCATCGCGTATTTCGCGGCGTTCAGGCCGTGGCGGTCGCATCGTCGCAAGCGCAAGCAGGACGGTGCCGACCCCAACACGCTCTGGCTCGTGATCGGCTTGATTGTCAGCGCCGTCTTCCTGACGGGCCTGACTTTGCCGTACGTTCCCGTCGTGTCGACTCTGGGCATTCTGCCGTATCTGGCGGATGCTCTGTGCGTGGCCGTCGTGGTTTTGACCGCCCAGTGGGTGGCCGACCGCGGCGTTCGCCGCCAGCACCTGGCCACCTTCGCGGGGCTGAGGCAGCATGTGCGGTCCCTGCTGGGACTCGTCGCCGGCATTGTGCTGGCGGCCGCGCTGTTCTCGATCCCGTTCGGGACGCCGGCGGCCTCTTCGGAGGCGCAATCGGAGCGACAGCTTCAGATTGCCTGCGCCTCGTCCACCCAGGGCAGCCAGTACTGCCAGGCAGCCGCGATGGTCGCATTGGCCAATCGCCAAGCCGGCGATCTCCAGGGCTGGGCGCAGCAGTGTGCCGCCCTGGACAAGAGCGTTCTCAAGGATCAGGCGGCCGCGTGCCACCAGGCCTTGAAGGCTCGGGTCGACAAGTACAACCACCGTACCGACGGTATGGGTACACTCGATGTGGCGTGCAACGCGCTGCATGCCAGCCAACCTCAGACAACTGAGGGCCAAAAGGAGGCTGCCAGGCAGTGCGCGCAGCTCGAGGAGATCAAGAGCTAGTAGCTGGCACCGGAGGACATTCTCCTCCGGTGCCACCCTCAATTTTATGGTCTTTGATTGTTCAACTTGCCAATAGGGCGGGTCATACGATATGATGGCAAATTCGCATCGGAGATAAGGAGTCTGTATGACAGTTCAAATCTGGAAACATCGCAAGCAATTATTGGCAATTAGTCTGACGGCTGGCCTATTGGCCCTTCCGGCTGTGACGGTGGCTGTCTCTGGCGACGGCCAGGGCAATGCCGGCTGTGGTTCGCTGGGCGCTGCCCCGAAGGCGGGCAAGCTGGACTCGACAGTCTATGTCTTCAATGTGACGCCGGTTGATGGTACGCCACAAGACGAGTCTTGGGTGATTGACTACGGTCAGGGCAAGGGCGAAGAGGCATTGAGCGGCAAACACGCCGAGCATGACTTCGGTCAGTCTGGAACCTTCACTGTGAAGGTGCGGGCTGAGCAGGACACTGGCGGCGCCAAGGTTTGTGCGGTGACGTTGACGACCGGGGGTGTGCAGGATACGCCAACGCCGACACCGACCGCCACGCCGACCCCGACTCCAGCGCCGGCTACTCCGACACCGACCCCGGCTGTGCAGGCGGCTGACACTAGCGGCGCACCCCTGACCAACACTGGTCCGGAAGACACCTTCCTGGCGGCTGGTGGCCTCGGGGGCATGGCGCTGGCCGCGCGAGCCTATCTGCGTAGCCGCCGGTCACTCGTCAAGGCGATCCGCCATCAGGACTAAGACTTCGGGGCCTCGGCCCCGGAACGTGTAAATTGGTACCCGTCCAAGCAAAGGACTCCTTTCGTAGGGGTCTTTTGTATATTCTGCTAGTGTATATTGCTTATGATTGTGTAATATTCCAGTTGGTGGTATTATGCAATTCGATAGTAAACAGTTACAAAAGCGTGACTGAACACGCTTGGGTGAGATAAGGAGTGCGTATGGATAAGATGAAGCGGTTCGCAATCCCCATGACAGTCGGCGCGGCAGTATTGCTGGGCGGGCTGGTGCCGGTGGCAAATGCGGCGACTGGTCCCCGTGACTGTGACAACAACGCCGACCTGTTTTGCGGCGCCCTGACCAAGAGCGAATGGGTGACCAAGGTTACTAATGGTGACGGTCACAACTCGCTGACGAGTATTCAAAACATTTATTTCAATGAAGGCCGTGGCATTACGGTGGCTGAGTTTAACTCGAGCGACACGGTTGACGGCAAGGTCATGCGCAATGGTGATGTGATTGTGAATGGCGAGGTGGTGGCAACTTCCTCCATGAGTACGGGCCGCAGTCAGAAGTCTGGCTCGGTGAAGAGTGGCTCGGTGTGGCTGTCGACTGAGGACGTGGCCTACGCGGCCGGCGTGCAGTCGATTGACGCGTTTGTAAACATGGAAGGCGGCGTGTTCCACTGGGCGATCATGAAGTCCTGCGGCAACACGGTGGTGGCGACTCCCAAACCGACTCCGACACCCACCCCCACGCCAACGCCTACACCCACACCAACCCCAACACCTACTCCGACCCCCACGCCTACGCCAACCCCAACTCCAACACCAACTCCCACACCTACTCCGACCCCTACCCCTAAGGTGATGCCGGCGACGGGTCCGGAAGGCACGATGGCTGGTATGGCCGGTATCGGTGCCATGGCGTACGCAGCCCGCGCCTATGTTCGCAGCCGCAAATCGCTGATCGATATCCTCCGTCACAAGTAGACAGGGGTGTGGATAAATGGCGGAATATAACCGCTAATCCACAGCCTAAACACTAAAAAAGTGGCTTCGTAGAGCCACTTTTTTAGTGTGATCGGGCCCAGCAAGATTTTTTGGACCTGCTACTAGACAGTGGGTAAAAGCGGGTATTATACTGACTTTAGTGGGTTGCAGTGGGTAGCACGAACCACCAAAACAAGTCACTATGGATTACTTCGAACGCAAACTCGACGACAAGAACCGGCTGACAATTCCGGTTGAGCTACGCCACGAGTTTGGAGGAGGTAAGGCTATCGTGACCCGAGGGTTCGGCCACTATCTGCACTTGTACACTGAAAACGTCTGGAACGAAGAGGTAGAGCCGGCGCTCAAAGGAGACATCCTAGATGAGCGGGTGGCAGATCTCAATGTTCAATTTCGCACGGGGAAGGCGGTCACCATCATGGATGACAAACAAGGCCGCATTACCCTCGAGCAGCACCTCCTGGACTTTGCTGGTATAGACAAGGAGGTGGTAGCGGTTCGCGCTGGTAAATACTGGCGCATTACTGCCCGGACATAACTATATTTTGCTTACCAAGGTCCCGAACCTTAAAAACTAAAACAAACACTTTAAAGGTAGCTATTCGGCAGTCAGCACATGCGTCCTATAGGCCTTCCGCAAATTTAGGCCTTGAACCTCTCGTGTAAACTCCACCTCACAACACACTCTTTTAGGAATTATCACTATATGCGATAATTCCTTACCACACACAACTCCACTCCAACAAAAACAAAAAAACACAAAACCAATAGCTGGCTGCCGGATAGGTGACTTGAAAATGACAAACCCCCACACCCACCAACCTGTATTGCTCCCTGAGGTCCTCGCGGCACTGAATCCGCGGGTCGGTGAGAGCTACCTGGACGGAACGGCAGGGTATGGCGGCCATGCGGCGGCAGTGCTCGAGCGCATTGGCGCCGCGGGGTCGGCTATCCTGGTGGACCGGGACGAGCTGGCGGTGCAGGCCTTGCGCGACCGGTTTGGCGAGCGGGTACAAGTGATGCAAACGGGCTACTTGGAAGCAGCGCGGCAACTGGCCGACGACGGTCTGGCCGTTGATCTGATACTGCTTGACCTGGGAGTGTCGTCACCACAAATTGACAAGGCGGAGCGAGGATTCTCGTTTAAGGTTGATGCGCCGCTCGACATGCGCATGGATCGCCGGCAGCGATTGACCGCGGCTGAGGTGGTAAATTACTACCCGGAGCGCGAGCTGGAGCGGATTATCCGTGACTATGGCGAGGAGCCAAAGGCGCGGGCGGTGGCGAGGTCGATTATCGCGGCCAGGCCGTTGTTGTCCACAGGCGAATTGGCTCGGGCAGTCCGGCGAGCGGCCGTGGCGACGACCCAAATCGATGCGGCTACCCGGACATTCCAGGGAATCCGGATCGAAGTTAACCAAGAACTTGACCAACTTCGACAGGCCTTGCCACTTATGCTACAATTACTGACGAGTGGCGGAAGGCTAGCTGTGATTAGCTTTCACTCGCTCGAAGACCGTATCGTCAAACAGTTCTTTGACCAAGAATCACGCGACTGTATCTGCCCGCCCAAGCAACCAATTTGTACGTGCGGGCATGTGGCGACCCTACGAAAACTGACCAAGTCGCCGGTCGTGGCTGATTCTGCTGAAATTGCTATCAATCCGCGCGCTCGCAGTGCCAAACTGCGCGCCGCCGAAAAGATAAACCAAAACAAAAGGAGGGACTAGATGTCAATCAAAGTCCAAGGCCGCTCGGTGAGCGTGCGTCTCAAGGTTCGCGTCCGCAAGAGCAGCTAAGGCTGCGCTTTGGGGTGCGCGCTTAGCCAAAAACCGGCGGCGCGCACCCGCCAAACGTCCCCAAAAACGTCCGCAAAAAGTTCGAAACGATTAGAAAAACCAAAACGTTCGGAGAAACAAATATTGTTATGGCTACTGCTGTGGCGACGGCTCGTCGCAATCAGAATTTGTACCGCCAGCCGGCCAAGCTACAGCTTGGACCAACGTCGGCCACCTTTGTGGTGATTGCCCTCATTAGCGTGCTGGCGCTGCTATATCTCAACCAAATTACAAAAACTAGTGTGTTTGGCTACCGGCTGACGGAGCTGACGGCGCAACGCAACCAGATCCTGGCCGAGAAGCAGGACCTGGGCGTGGAAGCGGCGCGGCTGCAGTCGATCCAAGCGACACAGCAATCGGCTGTGGCGGCGCGGATGGTGGCGACGGGTCCGGTGTCGTACGCCCATTAAATGGCGGCCAGGCCCAGCTGGCACAACTGGTATGGTAAGGTGGGCTAATGAACTATAACGAGATAGTGGTGCAGCGCCGCCGCCTGGGTTTGATGAGTATCGGCCTGGTGGTGTTTGGCTTGGCGCTTGGCGTGCGGCTGATGTATTTGCAAGTGGTGCAAAACAGCTTCTATGCCGCCCAGGCATCGAGCGAACATACGCGCAAATACCAGATCCCAGCCCGCCGGGGGGAGCTTTATATTAAAGACGGAGACGACCGGACGCCGTTGGCGCTCGACCAGACACTGAATGTGCTATACGCTGACCCGCGCTATGTGGGTGACAAATCTCAGGCGGCGGCCAAACTGGCGGCAGTGACCGGCGGAAGTGCGGCTGACTATCAAGCCCGGCTGGAGAAGGGAATTGAGTATGCGGTGTTGGCCGACAAAGTGTCCAACGATATCGCCGACAAGGTGCGGGCGCTGAAATTGCCCGGAGTTGGGTTGACGAAGGAAGACTACCGGTCATACCCAGAGGGCTCGCTGGCGGCGCAGGTGCTAGGATTTGTGAATGCCGACGGCCTGGGTCAGTATGGCGTGGAGCAATATCTCGACGAGCAGCTGCGGGGCGTGCCAGGGCAACTGGCGGCCAAGACGGACACTTACGGCATCCCGATCGCGACGGCTGACAATATCATCAAGGAGCCGGTTGACGGCCAGAGCTATGTGCTGACGATCGACCGCAATATCCAGGCCATGGTTGAGACTGAGCTAGCTAAGCAGGTGCAGGCGGTGAAGGCGAAGTCTGGCAGCGTGGTGATTATGGACCCAAGCAATGGAGCGATCAGGGCGATGGCGACCTATCCGACCTTTGATCCCAACAGCTACAACACGGTGAGTGATTATAGTGTGTTTATTAATCAGGCGGTGGCGGTGCAGTTTGAGCCGGGGTCGGGCATGAAGACCTTTACGATGGCGGCTGGTCTCGACCAGAGCAAGGTAACACCGGATAGTACCTACGACGACCCGGGGTGCGTGCAGGTGAGCGACCGGACGATTTGCAACGCCGAGACAGACAAGCCGGGTAAGGGCAAAAGCATGACGGTGGTACTGCGTGACTCATTGAATACGGGGGTGATGTACGTGCTGCGGATGCTGGGCACAGACCCCAACAAGATCACGCTCGCTGGCAAGAAGCTGCTTAATGACTACTTCACGAAGCACTTTGGGTTTGGCCAGCGGACTGGTGTGGAACAGGCGAACGAGGCGGCGGGTGTGGTGAATCCGGCTAACAATCAGGCCGGCAATGACGTGAACTACGCTAACATGAGCTTTGGCCAGGGCATGAGCGTGACGATGGTGCAGATGGTGGCGGGGATGGCAGCGGTGGCCAATGGTGGCAAACTGTATCAGCCGCACTTGGTGGAAGGCCAGCTGTCGGCGGACGGCACCGAGACGCCGCTAGCGCCCAAACTGGTGCGCGACCATGTGATATCGCCGGCGGCTGATCAGGAGCTCAATACTATGCTGCAGGTAGTGGTGCAGCATGGGTCGGGATACCTGGCGGCGGCGGCAAACCGCGGCTACAAGATCGCTGGCAAGACGGGCACGGCGCAGATTCCGCGGCCGGATGGCAAGGGCTACATTGACGGTGCCAACATTGGCTCGTTTACGGGCTTTGCGCCGGCGGAGGCGCCGCGGTTTGTGATGATGGTGCGGATCGATGAGCCGGGCGTGCAGGGTTATGCCGAGACGACGACGGTGCCAGTATTTGCTAATATCTGTAGTTGGTTGTTTAAATATTACGGCATACCGCCGAGCTCGTGATGAGCTTATGATAAGATAGGCATATGAATTTTCTCCCTACCATCAACTTTATCCACGCTAAGGAAATAACATCGCTGTCTCGAATTGGCGCGATAGCATTTGGTGCTTTTGTGCTATCAATGGCGCTGACGCCGGTGTATACGCAGTTGGCGTTTAAGTATCAATGGTGGAAGCGGGCGCGGACGGCCAGCACGACGGGCGATGGCACGCCGATCTTTAATAAGCTGCATGCGGCCAAGCACAAGGGCAATACGCCAACGATGGGCGGGGTGGTGACGATCGTGGCGGTGGCGGTGATGATACTGCTGTTTGACTTGTCGCGCGACCAGACCTGGCTGCCGCTGTTCGCGCTGGTGGCGGCTGGGGCCGTTGGTTTGCTGGACGACTGGATTAACATTCGGGGAACTGGGGGTGGTGTAGCTGGTCTGCGGGGCAAGATGAAATTTAGCCTGATTTTGGCAGTGGCGGTGGCCGGTGCGCTGTGGTTCTACTTCAAGCTGGACCGGCATATGATTCACGTGCCGGCGGTGGGGAACTTTGATCTGGGGTGGACCTACATTATCTTGTTTGTATTGGTGGTGGTGAGTACGGCCAATGCGGTGAATATTACCGACGGCCTGGACGGACTGGCTGGCGGGCTACTGACGACGGCGTTTGGGGTGTATACGGTGATTGCGTACTTCCAGGGCAACTTTGGTATCGCGGGTTTTTGCGCGGCCATCGTGGGCGCCATGCTGACATTTACGTGGTTTAGTATCTATCCGATGCGGTTTTTGATGGGGGATTCGGGAGCGTTTGCGCTGGGCACGGCCCTGGGAGTGGTGGCGATGCTGACGAACACCGTGTTTGTGCTGCCGATTATTGGCGCCGTGTTTGTGGCTGAGGCTGGCTCGAGTGTGCTGCAGATTGCTTCGAAGAAGCTGTTCCATCGCAAGATTTTCCTGAGTGCGCCATTTCATCATCACCTGGAGGCGATTGGCTGGCCGGAGCCCAAGGTGACAATGCGGCTATGGGTGATTGGCCAGGTGGTAGGCGTGGTTGGGCTGGTGCTGGCACTGCTGGGAGACAAAGCGCTATGAGTTTGCCCACGGGCGGGGGAGCAAGCATGAGAGCGCATCATCCGGATTACGTCATCGCGCTGCTGGTGGCGGTGCTGTTGGCGATTGGCCTGGTGATGATGTACTCGGTGAGTCCGATTTTGAGCCACTCGCTGACGGGGAGTGTGGACCGGAACTACTACTTCGTGAACCAGATCAAATATATTGGCCTGGGACTGGTCGCGTGGGTGGCTGGCAGTCTGGTGCCGTATCCGGTGTGGCGCAAATGGGCGCCGATACTGCTGGGCGCGGCGATGGTGAGCGTGCTGGCACTGTTGGTGCCGGGCCTGTCGCACACCACCAACGGTGCGACGCGCTGGATTGATCTAGGCGTGGTGTCGTTTCAGCCAGCTGAGCTACTGAAGCTGGCGCTGGTGTTGTATCTGGCGTCGTGGTTTGAGCGGCGGCGGCAGGATGTGCGGTCGTTTATGGACGGGGTGGTGCCGTTTGCGATCATGGTGGGGGTGGCGTGCTTTGTGATCGCGGTGTTCCAGCGCGACATGGGGACGATGGCGGTGATGGCGCTAGCGGCGATGGGCATGTTCTTTGCGGCCGGGACGCGCTGGAGCCACGTGGGGGTGCTGGTGGCTGGGGCGTTGGCGGCGGGCTGGGCGATGATATTGGCTTTCCCGCACCGCCTGAGCCGCCTGAGCACCTTCCTGGACCCATCCAAGGATCTAAACGGTGCTGGCTATCATGTGAATCAAGCGCTGATCGCGATTGGGTCTGGCGGGTTGTTGGGCGTGGGTCTGGGCCACAGTATTCAGGTGTATGGCTACCTGCCCGAGGCGGCCAATGACTCGATCTTTGCGCTGATTGCCGAGGAGTTTGGCTTGTTTGGCGGGCTGGCGGTGATTGGGCTGTTTGCGCTGGTGGCCTACCGGGGCCTGCAAGTGGCTCGTAATGCGCCAGACTTGTTCTCCCGGCTGGCGGCGACTGGGATATCACTGTGGCTATTGTTTCAGGCATTTATCAACATCGGAGCGATGGTGGCAGTGCTGCCGCTGACTGGCATCCCGTTGCCATTTATTTCCTACGGTGGTACAAGCCTGGTGATTTCACTGCTGGCCGTGGGCATTTTACTTAATATTTCCAAATACACTACTAGAGAGGCAAGCGATGCGGATAGTCGTCAGCGGCGGGGGGTCAGCCGGTCATATTTCGCCAACCTTGGCGGTCAGCGACGCGTTAAAGTCGCTCGATAAGTCAGCCGACATTTTGTATGTAGGTGAGGCGACCGGCATGGAAGCGCGGATTGTGGCGGCTACTGGTATGCAGTTTGCGGCTATTAAGGCTGGGCGGTTTCGCCGGATGCACGGTGCGAGTACGCTGGCTCAGCTGGCGAACCCGGCGACGCTGGGGCTGAATGCCCGCGATAGTATGCGGATTGTGCAGGGTGTGGTGGCTAGTGTGCGGCTGCTTAGGAGCTGGAAACCGGATGTGGTATTTCTGAAGGGTGGTCATGTGTGCCTGCCGGTGGGGCTGGCGGCGCGGCTGCTGAAGATACCGTATATTATCCATGAATCGGATCTGGAGCCAGGGCTGACCAACCGGATTCTGGCGCGGTGGGCAGCCAAAATCGCGGTGGGCTTTCCGGTCAAGGGGTACCATGACTTTGACCCGGCGCGGATCGTGTTTACTGGTAGTCCGGTGCGGCCTGAGCTGCTGAAAGCGCACCGGCTAGATGGGCTGGCGCGGTTTAAATTGAACCCGTCGCTGCCGGTACTGCTGGTGACGGGCGGGTCCCAGGGGGCGGCTCAGATTAATGATGCGGTGCTGGCGGCGTTGCCGCAGCTGCTGCCGCACTGCCAGATCATTCACCAGACGGGCGAACTGGAATTTGAACGGGTGCGATTTGAGCTGGGGCGAATGGGGAAGGTGCCGCACCTGGACCGCTACCATCCGCGCGGGTTTATTCTGAAGGATATGCCGGGGGCGCTGGCGGCCGCCGATGTGGTGGTGGGCCGGGCTGGCGCGCAGACTATCGCGGAGCTAGCGGTGCTGGGGAAGCCAGCCGTACTAATACCGAACTACGAAATGGCTGGCCACCAGGTGCAAAACGCACGGCTGCTGGCCCGGGCCGGCGCGGTGCGGGTGCTGGATGGGCGGCGGCTGACGGTGGAGCAGCTGAGCGGGGAAGTGATCCATTTGCTAGAGGATGAGAAGGAGCAAGATAGCCTGAGCCGCGGGATCCGGCAGTTTGGGCGGCCGGATGCGGCGGTGGAACTGGCCAAACTGATTTATCAGCTCGGTGGGGCAGGGGAGGCTGGGAACTCTTGAGCGAGCGGAGGGTGCGTATGGTGAGCCGGCCGGTTTACACCGGCCGGGGCAACTGGCCGGAGACGCGGCAGCGGCGGCCGGGTGGGCCTGGCTGGCGGCTCGGCGCTTGGCCTGTGCGGTTGCTAGTGCTAGTGGCGGCGGTTGGTGGGGTGTTGTGGTTTTTGCTACAGGCATTTGAGGTGAAAACCATAGAAGTGAAGGCTAGCTCGGGGGGCGAACACATCCAGCAGGTGGCTCAGGGGTTGGTGAACGGGAAGTGGTGGTGGCAGCGGTCGTTGCTGACGCTCGACACGGGCGAGCTGGAGTCGGCATTGGAGCAGACTGATCCGATGATCAAGGCGGTGGATGTGCGGCGGAAGTGGCCGCATGGCTTAGCGCTGGCGGTGACGCTCAAGGAGGCAGGTCTGGGGTGGGCCAGCGGTGACCAGCAATATCTGCTGGATAGGGATGGGTCGGCGGTGGGGGTGTTGCCGGCTGGTTCCCTGCTGCCAGTCGTGTTTGATGGCAGTAATTTGCCGGTGACGGTTGGCAAGCCGGTCACGAGTACACGGTTTGTGGCTTTTACAACGGCAATTGCGGCCGGATTGCCGGCGCTGGGTCTGACGGGGACGCGCTATGAAGTAAAAGACACAACATACGATCTGACCGTCACGACCAATAAGGGGTACCGTCTCATACTAGACACGACCCGGCCGGCCAATGACACACTAAGCGACCTAGGGACATTGCTGACATTCCTGGGCAAGCAGGGCAAGGCGCCGGCTCAGTACATCGACCTACGGATTGCTGGCAAGGCGTATTATCAGTAACCCAATTCCCTAGTTTAAGTTCGGTTTTTGTTTATGGGTATTTATAGGGGGAAGTAAGGGTTTTGCGGGGGTTGGCTGGGTGCTATAAGGAGAGGGGAAGTGGCCAAAAATTTGCAAAATTTGAACCCGAATTTGAACGGCTGGATTTGGACTGTTTGGTGGCTAAATTGACTAGTTGTCGCAAAATATACATTGTGCGACGCTATGCTTTTCACCCCTGCCGGGTATGATTGTACCTCTTTATTATTCCTTGGCTAAGCCATAAGCTCCATTTGGCGTGGTTTTGGCGGCTGCGCTACTGCTGCTTCTGTCTACCTCCCCCTTCTTCTGCTCTGGATTTGATGTGTGCCTCAACCACAACACTCCCCCGGGTTTGGGGGAGTGCGAAGGAGGGGACTGGTGGCCGGGTTATTGCTCGTAGGAGGTGGGGACTGGCGCCGATTGGGTAGGTGCTGGAGTGGGTGCGACGCTGATGGGCGTAGAAGGGACTAGAGTTGGCGCCGCGGCTGGAGTGGGTGATTGGGCGGGTAGCGTGGCAGCGTGCGCCTGAGCGGCCTGAATGGCCTGAATGGCCTCACGGACGGCCTGGTTGCGCTGGTCACTGTGCTCGGGCCGAGGTCGCTGGTCACGGCGGTCGCCGCCTCCCCCGCCCTGCTGGTTTCCCCCACCACTATGGCCGCCGTGGCTTTTGAAACCACCGCCGCCACCGCCGCCACTGTGCTTGCTCTGGCCGCCGCGACCGTCTCCCCTGCCTTCCCTACGCGGCTGATGCTGGACTGGGGGTAGATTGGGGTTTTGGAGACCGGCCAGGAACTCACTTTTGGGGGTGTTCGGTTTTTGATCACCGAGAGAGGCCGATCCGGAAAGCGCCGGCTGTCCAGCAGCCGCAGAGGCGCCGACGGCGCGGGTGCCTTCGTCTTGGGTCTCCTGGGTACGGGTGCGAATGTCGTCTTCGACGTGGCCGCGGGGTGTGGTGTACTGCGTGCGGGATAGTTCGACGATCTGCGGGGTGTAGTCGTGTTCGGGGTCGGGCATGCGCAGAGTGGAAGCCGAGAATGGGGCGGCCTTCTCACCATTGATGATCATGGATAGGAAAATGTTTTGGTTGTTGAGGCGCGTGAGGTCGGTGGCTTCGAACACCGGCTCGAAATATTCGCCCAGGACCTTGGCATCGCCGGGGCCGACACGGAAGCTGACGATGGTACCAACGTTGCCAAAGACGGCGTCACGCACCACCTCAGGCATTTGGGAGACGTACTGGTTGGCCACGGTGAGGTTGAGGCCATACTTGCGGGCCTCAGACAGGATGACGGCGAAGGAATCGGTGGCGAAGTTCTGGAACTCGTCGACGTAGAGGTAGAATGGCCGGCGTTGCTCGAGCGGCATATCAGCACGGCTCATGGCGGCGAGCTGGATCTTGGTGACCATCAGGGCGCCGAGGATGGCGGCGTTGTCCTCACCTACCTGACCGCGGCTGAGGTTGACGACGAGGATTTTGCCCTCATCCATGATGCGGCGGATGTTGAAGGATGATTTGGTCTGGCCGATGATGTTACGCACGAGCGGGTTGGCTACGAAGGCACCGACCTTGTTGAGTACTGGCGCAACCGCCTCGGACGCGAATTTTTCGTTCCAGGAGGCAAACTCGGTGACCCAGAAGGTTTTGACCACGGGGTCGGTGATGTCGCGGATGACTTGCTTGCGGAAATCCTTCTCGTTGAGCATGCGCGTGATGTCGAGCATGGTGGCGCCTTCGTGGTCGAGTAGCGCCAGGACGGTGTAGCGGAGGATGTACTCGAGGCGCGGGCCCCAGCTCTGGGCCTCGAACATGCGCTTGAGCACGCCGACGAGCTCGGAGGCGATGTGGTTTTTGATGGCTGGGTCAGTGACTTCCATCGGGTTGAAGGCCATCGGGTGTTCGCGGTCGGTGGCGTTGAAGTACACAACGTCCTTCACACGGTGTTCGGGGATGTACTTCATGATATCAGTGGCATAGTCGCCGTGCGGATCGACAATGGCAAAGCCGATGTCGTGATACACATCAGATAGGGTTAGTAGCTGCAGCAGCATGGACTTACCGGCGCCGGTCTGGCCGATGATGTAGAAGTGGCGGCCGCGGTCACGGCGCTTGATGCCAAACTTGAGCTGGCGGCCGCGGAAATTGGACAGGCCAAACAGGCTAACGTCGAGTGCATCAGTAGTGCCCTCGGCGGGTACGTTGGCTGGCGGCTCGGAGGTCTTGGTGCTGGTCCAAGTCATGTTGGGCGTCTCCACGGAGGTGTGTGGCAGGTGGTAGAGCGAGGCTAGCTCGGCGATATTGAGGATGGAGCCGGTATCGAGGAACAGCCGGGCGCGGTAGTCTTCGATGTAGTCGGCGGAGTTGTAGTGGCCCTTCGGGTCGAACCCGTTGAGGTTGGTGGTATTAAACTGCTTGAAGCTGCCGACCATGGCCTGGATGCGGGATTTGGCCAGGCTTGGGTCGGGTCCCAGATAGGCGATGCGGATTTTGACCTCGTAGCCAAGCTTGGTGGTCTTCTCCCCCACTGCCTTGATGAGCGCCTGCTGGCCGGTGGAGAGCTTCTTTTCGTCGTCGTCTTTTTTCTTTTCTTCCTTTTTGGGCGGCTCGGGGGCTTTCATCATGGCGCTGATGAAGTTGCTAAAGATGTGAATCGGTAGCTCAAGGGCGGCTTTGATGAGCTGGTCGCGGAAGCTGGCGGCTTTGCCGTTTTTGATCTGGTCGACGTATTCTTTGCCCTTGTCTTGCCAAGAGTCGTCGATGGGGCGCGCCAGGATTTGGATCCAGACTTCCTCGCCGGGTTGGTTGAGGCTGGCGAGTACGCCTGTGATGCCGGCGAGCGGGTCGACTTCAAATGAGTCGAAGGTCTTGATGGGTAGGACGTCGGCTTTGTTGAGCTTCAGTTCGGCGCCGTAAATGGCTCGCTCCCCTATCTCGGTAGCGGCGTAGTCCTCGAGGCCCTCTTTGATTTGGACTGTTGGGTACTGGGCGTAGACTTGGCTTTCGACAAAGTCCTTGAGGTGCTTGGGCGCCCAGATATAGAACTGGATGTTGTCTCCCTTGGAAACCAGCTCAAACGAGATGTGCTCCTGGAGGCTGCCCTCCTTGAGCAGGTCGGCCTTGGGACGCAGGATGCCATGCAGGGCCGCGAACATTTGCTCGGCCGATAGCTCCTTCTTCTCGTTGTCTTTGGGTACGTCAATGCGTAACAGGATGGTTTCGCTGTTGTTTTCGACCCAATCGCGCTTACGGGTGTTTTGCCAGGCCATATAGAAGAGAACGGCCACGATGACCACCCAGCCGTACAGCTTGAACACCACCAACAGCAGTAGCTGGAAGGCAGCGAAAATAAAGCTGGTAATACCCCCGATCAGATCCATGGGCGTGTGTTTCTAATACCCTCCGTGAACAATAGGACTAGTCCTTTAGCTTGTAGGTAGCCTTGGCAGTGCGGACGAATTGGTCTTTTTCTTGCAGATTCAAGATGATGGTAGTGGTTTTGACCTGGCGCTTCATCAGGACGCGGCGGACGATCTCGTCCTTGTGCAGCGGCTGCTCTTCGCGAAGCACGCTCGAGATGATCTCGGCGACGGTGCCGGGAGCGTAGCCCCACTCGGCCAGCGCGTAGATACCACGGCCGATCAGTACGAAACGGTCGTCTTTGATGAGCTCGTTGTGAACGGCCTGGACGGTGACGTCGCGCTTGTTGGCGCCGATGTCACGGACGTGCTTGGCAATGTCGCTAAAGTGTAGCGGACGGCCGTGGCGGCCTAGGACGAGGTAGGTCTTGTCGCGAATGCTCTTGGGGTTGACCTCTGGCCAAGCCGTGAGGCCCCATTTGCCATCGAAGAACGCCAGCTGCTTGCTGGTGCGCATGATTTGCTCAAGTGTGAGCGCCTCAAGCTCTGACGGCAGCTTGCTGTGGAGCTTGGTGAGCGTGATGGGCTTGCCATACTCCTTGATGGTGCTGGTGATCTCAGACAGCAGTTCGACGAGGCGGCCGCGAGCGTAGACGGGCATGAGGCCCAGGCTGGCGCGCAGGTGGTCGTCCTCTTCGATGACCTCGATGTGCGGAGCCAATAGGCTGAGGAACACGACGTACGTGGTGTCCTGCTCGGGTACGCTGAGGGCGGAGGCAATGTCTGACACCAGAGCCACGTTGCCACGGTCCTTGACCAGCTTCGTGAATAGTTCATCAACGCTGTCGAGCTGGGGCGCGCCGGAAGCCCGCATCTTGCCGATGGCGGCTTTCTCGATTTGGCGGACGCGCTCACGGGTAATATCAAAATCGCTGCCAATCTTCTCGAGGGTTTGGCGGCGGCTCAGGCCGAAGCCGAAGCGGCGGGCAATAATTTGGCGGTCGCGGTCACGGCGAAGTACACCCAGGATTTGCTGAGTGGCGGCTTTGTAATCGTAAGTGGTGTCAGTCTTAGTGCTCATAGAGATCTTGTTATCGCTTAAATTATAAAATAACCCTGTTTGCGCGTCAATTTGATTTGCAAGTGTTTGTGTGGGGTCTTTTATGACAACTACATTATACCATAACTTGCGAATTGTAAACAAGTATTATAGACAAATTTTTTTGTCTATAGATATGGTCCAGATATGTAGCCTAGAACGAGGCGAGCTGCGAGCGCACGGCCTCGGATAATTCGGCAATCTTGACGCGGCTCTGTTCCATGGTGTCGCGATGTCGAATGGTGACCGTGCCGGCATTGTCCCCTTCTAGGGTGTCAAAGTCAATGGTGACACAGAGTGGCGTACCAATCTCGTCTTGACGGCGGTAGCGCTTACCGATGTTGCCATTGTCGTCGTACATGACGGTGCCGAAATCGGTCTTGAGGGTGCGGTAGACCTCGCGGGCCTGGTCAACAAGCTCGGCTTTGTTGCGCAGGAGCGGGCTGACGGCGACTTTGACCGGCGCTAGCTCGGGCTTGAAGCCCAGGACAACGCGCGTGTCACCCTCCCCTACCTCTTCCTCTCGGTAGGCGGCGCACATGACTGCCAGGACATGGCGGTCGAGGCCAAAGGTTGGCTCGACGACGTGCGGGATGAATTTGTGGCCATCGGCTTGGGTATAGGTAAGGTCGGCGCCGGAGTGTTCCATGTGGTTTTTGAGGTCAAAGTCGGTGCGATAGGCGATGGCGCCGAGCTCTTTGACGCCAATTGGGAACTGGTACTCGAAGTCTACACTTTTCTTGGAGTAGTGTGCCCGGTCGGCGGCCGGCACATCGACTTCGTGAAGATCCTTTGGGTCTAGGCCAATGCGTACGGTCCACTTGAGCCAGAGCTGGCGGAGTTCTTCGAAGGTGGTTTCCCAGTCCTTGGGGTCGATGAAGTACTCGAACTCCATGATGTCTAGCTCGCGGACGCGGAAAATGAAGTCGCGGGGGGTAATTTCATTGCGGAAGTTCTTGCCGATTTGGGCTAGTCCGAAGGGCAGCTTGGGGTGGACCGAATCCAGGACGTTTTTGAAGTTGACGAACATGCCCTGGGCGGTCTCAGGACGTAAGTATACGGTGGCGGCGGTGTCGTCGATGGGGCCGGCCTTGGTGCTAAACATCATGTTGAACTGGCGGACTTCGGACAGATCATTGCCGTCCGGGCTCTTGATCTTGAGTTCGCGGATTTTGGCGTCCATTTGCTCAAAGGTCAGCTCGGACACCTGCTTGACCCCGGCCTCCTCTAGGATGTGGTCGGCGCGGTAGCGCTTGTTGGTTTTGAGGTCTTCGACCAGCGGATCGGCGAATCCGGCGCTGGTGTGACCACTAGCCTCCCAGATACGCGGGTTCATCAGAATGGCGGTGTCGAGGCCGTACATGTTGTCGCGCTCGGTGACGAAGTGGCGCCACCAGAGGTCTTTGATATTGTTTTTGAGCAGCACGCCGTAGGGGCCGTAGTCCCAGGTGCCGGCTAGGCCACCGTAGATTTCGGAGCCTTGGAAGATAAAACCGCGCCGCTTGGCGAGCGCGACGAGTGTGTCGAGGGTGGGGCCGGTGTGCTTCATGATGCGGGTATTATAGCCTGGATAGGTTTGAACTCAAAATATGGGCAA
>CAZDGK010000011.1:0-22263 GCA_964505035.1 uncultured Candidatus Saccharimonadales bacterium
CCAGCAGCACCGCCGCCTTGGGCTGCCGCTCCACCGTGTTGTTGTCGGTATCCAGGCGGTTAGCATACTCCTTGCCCTTAGGCGTGAGCCGGTACTGTCCGCGCCCCACTCGCTCAATAAACCCCACTTCCAGCAGCCGGTTGATGTGGAAGGTGAAGTGGTCGCTGGTCAAGCCGGTCGGACCCTGCAGCTGCGCGAACCCGGCCGATGGCCGAAATAACAGCTCGCGCAATATCGCGGTTTGGGCGGCATGGATATTGACCTCGTGACTCACCGGCTCACTCCTGTTATGCCGGTAGTATACGACTGCCGTGCCGAGGCATTCTAGTAAAGTCGGCTTTAGGTATAGCCATTCGCTAATTTGCACCTTGAGCCAACTCCGTTCATCAGGTAGAATGCGGCCAGCCCAACCCCACCGAGGAAGGGAAGGAGGTTGACATGGCCAACATCGATACGGCGCACTGGCGCCGCTATCTGGACAAGCTCTTCGCCAAGCGATCGATCGAGACAGACACCATCGACGATCTCGCCTTTGATGTCTATCTGCTGCTGCGCGATCTGGCGCAGCGCAACGACTCGGATCCGGACGACAAGTGGACGAAGCGGTTCGACCGCTTCTGCATCACCTGGAACGCCAGCACCAAGTGGTTCGAGCCGATCGCCCAGGCCTTCCCGGTGCCGTCCGAACAGGACGCCGCCGCTCAGGAGCTGCGCAAGGCCGCGCTCGACTGGTTCGCCAGCGGCGCCCCGGTCGCGGCCCTCAGCGACGACGGCCAATCCGTCCGCTGTGCCGCCTAGGCAGGTCTAGAGGTGTCCAATGGCTAATGCAACCCTAAGGGCGGCTTCGCAGCGTCATCGTTGACGTTTGTGAAGCCGCCCTGCTTCGTCACGCTGAAATCATTTACAATATCGCCAATAAATGGTAGGGTAGCCACGCATCGTTTCCGAGACTGAAGGAGGGTATCGATGCAATTCATGTGGCACCACCTGTTCTGGCTCTGGCTGTCGGTCGTGTTGATCGGCGCCAGCGGTCTGGACCTGCTGTGGTACGGCGTCGTGGTGCTCCGCGCCAGCGACGTCGACTACGACCCCAAGCGCTGCGCCGAGCGCAGGCCGCGGGTCGACCTCAAGAAGGCGCTGCGTCGTCGGGCCAGCTGGCCGGCCTTGGGCCTGCCGCTGTGGCTCGTCGCCGTCGTGCTCTTCGGCGTCCAGTTGCTGTGGTGGTCACTGACGGCCTACGCCGTCATCTCCATCGCCTGGTTCGTCACGGCCCCGCTGCGCAAGATCTGGGGCATGGCGATCGCCCGGCGCGTCCACACCAGGACGCAGGGTACCAAGCCGGACACCAGCCTGTGGTACGACGTGGCCTACTACTACTCGTGGGGCTTCGAACTGCCGCAACGTCCCGAGGAGCAGGAGTGGTTCGTCGGCAAGTATCGCTGGCTGAACAACTTCCAGAAGCTCTGGTACGTCATCCAGGTGTGGCGGTTCTGGGGCCTGCCGGCCCTGGCGATCGCCTCGCTGGTCTGGCCGGTCACTGCGGTCTGCGCGATCTTCTACCACCTCGACAACGTGGACGACTACTCGTACATGCGTCCGTGGTGGCGGTTCGATCAGCACTCCGACCAGCCCAAGAAGCCACATCAGGGCAAGGTCGTCGACGGCGAGGTGGTCACACCGGCCACCGGCACCGCTCCGACTGTCGGCTCGGCCGCCGTGGCGCGCTCCAAGCGCAGCTACCCGGCTCCGGACCTCCCGGACCCTGGCCGTACCACCTACACGGGCTGATCAAGCCCACAGCCAACACCGCCCGCGGGACATTCCCGCGGGCGTTCCTTTTTGCTTACGGCGCTCTAATACACCCGCAGGTAGTCGAGGTTGCCGCCGTTGCTACCGTTGGCCGTGGTGCGGATGGTGTTGTTGCCCGCACTCAATGTCACCGCCTTTGTGACCGTGGTCCAGGTGTTCCAGTCGCTGGTGGGGTTAAAGTTTACCGTGCCCTGCGACGTGCCATTTACTTTAAGCGCCAGCGGCCGGTTCACGCCGGCGCCATTGGCGTAGCGCCATTCCAACGTATACGTACCGGCCGTAGCTACATTTACGGTCCATTGGGTGTAATCGTTGCTGCTGTGTTGGTAGTCGCCAAAGCCGCTGCCGCTGTAGCCGGTTTGGCCGCTACTGGCCAGCACCCCGCTCAGCGTGGCAGACTCGGCCTCATACACCGTTCCGCTCAGCGGTACGTAGCTCAGCTTGGCCACTGCCCCGCCGCCGCTCTCGTAATACTCGTAGCGGATGGTGTGGTTGCCAGCGGTGAGCGCCTTGGTGCCAAGGTAGGTGGTGGCGCCCTGGTCCACCCAGCCGTTGATCACCAGCTGGTCGTCCACATACAGCCGGATGCCATCGTCACCCGTGGCCGTAAATTGGTAGGTGCCGGCCGCAAGATTTACCGTCTTGGTCCACCGCGCCGAGAACAGATCGGGGTCTACGTTGGCGCTAGGCGAGCCACTGCCCCAGTCGTTGTTGATAGCCGTCTCGCTGCGGGTCACCGTCGGCGAACCCCACATCGAGGTAGTGCCACTAAAGTACTCGGCCAGGTAGTCGCCGCTGGTCAGCTTGGTGTAATTGAGGCCCACCGTGGCGCCACCGCCGTCCTCAAAGTACTCCAGCGTGACAGTATGCGCGCCGGCCGTCATGGCCTGCGTCAGTGTGTAGCTCTGCGACTGGTCCTGCCACTTGTCTAGCACCAATGTGCCGTCAATGTAGAGCCGCGTGCCGTCATCGCCCATTACGCTAAAGCCGTAGGTGGCGGCGTCAAACGTGATCTGTCGCGTCCACCGGGCCGAGAAGTGGTCGGCCGGAATACTGGCATCAGGCGAGCCACTGCCCCAGTCAAAGTTCAGGTCGGCATCGGTGCGCGTCAACGCCGGTGTGCCGCTCAGGTTTTGGTTGGCGTAGTACTGGGCCGCCCAGCCGCTCGGTGCGGGAGTTGGAGTCGGCGTCGGAGTAGGGGTTGGGGTAGGGGTAGGCGTTGGTGTAGGAGTAGGCGTTGGAGTTGGCGTGGGTGTCGCCACGGCCGCGTAGCTCAGCTTGGCCACCGCGCCGCCACCGTTCTCGTAATACTCAAACACCACCGTGTGGTTACCCGCCGTCAGGTTCACCGTGCCCTGGTATTGCGTCGAACCCTGGTCCACCCAGCCGTTAAACACGCTTGTCCCATCCACAAACAGCCGGATGCCGTCATCGCCAGTGCCCGTAAACTGATAGCTACCAGCCGCAAAGTTAATGGTCTGCGTCCACCGCGCCGAGAACTGGTCCACGTTCACGCTTGGGTCGGGCGAGCCGCCACCCCAGTCGTTGTTGATGGCCGCTTCATTGCGCGTCAGCACGGGCGTACCGCTCAGCGACATATTGTTGAAGTACTGGGCCAACCACATACCCGGCTGCGGAGTAGGTGTGGGTGTCGGAGTTGGGGTTGGCGTCGGTGTAGGGGTTGGCGTGGGAGTACGTGTGGGGGTCGGCGTGGGGGTGGTGCCGTTAAACAAGATGTTGTCCACATCCACCGTCGTCACGTTGGACGCCCAGAACCGCATGCCCACGCGGCTAAACGCCGCCGTTTTGTCAAAGCCGGCAAAGTCGCCAAGTGGCACCGTTACTGTCTGCCAGCCATCCAGGCCCTGCTGCACATAGTTGGACAGCGCCACATATTTCCAGCCGCCCTGGTCCAGGTAGAGCGCCGAGGCGTCGTTACCCAACAATGTCGCACCGTGCAGATTGAGCGACAGCGTTATCGAGTTGTAGCCCGCCAGCGCCGCCCCGCTCACATTCTTAGAGGCCTCCGCGCTGCCGCCCGCCGGCGTTACCATCTCTAGCACGCCGGTGCCGGCTTGCGTCGGATTGGTCACGTTGCCATTGCTCCACCAAGCCCCGATGCCGTTATCGAAATCCTCAAACACCGTGCTGCCACCCGGCGCAGGAGTCGGCGTGGGCGTTGGCGTCGGGATGGGGGTAGGCGTAGGTGTCGGTTGCGGCGCCGCGTTCACCGTCACCGTTACGGTCCCAGTGCCGGTCACGTCGCCATCGTTGGCGCTCACCGTCACATTGTACGTTCCAGTCGCCACGCTTGCACCCGGCGCCAGTCCCAGCGTAGCCGTGCCGTCCCCGTTGTCGGTGAACGTTGCCCAGCTCGGTAGCCCGGCTGCATTTAAGGTTAGCGGTTGGTATTCAGCGTCAGTTGTGGCCACTTGCCATGAAAGAACCTGGCCAGCCTGAAGAGTTAACGAGTTTGAGGCAATTTGCGGGGGTGTGTTTACACTAAAGCTCCAAATATCGCTCCACGGCCCCGGCCCCATGTCATTCGAGTCTTGCGTCTGCCAATAGTACTTGCCCGGCGTCAGGCCATTCACCGTGAAGGTGCTGGCCGAAGACCAGTCCTGGCTCAGGTCAAATCCATTGTCGCCCCAGAGGTGGAAGCGGTTTTGTGCACTCGTATCCCAGCCGAGTGTCACACTAGTGGTTGCATTTGGCAGCACAGCGCTGTTAGCGATCGTTGGATTTTGCGGCTGGCCCGGTGGCAGGTGCGGGTAGATGTCGATGGATTGCACGCCGGCCTCAAATGGCGGGAATAGGTTGTTCACGCTGCTGTCGGCGTGGTAAGGCGAGCCAGTTTGATTGGGACCGGTGTACAGGACGATGTGGTAGTGGTTATTGTAAGCGTCGCTAAACAGTACGGAGTCTGCCTTATTGGCCCAGTTAAAATCAGCCAAATTCGTCTTACCGTCTTGGAAAACCTGACATGGTCCACCATAGAAAGAACCTTGGCAGAGCGATATTCCGCCGCGCAGAATCACCTTGGCCGACGTGATCTGGTCGTTGCCCACGCTCCGGCCAGTAAAGTCTGACACGTCATCGGTGTACCATTCACAGGTGTTACTCAAGCCGGCGTCCCGGCAGACCTCCACCTTGGCACTTGTCCCCACCTTCATAGACGAAATCGAGTCGTTCGGTAGCCCGATCGCGCCCGAGTCGTTGTACGTGCCAATTTCCTTGATCACGCATTGCCCGCCAAAGTTTGGGTCCTGATAGAAGTTCACCTCCATGGGTCCGGGCGCGGCACAGTTACCGGCTTGGGCATATCCGCCTACCACTGCCGCGGACGAAATCTGCATTGTCCCCACGCTCGTGCCGCTCAGGTCCTCGATGTTCTGCGTCGTCCATTGGCATGTGTTGCTAAGGCCAGCATCCCGGCACAGCTCCACATTCACGCCTCCACCAACATGCACCGACTGGATAGAATCATTTGGCAGTCCAATCGCCGTGGGGTCAGCGTAGTTCCCAATTCCCTTGATCACACATGAACCGCCGCCGTTAGTACCGGTATAGAAGGCTGCCTGATTCACTCCCGGCGCACAGGATGGAGCTGGCTGTGTGGTTGTTGGCGTTCCTGTCGGGGCCGTCGTCTTACTTCCGGGGGCATACAGATAAGACTTGACACCGTTCGGTGCATAATTTGCTTTGCTGATGGAGTCCCATACGTCAAAACTGACCCTAACTTCGCCTGCTGGAACGCCACTCAGATTCCAAGGGCAATTGTACTTACCGTTCACAGCACTCGAGTAAGCCACGCTACATACTATTTGCCACGGCCCGCTTACTGGACCCAGTGCCGGCCACCATGCGGTAAAGTTCACTAAACTAACTGGGTTGCTCCCAGCACTGGCTGTTGCGCTCAGATTAATCGGTCCACCAATGGTTGACCCGGATACTGGTGTTGGTTGAGTCCACATTCCGCCTGGTCCTTGCGTAGAGGAAGGAGTGGAAGAGGTCAACGTGGGGATCAGAATGGTGAACTCATTCGACAAGTCGGCGCTGCCGTATGGCGGACCGATCGGGATCTGATCAATCCCCTTATTTTCGCAGCTATACTCGTAGCTTCCATCCGGGTTAGGTAAGGTGCTAACCCTCCATACATACGAGGAGAAATCCGCTCCAAAGGCCACGTAGGATTGGTTCTGATGAACGACCAATCCTTGTCCCGGAGAAGGCGCAGTGTAGAGGTTAAGTCCAAACGCCTGACTTTGTGTACTAAGTGGCTGGTCGGCTAATTTGGGTCGATCGACATAATTGTTAACCTGGGAGATCACGTTGCCATCTGAGTGCACGGCATAACCAAAGTCGGCGAAATAACCCCCGGCCAGACTGCCGGCACAAGCCAAAGGCGGCGTACCGCCTTCTACGGTAATCTTGTCTACTGAGGCATTGCCATTGCTTAACGCAGTCACCGCCACCTTGAACTGTACATTTAGAAACTCGGTTGAGCTCCAATAGGGTTGAGTTGTAAAAACCTGTTGTTCAGCTGCCGCCGCCGGCAGCGCCGGCCACACCGCAAACTGGGCCACAATCCAAAAAACGGTCACCATAGCAGTGACCACACGACCAGCACGCCCCACACCCTCAGAAGACTTAACTAACCATGACCGGACCGACTGTGCAATCTCGCGCAGCATGGCGAACCTCCTTCTATACTCGGCGGGCCGAGTCCTGGTAAATGTCTAGCGCCTGAGAGGCGCCTGAAAGAACGATTTGCCCTAACTATAGTCACAAATAGCAAGAACGCAATGACGGATCTCACAAAAACGCGCGCTGCCTGGCCAAAATTCCCGAGCCATCAGCCTCAAAGTCTGGTACAATAGCGCGCATGACCGCCCAAGACATCCGCAAAGCCTACTTCAAATACATGGCCGACCGTGGCCACGCCATCATTCCGCGCGACAACCTGGTGCCCAAGGAAGACCCAACCACCCTGTTCGTGGGCTCCGGCATGCAGCCATTGCTGCCGTACCTACTCGGCCAGCCGCACCCCGCCGGCAAGCAGGTCGCTGACTCGCAGACGGCCTTCCGCGCCGAAGACATCGACGAGGTCGGCGACAACCGCCACACCACGCTCTTCGAGATGCTCGGCAACTGGAGCTTCGGCACCTACTTCAAGGCCGAGCAGCTGCCATGGTTCTGGGAGTTCCTCACTGGCGTCGTCGGTCTCGACCCCGACCGGCTCTACGTCACCGTCTTTGCTGGCGACCCCGACAATCACATCCCTCAGGACGACGAGTCTAAAGACATTTGGGTGCGTCTCTTTGCCCAGAAGGGCATAACGGCCGAGTCCGCGCACATCGGATCCGAGAAAGCTGGGTACGACCGCGGCATCAAGCCCGATGAGCGCATTTTCTACTACGACGCCAAGAAGAACTGGTGGTCTCGCGCCGGCGTCCCGGCCAACATGCCCGCTGGTGAGCCCGGCGGCCCCGACTCCGAGGTGTTCTACGAATTCCCGCACATCGAGCACAACCCCGAGTTCGGCAAGCATTGCCATCCCAACTGCGATTGCGGCCGCTTCATCGAGGTCGGCAACTCGGTCTTCATGCAATATATTAAGAATGACAAAGGCGGCTTTGATGAGCTACCGCAGCGCAATGTGGACTTTGGCGGGGGACTGGAGCGTATCGCCCAGGCCGTGGAAGGCTCTGGCGACATGTTCCGCATTAGTGTTATTTGGCCAATTATCCAAAAGCTCGAGCAGCTCAGCGGCTTCCGCTACGACCAAAACCCCGGCGCCATGCGCATCATTGCCGATCACCTGCGCAGCTGCGTCTGGCTGGCCGTCGATGGCGTCGTGCCGTCCAACACCGCGCAGGGCTACGTCATGCGCCGCTTCCTGCGCCGCGCCATCCGCCAGGCCCTGGCGCTGGACCTCAAAGAAGACTTCCTGGAGCTGGTGGTGCCTGTCATCGTCGATCTCTACCGCGACGACTTCCCTGAGATGGCGGACAACGAGAAGGCGGTCATCGACACGCTGGTGCGCGAAGAGCAGCAGTTCCGCAAGACGCTCGAGCGCGGCGTCAGGCTGATCGAGCACGAGTTCCTGACCGTCGTCGGACCCATCGAACCCGCCGGCAAGGACCAAGTCAAAGTCCAGGTCCAGCCCATCGACGGCAAAGTCATGACTGGCGAGGACATCTTCCGCCTGTTCGACACCTACGGCTTCCCCTACGAATTATCCCTCGAGGAAGCCCATCGCTTCGGCATCCCCGTCGACCAGCAATGGCGCGAGTCGTTCGATAAGCTCCTAGCTGAGCAAAAAGACCGCTCCCGCACCGCCACCGCCGGTCAGTTCAAGGGCGGCCTGGCTGACCACTCCGAAATGTCCACCAAGTACCACACCGCCACCCACCTCATGTACAAGGCGCTGCGCCTCGTCCTGGGTGACCACGTCATCCAGCGCGGCTCCAATATCACGCCCGAGCGCCTGCGCTTCGACTTTAGCCATTCCGACAAAATGACCCCCGAGCAGATCAAGCAGGTCGAGGATATCGTCAACGAGCAGATCGCCAAGGATTGGCCCATGGGCTTCCGCGAGGAACCCACCAAGGAGGCGCTGGCATCGGGCGTCATGGGTGCGTTTGGCGACCGCTATGGCGACATCGTCAAGATTTACACCGTCGGCGACCCTGATGGGGCGCACTACTCGCGCGAAATCTGTGGCGGCCCGCACGTTGAGCACACCGGCACCCTCGCCGAGGGCGGCAAAACGTTCAAAATCAAGAAAGAAGAATCCAGCTCGGCCGGCGTCCGCCGCATCAAGGCCGTCCTGGAGTAAGAATTCAATAAAAACGTTGCGAGGCCGCCCCAAATCCAGGGCGGCCTCAGATGTTAGTCGGTTACGGGCTGTCGAAGCTGGGCTCGGCGAGCGCGCCGCTCAAGGATCTTGCCCTCGATGACCACCCATGCCGCCGTGCCCGCCAGTATGATCACTACGCCGGGAATCACCGTGTAGATCACGGCGAGCCCCCAGGACCAGCTCCAGGCCTGCGGGTCGGTCAGCGCAGGCGCGCCATCCAGCCGGCATTGAGTCCCGGCGATGCAGCCGTTGGAGACGAGTAGCTGGTGATGTGCCACCAGTACTGCCACCATATAAACGACCACGGTCAAGATCACAACTCTGGGCCACAGCTGTCGGTTCCACAACCGTCGCAACATTTGGCACCACGTCCTTTCTGGTAGGGAACAGGTGGGTTGCCAGGGCACACTATACAATAGAATGTACGAATAATAAAGCCTAAACAGCTCTGAGGCCGCTCCGGTATGGTGCGGCCTGATTCAATAAAACAGGCGCCCGGATGGGTCCGCAATGATGTCGGTACCCATCCGGGCCTGAAGTTTTAGGCGCTGGCACCTGCCAGCAGCTTAATGTCGGTCTCCGGGAAGAGATCCGACGCGCCGCGCCTGTCGCGCGACTGGAAGTAGATTCGCAGGTTGGTCAGCGTATCGCCGTGCCACCCAGACTGGCCGCTCGGCCAGGCCTCATCGATCTCGATGGGGCGCGCGATCACCGTCTTCGGGCTCACGACCGTCGCCACCGGGGTCGGATCCCAGCGGCGGAACGTGTCTCGCCAGTCGACGAGCCGCCGCCACAGGGTGCGCTGGTCCGGGTACTTCTCTGCGTAGTAGAGCTTGATCTGGCGCGCCTGCTCGCGCTCCATTCGCTTCTCGGCCCGCCGCTTCTTGCGGTGGACAGCGTAGCTATGGAACACGCCGCAGACAGTCGCGCACACGATCAGCATCGACAGCGCAGCCGTACCGGACATCGCCCAGGGCAACCACGTCGGCAGAGACTGCCACGGATTGTCGAGCACCGTCGGGATACCGGTGAAGTTCTGGCGGTGGAAGACGTACGCTCCAACCACGGTCAGCGCCAGGACGGCGATGACGATGAGCGAGCGGAGGATCCGCTCAGCGTTGTTGCGAAGGTACCACATCGTGTCCTCCTTCGGGGACTCGAGTTCGGGGGCCACCCGTTGTGGCCCCGGCACGAACTCAAAAATCCTCTCACGGAACCGTTAATCCTGTCAATGTGTATAAACATGATACTTACCCCGTATCTGATATATACTTAGGCCAATTAAGAGGTCATGGGGATGGGGTTGCTCCGGCGTCCGCCACTCAAAGCTGTCACAGTGCTACTCGGCGCCGGCTTAGTGGTGGCCGTTGGTGCGAGCATCTGGCAGGCCCAGCAAAGTGCCCAGGACAAACGCCTGCTCCAGGGCGAGATCACCGACCTGCGCTACCAGGTCAGTCAGGACCGGCTAGCCGCCACTGCCACCCCCACGCCCAGCCCTGACATCACTCCCAACCCCAGCCCGGACGCGAGCCCCACCCCCACGCCGGTGCTGGGTGATACGACTCAGGTCTTAACTAAAATAATCAGCAACCCGTCAGTTAACGGCTATGCTAACCTGCATACTGGCATGGGGGCCAGTTCAAGCGTCATCGAAAAACTTCCTAACGGCACGTCAGTGACGCTGGGCACCTCCGGTAACGGCAGTTACCAACAAGTCACTGCCCCAGATGGCAAGACCGGCTATGTTGTTAAAAGTTGGCTAAAATAGCATTAGCCAACGCCGAGCACAAGCGGTAAGATTACATCATACAACCGTGACAAAGCCAAAGTTACCCCTCACATCTACGGGTTCCCCCCAAACCTGGCGCGCCGTCCCGGTAGTCGCCATCGCGGTACTCATCGGCGTAGTCACCGTCCGCATCTTCGCCGCCGGCCCGGCAGCTAGTTTCCTCGTGCCCGGCGCCACCATCACCGGCAATGCCGCTGTCCAGTCCAATGCTAGCGCTATCGGCGGCTCGATGCTGGTCTTCGCGCCGTCAGCCACCCCCACACCCACTCCCGTACCCACCGCCACGCCCACACCGACGCCCACGCCAACCCCGAGCGGTTCCTGCGCTCTACCCAATTACCCCAATGCCTCCTGCACCGGCGTACCGGCTGGCGTCGCGCTGAAGTCGGTGCCAGGCAGTGCCACCAGCGGTCCAGGCTGGGCTTGGGACAGTGCCGATCAGCTCGTCAACGTCACCGGTGACGGGGCCGTTATTAGCGGACTCGATGTCACCGGCGGCTTCTACGTCACCGGCACCGGCGTCACCATCAAAAACTCCAAGGCCTACAGCATTCTCACTGCCGGCAACGCCCGCTACTGCCATGTCGATGAGGACTCTTATCTCAAGACTCTCACCGGTTGCACCAATGGGGTTGCCAATGCCGCCAGTGACCCGCGCCTCACCATCCAGGACGTCGAAATCGACTGCCACGGTGCTCCCGGCCACACCGGCACTGCCATCGGCGACCGCAACATGAACATCTACCGCGTCAACATTCACGGCTGCGAAAACGGCTTCGACGTCGATAGCTACGTCATCATCCAGGACAGCTACATTCACGACCTCTATAACAGTATCGTCGGTGACCCGCACACCGACGGTCTCCAGTCTGGCGTCGGCTCCTACCTCACCATCACTCACAACCTGTTCTATGGTTTCGATACGGGCTGTGTGTACCCCAATGACGGCAGCTGCAACGGTACGTCGGCCATCAATATCGGCGGCCAGCCAGACCACGCCACCAGCAGCAACACCACTGTCAGCTACAACCTGGTGGCCGGCGGCGCCTACACGCTCTACTGCCCCTTCCTGGCGCCCACCAATTTCCACGTCACCGGCAACCACTTTAGCACCATCTACTCGTCGCATGTCGGCGAATACGGCCCCACTTCCGATTGCGCCAACGGCGAAATCAACTCCGGCAACGTCTACCATCAGTCCGGCCTGCCTGTGACCATGGAATAACCACACACTCGGACCGCTTCCAGGTCTGGCCATCGTGGCAATAGTGGTGGCTCAATCGGCAGTCTCTTACACGTCGACTAGCCTTCCAAAATCGCTATATTATGCTATAGTATAGCCTGCTCTACCCCTATTCCCAACCGAAAGTGAGGGCCGAGCATGCACAACGCTCGTCGGGTTACCGCGGCCATGGCGGTCGTGATCCTGGCTCTGCTGCTCAGCGCCGCAAGCTGTCGTGGCATTCGGCCTCCAATCCAGGGCACGCCCAACCCGCGTGGCGGCGATCCGTCGCCCGCCGTCCCCACATCGCCGGTCAACTACAAGTACTACCGGTTGATCGCAACTCGGGACAGCGTCGACCAGATCACCATGTGGGTCACGTACTCGGTCGGCGGCGCTGTTCAGGGGCCCACCCCCATCACGGACCGGACGTTCTCCGTGAACGTCAAGGCCGTGCCGGGGCAGGTCCTGGTCATCAATGTCGAGCTACGGGACCCATTGCCGGTATCCGGCACCAGTTGCCACATTGTCACCCTCAGGAGCGAAAATGGCCCGCTCGATACCGAGGCGGCCAGTGGTTTGGGTAATAACCTGGCGGTCAATCAACGCGACTGGGTTACCTGTCATGCGCAATGGATCGCCACCCACGACGACTAGCGGCAGTGGCCGCCGGCAGCATTATGCCGGCGGCTTTTCGTATAAAAAGAAGCGGGACCTCGCTCCGCAGAGAGAGGTCCCAGGTGTAGTGCCGCCGGCTAGCTCAGCCCAGCACCACCGCGAAGTGCGGCAGGTGCTGGTCCAGCAGACGGGCCACGTGGGCCACGTCGTCCGGGTCCACGTCCGTGTAGAGGTTGAACGTGACTTGCTGGTGGTCGACGTCGACCGTCGGCTCCATGGAGGCGAAGGCCGCGAGCACCGCGCAGATGGCGTCGGCCACCGGCTTGTCTGCACGCGCCTCCTCCAGCCCCACACTGGAGCGGATGCCCCATGCTTCCTCGGCCGCGATCGGCCGCGGGAACCTGGCAACAACCTTGGTGCCTCCGTCGGAGGACACGGTCACCTGTCGGGTGGGTTCGGGTAGATCCATGCCAAGCTCCTTATGTCGTAGTGGCACGTGTGTATATTATAGCATATAGACAGTCTAAAGTAAATATCATGGCATGAGGCGGCTTTGCGGGCGCCACCATAAGCGGTACAATTGGGTCAACTAACTACCAGGCGCATGGCCCTCAAACTGCTCGAAAAATTCGTTCGCCTCCGCCAGAAGCCAGCCGCCGCCCGCTATCTGGTGGCTCTCGACATCGGCACCGAGTTCGTCAAGGCGCTCATCGGCGAGGTCAAGGGTGACACCGTCGAGATCATCGGCGTCGGCCGGGCCCGCCAGCGCCTCACCGACATGCAGTCCGGCGCCGTCACCGACATCCGCGGCGTGGTCGAGAATTGTGACACCGCCCTGCGCATGGCCGAGAAGATGGCCGGCGTGGTGGCCAAGGACGTCGTCATCGGCATCGCCGGCGAGCTGGTCAAGGGCGCCAGCACCATCGTCCGCTACAAGCGCGCCGACCCGTCCGACCCCATCGACATGGCCGAGCTGCGCAAAATCCTCGACCGCGTGCAGTACCGGGCCTTTGAGCGCGCCCGCGAGCAGCTCACCTGGGAAACCGGCATGAAAGAAATCGAGGTCAAACTGGTCAACACCGCCATCGTCGATGTGCAAATCGACGGCTACCGCATCACCAACCCCGTCGGCTTCCAGGGCCGCGATGTGTCCATCCAGCTCTTCAATGCCTTCGCGCCGATGGTGCACCTGGGCGCCCTGCAGTCCGTGGCGCAGGACCTGGATCTCAACCTCGTCTCCATCGCCGCCGAGCCGTTTGCCGTGGCCAAGTCCGTCGGCGGCCAGGATTCCGGCGAATTTTCGGCTATCTTCATCGACATTGGTGGCGGTACCACCGACATCGCGCTGGTCAACAATGGGGGAGTCGAGGGCACCAAAATGTTCGCCATTGGCGGCCGGGCCTTCACCAAGCGCATTGCCCAAGTGGCCAACGTGGGCTTTGAAAAGGCCGAGGAAATGAAAATCGCCTACGGCGCCGGCAAGCTTGGCCCCAAGGGCGTCAAAGCCGTCGAGGAGGCCGTCAACTCCGATATCAAGGTCTGGCTGTCCGGTGTCGAGCTCAGCCTGGCCGAGTTCGACCGCGTCGACCATCTGCCCGCCCGCATCCTGCTCTGCGGTGGCGGCACCGGTCTGCCCCAGATCGTCCAGGCGCTCAAGGGCGGCACTTGGTACAAAAACCTGCCGTTTGCCCGCAAGCCAGTCGTCAGCCACATTAGCCCCAGCGAGGTCAATCGCGTCATTGATAAAACCGGCCAACTCACCAGCTACGCCGACATCACGCCCATGGGCCTGGCCAATCTGGGCCTGGACGCCGTCGGCGGTGAGACCACTACTGACAGTCTCATTCGCAAGCTCGCCCGCGCCATCTCGGCGTGATAAAGCCCTGGATCGATGTCGGTTGTCGACACCAATCCAGGGCTTGGCTAAGCCAAAGTCCGGCCGGAACCCTAGCTTGCTCAGGAAGGCGCTGCCGCCAATTCTGCCACCGGCTTCCTTCGGGGCATGAGAGCGGGAGTTACGAGCACCCTCTGTTCGATGGCCGGCATCTCAGCCGGCGGGTTGTAGTTCAGGGCCTGTCCCAGCAGCCGCTCGGAGATCTCAAGGCGGGCGGACATAACGCTCGAGTCAGTCGGTCGTTCGCACATCAGCTTGGTCAGGGACTCGAATACCGGCGTCAGTCGGGCAGCCAGGGCCGTGTCACGTGCCTGTACGGCGCCATCATTGGCTTCGCTAAGCCGCCGCCGGATGTCAGCCAGTCGGTCAGTCAGTTTGTCGTGGTGCAGTGCCAGCGTCTCCTGCGTCCGGCGCTGCAGGGCCTCTGCCCGCCGGATAGCGCCGATCAGAGCCCGGCTCGGGCTCAGTAGCTGCGCCGACAGGGCGCCCATCTCGTCCAGGCGCCCGTGGTCGAGCGCGTCGGCGGCCTTAGAGGCCAGGTTGTGCAGGGTGCGCAGAGCCGTTTCGGCGACATCGCGCCGGCCGGGCCTAGTCGCCGGCATGGCCGGCCGGGCTAGCCGCAGCCGCTCGCTCATCTGCTGCAGGCGCCCTCTGGCTCGACCCAGCTGGCGGCCCAGACTCTGCTGGCGTCCGATCAGGTCAAACACCAGTTGTTCGCTTTGCTGCTCCAGTAGCTCGCAGCGCTTGGTGAGGTCGTGCACCATCTGCTCCAGGAGTGAGGCGTGGTCGGCGCCCGCACCCCAGTCTTGACTCGCGATACATTGGTTCAGCTCGATCACCTGCAGCCGGGCCTGAGTCATCAGGAACCCGACCTCAGGGTCAATCTCTACCATGCACTGGCCACCGCCATACTGCGACGGCGGGTCGGCCAGCATTTCGAGCCGCCCGGCCAGGTCTTCCACCATGAAGCCAAGGTGCCGCTCGGCCAGCATCACCTGCTGGCGCAATTGCAGTTCGTCAGTGAGCGCTCGGTCGAGCTGGCCCAGAATAGTCCGGACCCGCTCTAGATATTCCAGGGATTCGCCGTACTGCCGCTGGTTAATCAGGAAGCCGGCCTCGTGCAGCTCCACCTCGGCGGCGCGCTGTCGCGCCAGGTGGTGCTGGCTCGACAGGCCCAGCGGTTCGCGCCGCCGGATCCGCTCGCTCAGCAGCATCAGCCAACCACGCAGCTCGTCCCGGTCGGCCGGTACCCGGCTGAGGGCCGTCTGCTGCCGCTCGGTCTCTTCCCAGAGCTCAGTCAGGGTGTTGGTCAGATCCTGGCTCTGCTTGGTCAACAGGTTTTGAGCGATTTCCAGCTCGGACAGGCTAGCCGCTTTCGGCCGCCCACTCATCAGACGCTCAACCTCGGGCCCCAGCTCGTCCCGGCGGCACTGCCAGCTCGCCAGGTCAGCCTTCAGAAGCTTAAACTTATTACTCAGTTGCAGCCGGTGCTGCCGCCCCAGGTGAGGCAGCAATTCGCCCAGCCAACTATGGAGCTCGTCGAACCACCGGCTATTCTTCGCATGCAGCCGGTCCAGGTCGTCTTGAGCTACCGCGATGGCTTCGATGGCCCGCTCACGGATCTTCTTCCTAGACATGATAATCTCCTCTGGTCTTGTGGGGTTGTCGGAGTGCTTTCAAGCTGTGACCACGGCCTCACCTCAAACGTGCCTACCGTACATCTCGTGTGCTAGCTGGGTCAATGGAAGATTTACCGAATAAAAAATTTGTTAGCATTTTGAACAAGAAAAGTGCCCAATCCAATGTGGATCGGGCACTTCATGGGGCAGGTCAGACGCTGGTGGTCAGACCTTGACGGTCTGGCGCGGCGCCGGGCGGTAGCCCCAGCTCCACACGGTCACGATGCCGAGCGGGTCGTACTCGGTGATCTTGCCGGTGATGCCACTGCCCAGCAGGACGTGGCAGTTGGGCGGCGTGCAGACCGTCAGTAGCGGTCCGTCGGTCAGTCCGGGCTGGTCGTACATGCGCCCCGCGGGCACCCGCCCGCCCCACACCTGACGCGTGCCGATCGCGGTCCCCCGGCCGGATTCCCCGCCGGGCGCCAACCCCCCCCCGCGACCGGGGGGGGCCGCCGAGAGCATCGAGACCACCGTCAGGCTTGGCCGGCGCGGCCGTACGAACAATATGCCGTCAGTGTTCATGATGAGCTTCAGCTCGGGCTTGTTGGGGTTGTGGGTGATCCGGACATCGCCGTTGAAGTCGCTGACATACACGAACTTCACCCGGCGGTCCAGCAGCTCCACTCGCCAGCTTTCGATAACGTTGCTCCCCATGCCTCCTCCATTTCAGTTGGTAGTAGTCGGCATGACGATGCATATTATATACAGAAATAGGTCATTTGTCCAGCATTAGGCTTTAGCGCCACCATAAGCTTTGTGATACTCTTGTTACTATGAAGGATAATGCCCTTTATCTAGAGGTCGACGAGGATATTACCTCGGCCATCGATAAACTCTCCAAGCTTAGCAGCTCGTCGGTCCAGATCGTGGTCCCCAAGCGCTCGGCGCTGCTCCAGAGCATTATCAATCTCAAATTGCTCAAGAAAGCCGCCGCCGACTCCGGGAAGGAGCTGGTGCTAGTCACTGGCGACCGTATCGCGACGGACCTGGCCGCTCGGGTCGGCTTAGCGGTGGCGCCCTCGCTGGGCGCCAAGGCCGTGGTAGGGGAGGCGGCCAAGCCGGCGCCGGCTGTCGCGGACGATGTCATCGAAGAGTCCGACCCTGTGCCGCCGCCGCTCGAGCCGGCCGTCGTCGCCTCGCCCGTGCCGGCCAAACCGGCCACACCCAAGCGTCCGCTGTTTGCTCGCCGCGAGGTTACCGACGAGCCGCCGGCCTCGCCGGCTGCCGACGCTCCGGCCGCCGCTGCCTCAGCAGAAGGCGGTGCCGACACTCCGGGCGACCCCGGTGCCAAGCCGGCCGGCCCCAGTCTGCCCAAGATTAAAGTGCCCAATTTTGACAAGCTCCAGCATCGCCTGGCCTGGCTTGGTTTGGCCGCCGTTCTGATTGTGGGCTATCTGGTCGCCATGCATTTCTACACCAAGGCCACCGTCACGCTGTTTGCCGCCGGCACCAAAGTCGCCGTCGACACCACCATCGCCGCCGACCCCATGCTCGCCTCGTCCGACCTCGAAAAGGGCGTCCTGGCTGCCAAACCCGTGGTTTTTAGCAAGGATCTGTCCGCGCCGTTTACCGCCACCGGCCAGAAAGACGCCGGCACCAAAGCTCACGGCACCATCACCGTCAGCAACTGCACCACCAATCCTCAACCGCTTGTCGCCGGCACCCGCTTTGTAGCGCCCGACGGCAAGGTCTTCCGCTCCGATGCCGACACCACCGTGCCAGCCGCCTCCTACCCAGTCGGTGTCTGTGTCGCCGGCAAGGCGAGCGTCAACGTCACCGCCGATGCCAATGGCGACAGTTATAATGAGGCGCCCGCCGACTACACCATCCCGGCTCTCAATATTGGCGCCGTCACCGCGCATGGCGGCCAAATGTCTGGCGGGACGAGCAAGGTCGTGTCAGTGGTAAGCCAAGCCGACGTCGACGCCGCCAAGACCGCTCTGCTCGGCAAGGATAGCGACGCTTCTGCCGGCGACCTGGCCGGCCGCGTCCCCAGTGGCTATCTCGCGCTCACCGGCTCCGTCCAGCAGACCGCCGACAATGTCACGCCCAATCCGGCCGTCGGCGAAGAGGCCACCACCGGCACCCTCAGCCTCAAAGTCAGCTACAGCGAGCTAGCCGTCCTCAAGGCCGACTACGAAGACCTGCTCAAGGCGCGCGAGCAGGCCCAAATCGGCGACCAAAATCAGATCTACGACGACGGCCTCGCCACCGCCAAGCTCGAGCCCGGCGACCGCACGCCCGATGGCCGCCAGAACTTCCACCTCACCACCGACGCCTATGGCGGCGCCAAGCTCAGCCAGGCCGACGTCGCCACCAAGCTCAAGGGCAAGCGCTACGGCGACGCCATCGATACTGCTACCAAGCTGCCCGGCGTCCAGCGGGCCGAAATCACCCTCTGGCCGGTCTGGGCCACCGGCGTGCCCGGCCGCACCAGCCAAATCACCGTGGTCATCAAAGTCGCCGGGGCGCAGGACAAGTAGGGTGCGGCGCTTCTTGGGGGTTGATTACGGGGTCAAGCGCGTCGGTCTAGCTATGGCCGATAGCGATGCCCGCCTGGCCAGCCCGCTCACCACCGTGTCGCCCGCCGACTTGCCGGCCGTCATCCAGCGCCAAGGGCCGTTTGATGTGCTCGTGGTGGGCCTGCCGCGCAGCCTGGACGGCACCGAAACGCCCCAAACCTTGGCTGTCCGCCGCTTTACCGACGACCTGCTCGACCACCACAGTCACCTCCTCGGCTCCAGCGTCGAGCTGGTGTTCCAGGACGAGGCCGGCACCTCATCGGTGGCCGAGGAGCGTCTGCTCGAGTCCGGCAAACCGTTCAAGCCCGAGGACATCGACGCCGAAGCTGCCACCATCATCTTGCAGGACTATCTCGACACACTATGAAGTCTCGCCTGCGTCTCACCCGCGGCCACTGGCTGCTCCTCGGCCTGGCGGTCGTCCTGGCCTGCGTCATCGGCAGCTACGCCAGCTACCGCCTGTCGCTGGCCGCACCAGCCGCCAGCGGCCAGGCTCAGATCTTCCAGGTCACCTCTGGCGAATCCACCCCCACCGTCGCGACCCATCTCAAGGCCGCCGGCCTCATTCGCAACCGTGACGCCTTCATCACCTATCTCAATTTCCACGGTCTGCGTGGCCGCCTACAGGCTGGCAGCTACAGCATCTCGCCCACCCTGTCCGCGCCCCAAGTTGCCGACCTCTTGGTGCATGGCCACACCATCACCGACCGCCTGGTTGTCCCGGAAGGTTATACCATCGCCCAAATCGAAGTGCTCGCTCAGCAGCATGGCATTGCCAAGGCCGACTTCCGCGCGGCGCTGGCCGCCCCCTACACCTACGACTTCTTGGCTACCAAGCCCGCCACCGTCGACCTCGAGGGCTACCTTTTCCCCGACTCGTACTCGGTCACCCCTGCCACTACGGCCGCCCAGCTAGTCGACGCCATGCTGGTCAATTTTGGCTCGCGCGTTGGACCAGTCTACCAGCAGGCCTTTACCGCTCAGGGCCTCAACCTCCACCAGGCTCTCACCATAGCCAGCATTGTTGAGCGTGAGGTCAGCAATTCGGCCGACCGCCCCATCGTGGCTCAGGTCTTCCTCAAGCGCTGGCGGCTGGGTATGCCGCTCGGCTCCGATGTCACCGTCCAGTATGCCGCCGACCAGGCCGGCGTGGCCTTCAGCCTGGACCTCAACTCGCCCTACAACACCCGCAAGTTTGCCGGGCTGCCTCCCGGGCCCATCTGCAACCCCGGCCTGGACGCCCTCAACGCCGTCGCCCATCCCGCGGCCACCGACTACCTCTACTTCCTGGCTGGCAAGGATGGCAAGACCTATTTCGCTCGCACCCTCGCCGAGCACGAAGCTAATATCGCCAAGCATCTCTAGCCATGAGTACGCTTACCGAGCTCGAATCCCGCATCGCTGCCATCGAAGCCCGCAACCAGCGCGTCACCTCCGACAAAGCCTGGGAAACCAGCTGGACCCGCAAGCTTAGCATTGCCGTCCTGACCTACTTTGTCGTCGTGATACTGCTCATGGTTTTGCACCGGGACCAGCCCTGGATCAATGCCATTATTCCGGTCATCGGCTTCCTGCTTTCCACACTGGCCGTTGGCTGGATCAAGGCTCTCTGGACTCATCGCCGGACCCGCATTTGACACTGCAAAATTTTGTGCAACTAGCCCGGCGGTGTCATGGCCGCCTTTTTGCAGGCCAAAATTATACCTTTACCAAGCAGTCCTACATTCTTGACAGATATAACGCTCAGCGCTAGACTACGAAAGTAAATTGATAAGCGTTAGCGGAATGCTCAGGTCTGAGTGAGAGGTGAGCGTGACGCGAAGCAATTTACTACCTTGAACCGTCGATACGAAGACTTAAACTAACGGTCGAAATTCTTCTGCCTACCCGCGCGCACCCACATCAGTGAGGTGGCTGGATAGGGAAGGACGCTTAAGTATAGGTAGTACTCGTTCGCTGGCCAGTGGCTGCTATCAGTCGCCGTGCCCGGACGAGGTGGAGAACCATTATTAGTAGAGATGTCGCCATCGGCGCATTTTCGAACATAAAAACTCCCCCGGCCGTCCGCAAACCCCGGACTGCCCTCCAGCCGAAATTTACCAAAACACTCCAGCGCACCTGGAAGGGTGTCCGTAGTGTTAGTAGATTTGCCATCGCGGCCGCCAAGCCGCGCTACCTTGGTCACGTTGCTCTGCTGCTAGTGGCCGGGTATTTAGTGATGGGCAATGACCCATCGCGCGCCCACGCCCTGTCCGTCCGGCTAGCAGCCGCCCAGGGCGGTACTGGTGGCATGCTCGATGAGATTGGCCAGGCCAGCGTGGCCGCCGACATGGCCGAGAAAAGCCAGCTAATGGTCACCACCGAGGCCACCAAGACCGCCACGCTCAAGGACGAGCAGGTGGCGCTGCTAACCGCTACCGACACCGCCCTGGCCAAGCGCCAGGTGGTCTCCACTGCCGGTAACCCCACCCGCGACGTCACCACCTACGTCGTGCAGGCCGGCGACACGCTCTCTGGCATCGCCCGCCAATATGGCATCACGAGCTCTACCATCCTCTGGGCCAATAGCATTGATGACCCCGATAGCCTCAAGCCCGGCCAGTCGCTGACCATTCTGCCCGTCAGCGGCTTACTTTATACCGTGACCACCGGCGACACGGCCGACAGTCTAGCCGCCAAATATCAGGCCAACGCCGCCCAAATCCTCAGCTACAATGACGACGAAGTCCGCGGCCTGACCGCCGGCACCAACATCATCATCCCTGACGGCGTCAAACCCGACACGCCCAAACCCGCCGTCCGCATCGCCAGCCGCGTGCTGGGCGCCGCCACCCCGCGCCTCACCTACTTCACCGGCGGCGGCAATGGCTACTCATTCGGCTACTGCACCTACTACGTTGCCGCCCGCCGCAGCATCCCGTCCAACTGGGGTAACGCCAATCAGTGGTGGTACAACGCCCAGGCTTCCGGCTTCTCGGTCGGCTACACTCCCGTGCCCGGAGCCATTGCCTGGACCGGCGCCGGCTACTACGGCCACGTTGCCTATGTCGAGAGCGTCAACGGCAGCATGGTGACCATCAGCGAGATGAACTACAACGGCAACTGGGATCGCGTCACTACCCGCACCGTGCCAGCCAGCTCCTTCCGCTACATTTACTAGGTCAAACAAAAATGCCGGGTCTCGTGGCAGCCAAAACAGCTGCCAAACGAGACCCGGTTTTGGTTAGTCCTCGCTGGGCCCACTGGGCGTCCGGGGCCGGCCGTCCAGCCATCGCTGGTACTTCACGAGGCCGCACACGACGATGCCGCCAGCCATCAGGTAGCTGATCACCAGCAGGGCCACGACCGAATCGCTCGTGACCGGGCCGGCCATGACCTGCCAGATGACGTTCACCGGAATGTACAGGATACCCCCGACGATCGCGGTGAGGATGAGCCCAACCAGCACGAAAGCCACCATTGTCATGGCTCCGCCTTTGCGGACTGTCGAATTGGACATCTAGTGTCCTCTCTGGTGCGGCCGGCGGGTTGCCGGCAGTGATGACATCATAGAATATTATTCGTCTGCGTCAAGCAAAACGCCGGGTCTCAAGCGAGACCCGGCAAGGTTTTAGCGGCCGCCACGGTGCTCGAGCATGATACTCAGGCCGCTGATCGCCACGACGACCGCCGCGAAGCCGCCGCCAAACACCCAGGCGAAAAACGTGCCTGGTTCGTGCACCAGATGGCCATAACCCAGGCCGAGGAACCAGCCAGCGACGCCGATCACGGCGCCCAGCAGTAGGGTCATCCCCACTTGCTGGAGCAGCTTGGCCCGGTGCCCGGAGTGGTAGACGTTGCGCGGGATCTTTGGGATCTGGGCCGTGTG
>CAZDGK010000011.1:22363-30096 GCA_964505035.1 uncultured Candidatus Saccharimonadales bacterium
CCCGGTGCCCGGAGTGGTAGACGTTGCGCGGGATCTTTGGGATCTGGGCCGTGTGATACTGGCGGCCCTCCGCTCCCGTATCATCCATCGTTGGCTTCCTTTCAGCCGGAACTTTCGCGGGTGATAGTGACATACTGTAGCACGACCGCTATCAAAAGCCAAGGCCCCCAGTGCTCGCCTAATACGGCGGCAGCTTGTAGTCCGGCCTCGGGCCAGGGCTTGGTGAGCGCGGCGCCGGCGGCGGGTCTAGCATGCCTAGCTGTCGGCGGATCCAGAGCACCATGTCCCGCACTGGGACACGCTCAATACCGGTGGCGCCATTGTGGTCGAACATCTCCACCATCTCGGCAGCACTGGCCGGCCGCTGACCAGTAGGCATGGCACCTCGCTCGCCATCAAACTTACCCTGCTCGTACACCGGCCCCTCGGGCGCCAGAGTGACAGAGTAGTAGTTGCCTAGCTCTCTCCGCTCGGCCAAGATCAGGTAATGTCGCCCACCACGCTGCGCTGGCAGCCGTCGCTTGGCCACTTCCCATTCGTTGTCCAGAAACGCCTGCAGAGACGCCGCCGTCTCAGTTAGGACTCGTTCGTGCTCATCTGCGCGCCTCACGGCTTCTGTCAGAGCATCTGGTGGCTCACTCATGTGCTCGGGCATCTTTGCCTCCCTTCTTCAAGTACTAGCATACTCATCATAGCGAATTATCTGCCTTCCCAAATAGCCGTCCAGCCTCGCCATGCTATAATGTCCCCAACATGTTTGCAGATACAGCCAACATCGAAATCCGAGCAGGCAAAGGCGGCGACGGCCGCCTCTCGTTTCGGCACGAAAAGTTCCGGGCCATGGGCGGCCCTGATGGCGGCAACGGCGGCCGGGGCGGCGACGTCGTCTTCCTCGTCGACAACAATGCCCACACCCTGTCGCACTACCGGACCGCCCGTCTCATCCAGGCTGGCGATGGCGGCTCGGGTGGCGAAAACCGCCGCCATGGCAAAAACGGCGAGGACACCATTGTGAAAGTCCCGGCCGGTACGCAGGTCTGGGAAGGCGAGGAAGTGCTCGCCGACCTCACCGCCGTTGGTCAGCAGCAGGTCCTGGCCAAGGGTGGCCGCGGCGGCTTCGGCAACGCCCACTTCACCTCCAGCGTCCGCCAGGCGCCGCGCACCGCCGAGCTCGGTGAGCTGGGTGAGCGCCACAAGCTTCGCCTCGAGCTCAAACTGGTCGCCGACGTCGGTCTGGTCGGCCTGCCCAATGCCGGCAAGTCCACCTTCCTGTCCGTCGTCTCCAACGCCAAGCCCGAGATCGCCGACTATGCCTTCACCACCCTCGTGCCCAATCTTGGCATGGTCGAGCATCGCGGCGACGGTTTCCTGGTGGCCGACATCCCTGGCCTGATTGAGGGCGCCAGTGCCGGCAAGGGCCTCGGCGATGACTTCCTGCGCCACGTCGAGCGCACCGCCGTCCTACTGCATCTGGTCGACGGCCTCGGCGCCGACCCCGCGGCCGACTACCGCACCATTACGGCCGAGCTAGCCGCCTACGGCCACGGTCTGGCCGACAAGCCGCGCCTGGTTGCGCTCACCAAGACCGAAGGCCTCGCGCCGGCGGACCTGGCTGCTAAGGTCAAAGCGCTCACCAAGGCCGCCGGCCAGCCCGTCCACGCCGTCTCGGCCCAGGCGCACCAGGGCGTGACCGAGCTGCTCGATGCCGCCCTGCCATTCATCCAAGCCGCCCGCGCCGAGCGCGAGCAGGCGGCCGCCGAGGCCGATGTGCCCGTCATCGATGAAGCCGCCCTGCCCGATCTGTGGCATGTCGAGGCCGAGTCCGGCCCCGTGCCGGGCCAGCCCACCACCTGGCGCGTCACCGGTGAGCAGATTGAGGGCTTCGCCCGCCGCACCAATTTCGACCAGGACGAGGCCGTCGAGCGCCTGCGCGACATCATGCGGCGCCAGGGGATTGCCCGCGAGCTGCGCCGGCTGGGCGCCCTCGATGGCGACATCGTGCTCATTGCCGACCGCGAGCTGGCCTGGCTCGCCTAGCCGGGCCTTGACCTTCAGTCTCAAACCCGCCAAAATAAACCAGTTATCGCATCGGTTCGCCGGGCGGACATCGTGGGGCTGTAGCTCAGCTGGCCAGAGCGCTGCATTCGCATTGCAGAAGTCAGGAGTTCGAATCTCCTCAGCTCCACCAAGGATTTATTTAGAGGTGAATTGTGATTTACTACGACCTTCTATATAGGCTCGCATGCCACCTTGCTCCTACAAAGGACGCGCCTGTTGACCAGGATACTAGCGCTGCAATTGGGATCGATGGAAAAGTCAAAGGCCTCAATATACAAGATGTAAAAGTGACCGGTATGAGATTGATGGATGTAGGTCGGGAAGCCCAACTTGAGGACGTCAGTATACGGCGCGTCAAAGTATCATTATTGCCAGATCCAGAGCACGCACCCTCGTGGCTGAGGTGGCTCGTTGACAGTGTTGGATTTATTGCATCATTAGTCACATTAGTCCCTGTAATTCGCTGGATATTGCATCTGATTGGCTTGGTTAATCGATAATGACTCCTACAGATGCGATGGCAAGTCCACCCAGGACGCGTAAGCCATTAAAACACCCCGTCATCATCCTTGTCCTTGGCGTCGTGGGCGCATTAGTCGGGCTTAACATCTTGACGAGCGTGCCGGGTGCCGTGGCATACGTTGCCGGGAGTAACGCCCTCGCCCACATGAACACACAGATAATCAAGGCGGGAGGTGTCGCGATCAGTGGCCGTGAGCTGAGGCACGGCGGCCTGTGGTGGTGGCAGAATTACTGCATTGACGTGCCTTGCCCGTCTTTCAAGCAGGAATTCCTGGTTCCGATAGAGCCAGGAAAGGAAGCTGCGTTCATGGACGACGATCTGCTTGGCTCGCAGGGGTACGGCCCGACTTCATCCTCGCAGCTGCCGACCAAGTGTCAGATGGATAAGCCCGGAGTGTTGTGTCTGGATTCTGGTGCCAAGCCGTTCTCGAAGTTGTACATGACGCTTGATCCTGTAGCCAAGCCATCCGACCGTGCGCCCAAGGGTGATGTCTTTCCAAAGGTGTGGCGGACACTGACGATTGAGACCAACCCTTAAGTCCCAATAACCGCTCCACAAGAGGCGGTTTTGCGGTATTATTTGGCCATACAATGAACGCTAGACTCATAAACATTAGACTTGTCATTGCCCTGGTAGTTTACGCAGCCTCCCACTGGCTTCTTGGCGTAGCACTGATCGCTGCTACTACACGAGATATCGACTCCATCTATGTGCCTATTGCCGTGCAAGCAGCCCTTCAACTGATCTGTGTCCCGCTGTCCTGCTTTGTCTATTACAGGCTCTTGCCTCGTGAAGAGCGGGGTGCTGCCCTTTCTAAGACGACTTTGCGGCGACTGGCACTAGCTGCTGTCGTCTTCGTAGCGACGACGTATGTGACTATGCGATACGGCGCCTCGTTGATTGTGCGTATTCATCAGGATATCCAGAACATGCTGGTAGTGTTTACGCTTCACGAACTGGTCGGGTCTGTTTTGTCATTTTGGGCACCACCCATAGCATTCCTGGCTACCCTCTGGCTGACGTCCAAGAATAGAAAGAGCGAGGCATTTAGGGCTTCGCTTAATGCGTTCCTGCTCGCTATCACCGTGGCGGCAATCGGTTATGATATCTATTACGCTTTTGCCTGGGCCAATGACTACAGCGGGTGGACGAGCCTGGCCGCAATCCCGATGGATATATTGAGCGCGGCACTATTCTTGGTGGAAGGTCCGTTGGTGCTGCTAGCATCGCTTAGGATGCCCAAGGGCAACCGTTGGCGGGTGGTTTGGGTCAGTGTTGGTGCGATTCTTACAGTCCTTGGGCTAGGGCTGATAATCTGGCTTTGGGCGCTTCTCACGAAGCATCTATAAGCCGCCCAACACCTCGCGCCACCGTCTTACTCCGCTGAGGACAGCGCGCAAACTCGCGCATACTTGCTCCATAAAGGAATTATTTGCACTCACTCGTTACCGGTCGGGGTGTTATATTGTTAGGCAATGACTAAAGATATAGCTGTCGCCAAGCTTGACCGGATTATTGTTATTCTCTTGGCCGCATCGGCCATTATGGTCGGGCTGATTACCCTAACAGAAAGTGTAAAGTTCAGGAACTATGCGCAAGTGGCTTCCAGGCCCTTAGAGTCCGTACTTGCCGAAGGTGGGGCGGTTAAAAAGTGTAGCAACGGCGACCCTGGCTATGGGCCAGACAACAGCGAACCATGGCTCGAGACGAGATACATTTTCCCCGGCGGCAAGGCTGCGGCTGAGGCGCTAATTACAAAATCGGCCAGCCGAAACGGCTTCATCTTGAAGCCAGAAGACTCCAACATCCGGTCCCTCTACTGGTATTCAAGTACTGGGAAGAAGAGTACATATCCGGGGTTTGATCATGGCAATGTCACCGTCAGGTTTTCGCTGTACACTGATGCTTCTAAAAAGGCCCTGTATTGCGGCAAAAGCGCCCTTCCGGCCGACTCATCTCACACAGCTATTGTCCTTAGCGTCGGGTTGCCATCATGGGTACAATGAAAATGGAAGTTACTACCAGTTCAGACGCACGGACACGCGTGCAATTACGCAGGCTTGGAGTGCTTAGTGGGTTCCTGGCCGTGTTTTGTGGCACGCTGATAGGGCCACTTCTTATTGACCTCCATATTTTCTTCTTCGTGCAGCCTCAGCAGGCATCACTCCACGTTGTGTTCTTCTTGCCTTTTTTGTTCGTCGCGTACATTGCTCTCTGGGGCGCCGGCATCGTCGCGGCAGGCGCGGCAATTGCGAGTAGAGGATTACGGCAAGCTCTCTATGGTCTGCTGGCATTGGTGCTTCTGACGCCTTTAGCGATTCTAACAATCTCTGCCATTAGCATTTGGATATAGCACGGTATCCGATAACCTCCCGCCACTGTCGCACCTCGGCAACGAGAGCGTGCAAACTGGTAGACACTTGCTCCACCAAGGAATTATTCAATCAATTTACAACACAACCAAATCATGATATAATATCCCGCGTAGAGGCAATCCCCGGAGAGTTAGGAGCTCACCTATGTCTCGACTGAAAGCGCTCTATGTCCTGGCAGTAACGGTCGCCAGTGCGATTGCGACGCCCTTCGTGGGGTTGCTCGCGGGTCTGTCGTCGACCGCCACTGTGGTGATGACCATCGTGGTGGCGACCCTGGCCCTGCTGGCTTCCTGCGTCGGCATTGCCGTCGGCAGCATCAGCGAGGGCGACCCCGACGACCTATTCATGGCCTACGTCATCGAGGTCATCGTCCTCGCCGTCGTGGCCTTCCTGCTCGGCATTACCTCGGGCATCATGTCGACTGGGCAGGCGACCTCGCACTACATCGGCCACATCTGGGTCGTGTACTGCGTCTTCGCCGCGGTCGGGTTCGTCTCGACTCTGATCGGGAGCATCAAACCCGCGCCCAAGGCCGACAAGTAGCCCCACTCTCCGCCCCGCCGGCATTCGGTGGGGCGTTGTTTATCTTAGCCAGCCGCCCATCAGGGCCATCAGCCAGCACAACGCGCCTAGCACCACCAGCACCAGCAGGTTGGCCGTAATAAATCCAAGCCCAAACCGGAAGCCGTCCCAATAACTCACCCGGCGCTCGCGGGCCCCGCGGCCGACGTCGGCCAGAAAGGTATCGTGTTTGCTGGGCATGCGGGCGGGCTCCGTAAATTATGCTCATGCTAGCACAGAAAACCGCCCGGGGACTAGTGCGTCCCAGGGCGGCATGAGTGTTGGCGTCACGATGGCAGGACAAGGCCGTCGACCTTCGCTGGGTCGAGTTTGCTACCTCCCCGCGGAAATATGGTGCAGGTGCCGAGGAACGGGAGGACGAAGAACACCCGCCCATTCCCGATGTCCTGTGGTTTTGTCATGTCCAACGCCACAGTCAGCGGACGGTTCTCATAGACCTTCCAGCCGGCGTTCTGGTCGAGCCGCGCCACCCACTCGGTCTCAATGACCAGCTGGTCATCGGTCCGCGTGAGCCGCGTGATCGGTCCGCGGAAGTAGGCACCGTCCTCGTTGGTTTCGAGGTCACCGCCCACCAAATCCTGCCGTGCCAACACGGCATCCCAGAGGTCCATTGTGAAACTCCCCTCACTCGAATGGAACTGGTTTGGCAATCTGCCGCGCCTAACGATACCCTAGGACTGCTCCCTTGTCTAGGCTGTCTACCGGTTAAAGAATGTGCCGGCCGCGTAGCTACTGCCGATCACGAAGATCCCCAGCGCAATAAACAGGCCCACGATGCTCAGCAGCATTACCATGCTGGGCTGGCCCGAGGACGCCATCAGTAGTCCAAATTGTTTGTTCTTGCGCTTGAGCGAGCTGCGCTTCAGCCACGAAGTAAGCATATGCATTATTCCTTTGTGGCCATGGTAGCACAAAAACCATTCCAGCAGAGTCATTTTGGCTGTTTGAAATGTGCCGCAGCAATGCGCTACACTCAAGCGCAGAAGGGTTATGCTTTATGTCTACTACAGCCGCCATGGCCGCACTCTCGTCAGACGCCGCCCCCGCCACGCCAGACCCCGACCAGGAAATCATTGACCAAATAATTTATCTGGCCTCGCTGGCCTCCAACCGTCGGGAAATCGAGCCGATGATGGACAGCCTACGCTCCGTCACGGCCACTCGCGAGGCCAACCAGCCGCTCACCGACCAGGAGAGGGACAAGCTAGCCAAGCTCAGAGCTAATCTCGTTGATTATCTGATCAAGAGCGACCCATTGCGGTCATTTACGGTCGACACACTCAACCAGCGCGTCCAGTCACGCTATAGCACCCAGAAGTCAGGCATGAGCCGCAACACCCGCGCCTTCTTTGGCATCGTTCTGGCTGCGGTGGGCGCGGGCTTGCTCGCCATGCTGCCGGTCTATGGCTCGAGTATCGCCTATCGCGCCGTAGTCGCCGTGCCGTTGTTCTACACCGTCCTGTGTGCCGGCACCGCTTGGTTCTACTTGTCGTCGCTCTCGAACTTCCGTCCCGAACTGCGCCAGGCCTTCGTATTGTTGTGTGCGGGGGTCGCCTTATTGGGACTCAACTTCTCGACGTATGGGCCGGCCTCGCTGCTGGGCTTCAACCATGACCCGCTATTTAGGTATGGCGGGCCAATGTGGATAGTCGTGTCTATGTTTATTTGCATGTATTTTGGGTTGTGGATTTATGCCCGCATGATGCGGCTGCGGACCAGGTTTGCCTCGCTCAAGCTGCTCCTAGCCGTGATGGTGCCCCTGATTGTGATCATTGTCCTGGCGCCCCACCCATCACCAACACCAGAAGAAGCTTACTTCGACTTTTCGCTCAGTTGTATCGTCGGCTTCATCGTGCTGGGCGCGTTTGCTGCTGGCTTAGCGAGAGCCATCAAAAATAGCGTCACCACCGCCTTTACCGACTCCATGAGGTGGCTATACATATTCTTCTTGTCCTGCGTAGGTGGTTCGATACTAGGCCTGGGTGCGGTGTTCGTCTTGGGTGAGTTGAGCGGGCAATCACTCAATGTCGTGTTGGCGCTCGTCGGCTCGCAGCCGGTGATTTTGCTTCTCTACACCGGCTATCTCTTCAAACGCGATACCGGCAAGTAGCACAAAACCCGGCCAGGCCGGGTTTTTGGCAAATAATTTCTGGTGGAGCTACAGGGATTCGAACCCTGGACCTCTTGCATGCCAT
>CAZDGK010000012.1:0-27679 GCA_964505035.1 uncultured Candidatus Saccharimonadales bacterium
TCAGCAGCCGCAGCACCACCTTCTCGCCTGCCACTATTGGCACAATGCTCACGCGCACATCCAGGTCCTCGCCCTCGAGCGCCAGGGTCAGCTTGCCGTCCTGGGCGCTCAGGTGCTCGTCGGTGCGCAGCCGGCTCAAGACCTTGATGCGCGTGGTCAGCTGGTCGTGGAGGTTGCTCGGCAGCTTCATCATGTCGTGTAGCACGCCATCAATCCGGAAGCGGATCAGCGTCCCGTCCTTGGTGGGCTCAATGTGGATATCCGACGCCTTGCTGTGGTAGGCATACTCAATAATGGTATCCACCACCTTCACGACCGGCACTTCTTTGCCAATCTTGCTCGGCGACAGCAGGTCTTCAAACGTGCTTGTTAGTCGGGCCCGGTACAGCTGGAGCGCCTCGTGCAGGTCGCGGGCCGTGGCGTAGTACAGACTCACATGCTTGCTACCACTCTTCTTGGCTAACATCACAAACACGTCCGTCTGGGCGGGGTCGTTGACCGCCAGCTTGAGTTCCTCGGGCCGGGCCTCAAAGGCGATCACCCCCAGCTTGGCCGACATGCTGCGCGGCACGATATGCAATACAGCATCCGGAATGCTCAGCTCAGACAGCTGCACAAACGGCAAATGCAGGCTATCAGCCACCAGCCGCCCCAGATTTTCGTCAGTCAGCAGCTCGGCTTGCAGTAGTGCGTCATACAGCGAAAGGTGCTGGGTCGCGGCCAGCTTCTGGGCCTGCTTGAGGTCTTCCTCGGCCAGATAGCCCAAGTCGGCCAGGAGCTGATAGAGCTGTTCGTCGCTAATGGTCATGCTGCTTTGGCGGCCTCCGTCTACTCCGGCTTGGCCGGCTTGGCGCCGTCGAGCAACGCGTTAATCTTCTGAACCAGCGCGTCCATCGACAAATCACTCTTCACCACGTAGTCGGCGGCACCTAGGGCCTTGGCCTTGTCGAGGTCTTCTTTCTGGCCCAGATTGGACGCCACGATCACCGGCACGTCCTTGAAGTCATCCTGGCGCTTTATCTCTTCGAGTGTCGCAAACCCGTCCTTGCGCGGCATCACCAGGTCGAGCAGGATGATGTCGGGCACGATCTGCGGCAGTGCCGCCAGAACTTCTTCGCCGTCAGTCGCTACCGTGACCTCAAATCCGACCTTGGTCAGCTTGGCCCGGTAAGCGGTGGCCAGGAACCGGTCGTCTTCCGCTACCAATATCTTTGCCATTAGGTTGCCTTTGCTCCTTCATCAATCAAGCGCTGCACGATCGCGACAATATCTTCTAGGCGGTGCTCGGCCTTCAGCACGTATTGTCTGGCGCCGAGTGCGAGCATTTTCTTGACCTTATCATCACTGGCCGAGTTACTCACCACCGCCACCGGCACCTTAGCCCAGTCAGGGTGCTTGGCGTACTCTTCCATAAACTCCAGCCCGTTGCTGTCTTGCAGATAGTAGTCGAGCCAAATGCAGTCGGGCAACGGCTTATCCTGGCGCAGATAGTCCAGGGCCTGGTTACCGTTCACAAACGGCAACACCTTCAAGCCGGTCATTTCCAGCTTGTGGCTTATGGCCTGCAGAAGCAGGGCTTCATCCTCCACGACCATCAGAGTATGCGTCGCTGTCGCCATAACCTTACTCTAGCATAGAAATGCTTATGCTAAAACGCGGGCTCAGTCAGCTTGATATCTTAGACGTCCAATGTAACCTCGCCACTCTTGGCCTTCATGCCGCTCACCGGCAGCGTAAACCAGAAGGTCGTGCCCTTCTTCTCGTCGCTCTCAAACCAAATCTTGCCGCCGGAGCTTTCGATGATCGCCCGCACCAGATACAGACCTAGGCCCGTTCCGTCCGTCTCGATTTTCACGATGTTGTCAGCCCGGAAGAACTTCTGGAACACCTTGCCCTGGTCGGCTTTCGGAATGCCGTAGCCGTCGTCCGTCACCTGCGACAATATTTGGTCATCCTTGCGGGATATAAACAGCGTCACGTTGCCACCTTTGCGCGTGTATTTGATAGCGTTAGTCAGCAGATTTAGATACACCTGACTGACGAGTCGCGGGTCCAGATTGATCTTGGGCAGCTCCTTGTGAATGCTCACCACCACGCTCAGATCCTTGGCTTCTGTTTTGGCTTTTAGCTCATTAATAATGCCACCCACGAGTTCGTGCAGATCAGTTGGCTTGGGGTCTACAATGATGCGCCCAGACTCGATGCGCGAGATATTGAGCAGCGAGTTTACCAGCTGAATCATCCGCTCGGTCGAGTCGGAGATGTTGGTGGCGTACTCGCGCTGCTCTGGCTTGAGCTTGCCGGCGTCGCCGTTGAGCAGCATTTCGCCAAACCACTTGATGGCCGACAGCGGTGTGCGCAGCTGGTGCGATGCCAGGCTGATAAACTCCGTCTTCATGCGGTCCACTTCGCGCTCCTTGGTGACGTCGCGGATGGTCATGATGGCGCCGACGGTGGTTTGTTGCAGCTTGACCGGGCTCGTGATAGTGGTCAGCTTAGTCTTGGTGCCATTAGCGTGATGCACCGTGCAGGTCTCCTCGATCTTCTGACCGTTACGTAGCGTGGCAACGCCAGGGCGCTGGCCGGGCGGGATGAGGCTGCCGCTGTCGTCATACAACTGCGTCGCTTCGGCGATATTGCGACCAATCTGGTCCTGGTCGGGCGTCCAGCCGAGCAGCTGGCGGGCGATCTCATTGACCTTGATGATCTTGCCGCTCGCGTCCAGTGCGATCATGCCCTCGCCGATGCTAGCCAAGATAGCGTCGTCGCGCACTTTCTCAGCCTCCACCTCGGCAATCTGGTGATTGAGCTCCACGGTCTTCTCGCGCACCTTTTCTTCCATGCTGCGCCGGAGTTCCTGGACCTTCTCGGTCATGGCATTGAAGGCGCGACTGAATTCACTCAGCTCGCCGCTCCCGGCTGCCTCCGGCACTCGGCGTGAGACATCGCCCAGGGCAATGCTGTGCGCCACAGCTGTGACCTCTCGCACTGGCCGCACCAGCACCCGGTAGAGGGCCCACATAGCGATCGCGCACATCGCCATCCACACCGCAATGAGCCCGATACCCACAAATAGCAGCGGCCCATCGAGCGTCACCCAGCTGGGGGCGGCCAGGGTCTGCACGCTCAGCACCCAGCCCTGGGCCTGCCAACCGCTGGTGCCGGTCTCGGGCTGGTAGGTTGCCAGCTCTGGCCGCCCGGTGCCCCCGACGGCGGCTGTAACTGTATGGCCGGTCAGCGCCCGCTCCAGGCTGTCTCCCTTGGCAGTCTGCCACACGGCCATAGTGTCGGCCGGGCTAGTGGCCATGACTACACCATGGGGGTCGTACAGTCGCAAGGTGCCAGTGCCGCTGGCTAAGCTGTCCAGCTCGGCTTGCGCCGGCGCCCAGTCCAGGCCGGCCACCAGCGCTCCGCGCACCGTGGCGGCTGCGTCGCTGCCAGACCACACCGGCACCGCTACGTACACCACCGGCTGGCCGGTCACCGGGTTGCGCACTGCCTTGGACACGGCCAATTGGCCGGTCAGAGCGGCCGCCACAGCCTGGCTTCGGACAGCCTCACTGCTGGCAGCTGCCGCGGCTTTGGCGCCGGTCTTGTCGCCGGCCAATACGGTCTGGCCCGTAGCGTTCACGAGTTCGAGGCTGGCCCACGGTCCGGTTGATACGACCAGCGACTGCCACTCGGCGGCCTGCGCCGCGGTCGGCGTAGTGGCCTTGGCGGTCACTACCGACCGCAGTAGCGGGAAGCCAGCCAGCGCCGCTGCCTGGGCCCGCCGCTCGGCTAGTATCCGGTCGATCGCATCCAACCCCTGGGTGGCCGTGCGGCGCTGCGTGGCTGCCAGATGCGCGCTCGTCAAATACCGGCCCAAGCCCACCACCGCTACGACATACATCAGTAACGCCGGCAGCGCTAACGCTGCTATCAACACCGCTAATTTCTTGAGCAGGCTCATCGTCTTACCTGCACTTTAGCACGAGCATAAGCGCATTCCTAGCTCGCGGTGGGCGCTCTGCCGCCCCGATTTCGCACGCCGGCTCCCGCTCTGCTACCATAAGTGACATGAGCTCACAATCTAAGCTGCCATCTCCAATTATTACCGAAGCCTCTCTGTCCCACCTGCCGGCCTTGCGCCGATTATTCGTCGATGCCGTCCGCACTCATTTCACCTACTTCACGCCCCGCATTCAGCGCCGGGTCATCCGCGAGCACAACCTGCTCAGGCTCGGCCGCGCTGCTCTGCACCCCCACCGCGTCGTCCTGGTGGCCCACGCCGGCAACCAGTTAGTGGGTTATGCTATAGGTAGCGTGCCGGCGCCCGGCTCCGGTCAGCTCTATTGGCTGTATGTCGATCCCGCCCAGCGTGGCCAGAATCTTGGCCTGTCACTGTTGTCTCGCATGTTGCGTCTTCAGCAGCAGCGGGGTGCCATCGAAGTGACCCTAGCCACCCACGACCACCGCCGCTACTACGAGCGCCAAGGCTTTGCCTGGGTCGAAAACCGGCTGGTCGATGGTGTAAATATGGATATAATGAGGTTCCGAGTAGGCAAACAGGTAGAGGATGATGGCGGACTTTCCACAGCACCAGCCGTATAAACCACGCCGCCACCATCGCCGGCTGCGCGACTGGTTGCCGTTTATGCTGGTCTTGGCCGGTCTCGGCGCCGGCTGGTATGCCTACACCTATCATGGCGTGGCCGTCGCGCCGTCCAAAGAGCCACCGACCGTCATCCTCTCCATGCCCGATCGCGGCCGCATCCTAGGCGTGGATGCCGTTCAGCCATTTACCGTGGCCGAAGCCGCCTCCATTGCACATGAGAACTACGGTGGCCTCACCCCGCCGGTTGCCACCGCGGTCACCAAGATCACGTTCCACTACCGCTCCTACGACATCAATGGCCAGGCGCTGGTGGTCTACGGCCGCGCCTACCTGCCCGCCGAGCCGACCGGCCGGCTACCCATCTTTGCTTTCGCGCCCGGCACTACCGGCATCGGCGATCGTTGCGCGGCCTCGCTGGAGCAGCCGCATGTGGTCAATTGGGGCAATTATGACTCCCATATGGTGACCTATGCCAGCCAGGGCTATGCCGCCGTCATCACCGACTACGAGGGCATGCGGGATCCCGACCGCATCCATCACTACATGGTGGGGGAGCTGGAGGGCCGCGCGCTGCTCGACGCCGTGCGCGCACTCCGCAAACTGCCGCAGACTCTCGGCCGGCTTGATGATCAGTCCGTCTTCCTCAGCGGCTACTCGCAGGGTGGCCACGCCGCCTTCTGGGCCGACAAGATCCAGCCCGACTATGCGCCCGAGCTGACCGTCCGCGGCGTCGTCGGCTTCGGCCCGGTCATGAGCGTCAAGGAGACGCTGGCCGATGTCGTGCACGGCGCCAATATCAACTGGTTTGGACCCTACGTCCTCACCAGCTACAGCGACTACTACGGCCGCAATTATGGCCTCACCAATATCCTATTGCCCAATCGTCTGGCCCACCTGGGCGCCGATGTTCAGGCCCATTGCATTGACTCAGTGCTGCCGTTTTGGGGTAATACACCGACTGGCGTCTACACGCCCGAGTTCATCGCCGCCCTCCAGGCCGACGACTGGAGCCCCTTCGCCGTTCTCTCAAGCGACCTCGACAAAAACACGGTTGGCGACCAGACCACCGCCAGCGCCAAGCGTATCAATGAGGGCCAGTTCGACAATGTCGTACTGCCGCGCCAGCAGACCGCCATACTGCCTACGCTCTGCGCCAAGAGCCGGGGCCCGGTGCAGTATGTCGTCTACCCCAATGCCACTCACTACAACACCATGGTGCAAAGTCTCAAAGACACGCTCGCCTGGATGGCTGACCTGCGCGCTGGCCAGCCGGTCGCCGGCACCTGTCAATAGCGTTGATTTTATAGATGCTCTCTGGTATAACTGGTAAGTCATCGCACCGAGCCTCACGAAAGGGGCCACATGTCCATCATGGCTATACTCGCCGACCAGCTGGTCGAGAGTGACGACAGCGCCGTCCTCGTTCTCAGTAACGGACCCGAGGATCTCTGGCGAACGCTGTTGGTGGGTCGCACAATCCACTTCAGCGCTTCGATGCATGGCACAATCACCGATTTCCAGGTCATCGACGCCGCAGAACGCCACCAGGACTCGCTGACCATCAACTTCGCACAGTGCCTGTGCCCCGAGCACTGGTCCACGCGACCGTCGGCGCCCTGGATCAGGGATCCGTCTCCCGGCGTCCACGTCATCACGCCCATCCACTTCGAGCTCAAACTCCGGGAAGGCGAGTGGCGCCTGGTGCTGGGCAGCTGGAGCCAGCTCACCCATCCGCTGGTCAAGCATCTCCATGATCTGGGAATCGACTACGGGCTACTCAGCGATGATTAGCCCATGAGCCGCACTACGGACGCACTAGCGTTGTCAGTAGGCGGCTCATTTCTGGTGGCTTGAGCCGGCGCAATCGCCGCTCCACGCCCGGCCGCCGCAGGTAGGCTCGCAATATCCGGTACCGGTCCATATCGAACGCCTGCTCCTGCGGCACGGCTTCAAACCCGCCCTCCAGCAGCTCGCGCAGCGTCGCCACTACTACCCATTGATCAATCACAAACCCTTCGCTGCCAGCCAAATCCGGCCGCCGCTCGGTCAGCAGCACCGGGCCACCGTACGGCCAGCCGTCCACGCGCGCCCGCTCAAACGCCGCGTCAAACCGCGCGTTGTACTCGGCCGGCGACTCCTGGCCAATGCACGCTCCGTGGCATCGCCGCAGCTGTACCTGGAAACACGCCCCGCGCGCCTTCTCCAGCCCTAGCAGTTTGGGACACAGATAGAAATTGCGGGCTGTCGTGTGGAGTGACCGCCGGGCCGCGCCGGCCGTCGTGAACACGCCCAGCAGCCGCGGCCCGTCCGCCGGCGCGATGCCATCGGTCTCGCCCAAGCTCAGACCCGCGTAGCCGCCGGCGTCCTCGTGGCGCAGCGCCACCGTCACGCGCTCGTGCCGTCGCAGCAGCCGGTTGTAGCGCGGCTGCAGGTCCTTGATCATCGCCGCTTCCTTCAGGAGCGCCCCCAGCTCGCCGTGCGTCTGGACGGTCCGGATGCGGGCCACATTCTGCGCCAACTGCATCTCAGACGCCCGGTCGTACTGGCCGGCGAAATGGCCTTGCACCCGGCTCCGTATGTTGACACTCTTGCCCACATATAGCGGCGACCCGTCAGCGTCCTCATAGATGTACACACCCGGCGCTTCGGGCAGATCATCGACCAATGACCGGTCCACGTGCGATGGCAGCGTTTGGGTCTTGAGCTGTTTTGCTACGGCCTGCTCCATCGTGTCCAGGTCAAACTCGGCCAGGCAGACCTGCCAGAATTGCCACAGCGCCAGCGCGTCATCGTACGCCCGGTGCCGGGCCGACACCTGCAGGCCATGCCGCTCGATCAGGTCCTGCAGCTTGTGCCCCCGCAGGCCCGGGTACAATGCCCGGCTCAGCCGCACCGTGCACAGTCGCGGCGGCCGGAATGGCGCCCCCAGTCGGTCGTACTCGGCGCGAATAAACCCGTAGTCGAACCCGACGTTATGCGCCACAAACACCGCGCCATCCAGCACCTCGGCCAGCTCGTCAGCCACCGCCGCAAACGTGGGCGCTCCGGCCACATCATCATCCCGAATGCCCGTCAGCCGCGTAATCCAGCTGGGTACCGGCTCGCCCGGATCTACCAGCGTGCGCAACTCCGCCGCCACCCGGCCCTGCTCCACCCGCACCACGCCGAGCTCCAGCACGCGGCTGTTGTGCGGCCCGCTGCCAGTGGTCTCGATGTCCACAAACGCCAGCGGCCGCTCCCATATTCCGTTTCCAGCTGCCTTACCGGCCGGCACAGCACCCTCACTCGCTATCTCCGCCAATCATATCAGTTCGGCAATGTTCGGTCCATATCTTGCAAAGATCTACACATTATTATATAATGTAATCACAAGTCAGACCGAGTTGCTGGAAGGAGCAACCATGGCTCGTATCAAATCGTCCGCCACGATCGACCAGCAGATCGAACAGGCCGAACGGCACGAGAAGCTCATGGTCGGCGGCACCGTCGTCCTGATCCTCCTCGGCCTGGCGTTCCTGTTCTTCCACTTCCTGCTCTGGTCCACCCTGCCGCTGATCATCACCGGCTACCTGCTGCTCGTCGCGTCGCGGCGTCCGTGCCGCCGCCGGCGGCAACTGACTCAGCTGCGCGACGCCGGCCATCACGCTGGGCTGCACTGCAACGTCCCCGACTTCGTGCCGGCGGACTGGGCGTGATCAGCCCATCGTCCGCGGACACCCCGGGAGCATTTTCCCGGGGCTTCTTTTTGGCCAATAATATTGTAAAATATAATAAATTATGCTATAGTAATGTCCAAGTCATACGCACGTTGCTGGAAGGAGCAACCATGACTCGCCGCATCAAATCGTCCGCGACGATCGAGCAGCAGATCAACGCTACGTTCCGACTGCAGACCTCGCTGTACATCGCCTGCCTCGTGCTGGGGCTTCTGGGCCTCGCCGCCTTGGTCGTCGCTGCCACCGGTGTGCTGCCCATCAGCATCTGGTGGTCAGGCGGCCTGTTCGTCGCAGCTCTCCTGGCCCTCGTGAGCGGTGACCTCCCACGCGACCGGCGCCAGCAGTTGTACAAGCTGCAGCGCGAAGGCGACCAGGCGGGCCGCTTGCTCGCCCTCTAGGCTCTGTCAGACAGCGCGATCTAGCCGCCCATCGTCCGCGGACACCCCGGGAGTACGCTCCCGGGGCCTCTTTTTGCCTTTTTGCCTGTTTCCTGCTTTAATATCCAAGCGCGAACCCGCGTACCTTTCCAAACAGAAGGGGGCCAATGCGACATGCGTGAAGTCACACGTATTCATCGCGGCCAAATCCAAACCCCAGTGTGGACCTACCGCCACCGGGATTCCGGTCGCACGGTCACGCTGGTAGGCATGATGCACGTGGGCGAGCCGGCCTATTATGCCGCCGTCCAGTCCCTCGTCGCGTCGCTGGTAGAAGCCGGCGCCGTGGTGCAGTTTGAGGGCGTTCGCACGGCCTCGGCCGAGGAAATGGCCACGGCCACGCCTCGCGAACTGGCCGCCATCGCCTCGATCAATCAGCTCCTGCAGGTCATCACCCGCATGGGCGAGGGACTCGGCTGGACGTCGCAGAAAACCGGGCTGAAATATGACCCGGCCTGGACCAATGTCGATCTCAACGACCTCGAGCTAGTGCGGCTGCTGAACCTGGCCGATCTGGACCGGGCCGTGGCCGACGCTGCCGAGCAGATGACCGAGTTGGAGCAAACCGACCCGGTCATGATGGCCGCCAGCATGGCCATGATTTTCCGGGCCATGCACAGCCGCTCGGGCCGGGTCATGGTCGACGTGCTGTCGGCCTTCAACCGCGCCCAGCGCCGTCGCCATCAGCCGGCCGACGCCGAACCGGCGCCCGATCTCGACCAGCTTCATGAGGTCGTCGTGGGTCAGCGTGACCCAGTAGCCGTCGAGGGCATCTGGCGGGCTGCCGCTCATCAGGATGTGGCGCTCATCTGGGGCGCCGCTCACTTGCCCGGCATGGGCGCGCTCATCGAGGAGCATGGCTACCAGCGCATTAGCGCCAGCTGGCTCTCCGTCGGCCGTCCGCCATCCATCCTGGCCAGTCTGCGCATCATGTACCGACAGTCCTGGGTGCAGGCCAAGCGCGACATCGAGGCCAAGGAGGCCGCCAAGCATGCGGCCAAGCATCCGCATCATGACCAACCCAAGCCATCCGAGCCGTAGGCTCCGGATGGGTGGCCCGGGAGATTTCCCGGGCCATTTTTCATACCATCAGCTTTATGGCGTATAGTTAGTAGCATTATCTCTTTCATACTCATGCCCAACCGGAAGGAACCGGAGTGGAGGGATACGAAGATTACGAGGACCACCAGCTCACACACAAGGCCGACCGGCCGGCTCTGGTACATTGGCTCATTGGGGGCATGCGGCTCGAACGCTTTGCTCGGCCACCTAGCCGGCATTGGCTTATCAAGTGTGAGCCACCCGCCGGCGACGGGCCGCCGCTACTCGTCAGAGCCGCGACGGATAAGGTCGCGATCGTGTTCGCCACCGGCGGACTGGACTTTGACGGCGATGATTGCCGCCTCGGCCCCGCCGCCGAAGACGGCAGCCGTTGGCTCGAGGAGGGACATGTCACCGTCCGCAGCATAGGCTGGGTGATGCTCTAGCCGCCTTCTGGCCCGGGTGTATCAGCCCGGGCCTTATTCTGCACCAATACATTTGCAATAGTTAGATTTTTATGGTACAAATATACGCGTCCGTGTACCTACACAAGGATGGAGCTCTGAATGACAACTCGTCTTCAGAACCGACTCATCATCGCCGGCGCCGCTACCCTGGCCGGGCTCACTGAGCTCGGCATCTGGATCGGCACCGGTCAAGTTCGCTGGGTCATCGGCACGAGCGTGCTCGTGCTGGTCGTCGTCCTGACGCTGGCAGCTTGCGTGGGGGTCTCCCTCAGTATCAAAGCTGGAGACGACAGCCCCACCGGCTACCTCACCATGCGTCTGCCGGTCGTCGGCATCCCCCGGCCCTCCAGCCGCCTTGGCCTCATCGCCAAGGGTCTGGGCGCCTACCTGCTGGGGCACGCCGCGGCGGTTCCAGTCGTGGTGTGGGTTGGCTGCTCGGTGCAGTACCTCGACAGGAGTTATCTCGACCCGTCGTGGCTCCGTGACGGTGTGCTGTATGGCGTAGCCATGGGCCCCATCGCCGGCCTGATGGCGGTCGCCGTCTGGCTCCAGGGTAACCGAGCCAAGCGGTGGCGCCCGGCGGTCACCGAGCGGTACGCATCGCTGGTGGCTGAGACTCTCACCGCCAAGTGGCAATTGCTCGGCATGCAGATGGGGCCGCAGGGCCACTACTACACCATCGACTGCCTGCGGGGCGACGGTCCCGCTCACCGCATCACGGTGACGGACGACCAGCTTCACTGGCAGCAGCAGGATGGACCGGCCACGCTCACATTTGGCCAGGCCGCCACCGTGCTGCCGAGCCGGTTCGACGGCCGGGGCACCCTGTATCTGGAGGGCCCGGTCACCGTCACGATGCCCGACACCAGCAATCCGCCGCCGCTGGGGACGTACTACGTCCCGGCGACGCAATCCTGACCCAGTCGGTCCAGGAGCCACATCGCGCTCCTGGACCCTTCTTTTTATAATTGTTACGCTATACTAGTCTTATGAGCACTCGCGGTTACTATCTCCTCGCCGTCGGCGTGGGCACCACGGTCGGCAGCTTTGTGCCGTACCTCTGGGGCGATACCAACTTTCTGTCCGGCTGGAGCATTTTGTTGAGCGGTGTCGGCGGCATTGTCGGCATTTGGCTGGTTCACCGGTATCTCGCATGAGCCAGGTCAAAATCTTCACCACTCAGTGGTGTGCCTACTGCCGGGCCGAGAAGCAGTTTCTTGACCAGAAAAAGGTCAAGTACACGGCAGTCGACGTCGAAGCCGACCCGGTCGCAGCCCAGGAGATGATCCGCCTCACCAGCCAGATGGGTGTGCCAGTCACGCTCATCACGCACGACGACGGCTCCAAGGCCGCCGTCGTGGGCTTTGATCGCGACTGGCTCAGCCGCGAGCTAAGGCTTCGCTAAGCCGCGTTGCGCCGAAACGCTCTTACGATGAGCAATAAGATCACCGCACCGAGCACCGCGGTTAGCAGGCTGCCCAGGCTAAAGCCCGTTGTCGGGTTAGCTCCCAGCAGTTGTAGCACGAGACCGCCAATAATCGCACCGATCACTCCGACCACTATATTGCCTACATAGCCGCCTTCCACGTCAGTACTCGTGATTATGCTGGCAATCCAACCTGCCAGTGCCCCCAAAATAATCCATGTAATGATTGTCCAGACCATCTTGGCGCCCTCCTCACCCTTATAATGGCTCATCATAGAGACCTGTCGCGCTCTTGGTAATAGTCAGGGCTCCAAAAGTCCGGATGAATTTCAGGCTCATCATGGTATAATCGGCAGGATTAGTAATCTCGTGGAGAGGCCCATGCCAGCACTACCTACCTGGGAACAGGACGGCGAAATTATCAATACCATTATCGAAATCCCCAAAGGGTCCATGAACAAGATCGAGTGGGATACCAAGCTCGAGATGTTCGTGCTCGACCGGGTAGAGCCCGGCATCTTCGCCAAGCCCGTCAACTACGGCTTTATCCCTGGCACTATCGACGAGGACGGCGACCCGCTCGACACGCTGGTAGTGGCTGACGAGCCCATCCCCATGGGCGTGCTCGTGCGCGGCCGTGTCCTGGGCGTGCTCAACTTCGAAGACGGCGGCGACATTGACCACAAGATCGTGGTGGCGCCGGCCGACGACCGCCACACCGGCGACGCTCTCCAGAGTCTCGAGGACCTGCCAGCCGCCTGGAAGAAGCAAATCGAATTCCACTTCAATCATTACAAAGATCTCAAGAAGCCTGGCTCTACCATTGTCAAAGGCTGGGGCGACGCCGCTGAGGCCAAGTCGGTCATCGGCGACTGCGTCCAGCGCGCCAGCTAGCCCCCGAGCCGCTGCCTGCGGCTTGCTCTAGCGGCTCTACATAGAGTAAAGTACCCGCACGCACGTCCCACTACTCGAAGGAGGAGTCATGCTCGTGCAAGCAGTGGCCGACCAGCCGTCTCTCACGCCGGTTCCGGCATGGCTGACGCTGCTGGTGGCTATCGTATTGGCGGTGCTCCTGCTCCGCCGGGCGACCAGGTGGCTGTCAGATCCCAAGCGCGCATCGAGCGACTGGGCCAAGATCTGGAAGTTCATCGTAGCCGTCCTGGAGCTGGCTACCGTCGCCAGCGCTGTCGCCGTCGTCAATCTGATTGACCGGGGCGATACCCTGGCCCGGCTCGGCCACCGCGTCATCGGCGGTGCGTCCGACGCCAGCGCCGGCACACAGTTCTCGGTGGCCGGCGCGCTCATTGTGGTCGCGCTGGTCGCCGTGGCGGCCTACTTCTATCAGAAGGCCAAGTCCGTCTGGTGGGCCGTCGCTTTCGCGGCTCTCATGCTGGTGCTCGGCACCTTCCTGCCACCGACCGCCCAGTTCTTCAGCTGGTGGGCGGCCCACCCGGTGGCGTTCGTCTGGAATGCCTTCATGGCGTTCGTGAACTGGGTGCCGGGCGCCGTCGGCCGAGCCATCGGCTAGCCGCCAACACAAATCGCGCCCCGGTTACCGCATTGGTAACCGGGGCGTCTCTGTGCGTACACGTCGTGCATTCACTTGGCCTTGCGGCTCACTGCCTCCATGAAGGCCGGCAGGGCGATGTAGCGGACAGCCGAGATGGTCAGGATAAACGCTGTCGCGAAATCCGTCGCCGACAGCGCCTCATGCGGATGCTGCAGGTAGGCCCACAGCACGCCGACACCGGCGGCGGCCGCCACGGCGATGATCCAGGCCTGGGCCTCTGTGCCAGACGGCATGAGGTGGCGGAAGCCGTACGCGCTCGTCATCAGCGTGAAGACGAACGCGAAGGCCGCCATGATCCCGGTCGTGACCGCCAGCACCCACAGCTCGGGCTGCGACTGGTGCACGGCCGCTTGGTGCAGCGGCCAGCCGATCAAGACCAGACCAGTCGCTACCAGGGCCAGATCCAGTGAACGAGTGAGCATGTACTTCCACTGTGCGTCGCGCATATTCAAACCTCCAGGTCTTGAGCGCGAATCGAGTCGAATACCTAATTGTACAATGTCGAGCTCGCATTGTCAAACAGTCAATCCCTAAAGCTTAAGCCCTGACTGACGAGCGATATGCTCGTCAGTCAGGGCTTTGTGAAGCGGTCATTCGGGGTCACCCGGTGCCAGTGCCTCATCCTGCTGCTGCAGGAAGCGGCTGTGGTCGGGGTGGTCGGGGTGCCAGGCGCCATACTCCTTGGGCGTCATGCGCCGCAAAGTGCGGGGCGGCCGGCCATTGGGCCTGGCCAAAACCACACCTTCAAGCGTCTGCACCAGTAGTCCGTACCGCGCCAGCACGAGGCCGGGCACGGCACCAAACAGCATGGCGGTGGGGTTCCACACCTGGCTGGCGTTTGGGTCCGCGAAGAGCGTGATGAGCAAGCCCGCCACGAACGCCAGCGCCAAGCTGAAACCCCACGCGGCCACCAGGCCGGTGCGGGTCTTGGGTAGCCGGATGGTGGCTGGTCCCAGCAGCGCCAGGCTGGCGGCGGCGAAGGCCAGCACCGGCAGGCCGGTGATGACCGCCACACACCAGTACCAGGCCGGCGCCGGCCGGTTGAGCAACATGCTCCACAAGGGCCATAGGCCTAGCCCCGCGACCACTCCCCAGGCGGTCGCTCCCCATATCCGTGGCCAGACATACTGGCCATGGGAGACAGACGTTGTCACGCTGTACCTCCTATCAAGCCAGGGCCGCTGGTGGCAGCCGCGACTATTGGACGAGCCTACCATACCAGATACAGGCTAGCAGGTCAATTGATAAGAAACGCCCCCTGCCAAATGTGGCAGGGGGGTTGGGTGCGGGCTGCGGGGCCCTGACAGTGTCAGTCCATGGTGGTCACCTCGGCTTCCGGGTGACCCGGTGGCGGGCCAAAGTCCGGCTGGCGAGGCTCGCGCCCCGACCAGTTCCAGTACCACACCCGCAGGTCGTGCAGGGCGGAACCGCCGGCCGTCTGGCCAAGGAACAGGCCGATGTTGAAGGTCATGAACGCCAGGCTGGCCAGCGATGTCCCAGCCGGTGCCGGCCAGATCATCAGCGTGATCAGTCCCGCCATGATCGTACCGGCCAGGATGCCGGCGATGCGGCGCTCCCAGGGGCTCGACCACTGGTTTACCTCGGGCTTCACCTGGATCATCGTGAGGCCGCCCGACACCGCGGTCAGCACCACGGCCATCAGCACCATCGGTAGCGACGGTAGGCCCTCGCCGTAGACGACCATCATGGCCGGCCACATGAACAGACCCAGAAGCGCACCGGTGGTCAGGCCACGAAACAGGTTGCCGACCATCCAGTGGTAGCGCCCGCGGGTTACTTCGTCTGACATCTGAGCTCCTCACTCGTCAGGCTAATGTACGGCTACATAATACAACAAATTCATTTATAAATCAATAGAGAACCCCCTGCCAAATGCGACAGGGGGTTTGGGTGCGGGCTGCGGCGCCTCTGACAGTGTCAGTCCATCGGTCTCACCTCAGCCTCCGGATGACCCGGGGGTGGGCCGAAGTGCGGCCGATGGGGCTCGCGGCCCGACCAGCGATGGTACTTGGCCAGGAAGAAGTGCAGCCAGAACGCACCAGCCGTGTAGCCGGCCAGCAGGCCGAGCGACAGGGCAAGGTACACGTCCTGGGCCGTCTCCCAGTGGATGGCGAACGTCAGCAGAGTCGCCAGGGCCAGGGTGGCCGTCCAGCGCTCGCCGGTTGTCGCACTCTGCGACAGCGGGCCGAGGATTCTCAGTAGCCGCCCGCCGACCAGTGCCCCCACAACCGTCACCATGACGTAGTACGCCAGAGGCTGCCACGGCTCGCCGCGCAGTATGGTGATGATGGGCAGGGCAGTGACGCCGAGCATGCTTCCGATGATCGCCCCGCGCCAGCGCAGTTGCTTCGCCAGCTCCAGGTCGTGGTTCGCGACCTCTCTGGCCGCTTCGTCGGCAACATCTTCTGTCATCAATCGTCTCCTCTCAGACGGTCCGATGAACTTCTACATTATAAAATATGTGTCTATGATTGTCAATCATCATTGATCCCGCTCGCTGTGGTGGACAGATCTGCTTAGATAGCGGATGCTAGACAGCGAGCCATAACCCCAATCCCCCTGGGAGGTCTCATGGTGAAGAAGCTACTGCCCTGGGTACTCGGCGCGTTCCTGGTGATCTTCATCGTCACCAACTCGTCGGGTGCGGCCAAGGTGTTCAAGGCCCTGGGCCAAGACATCTTTGACATATTCAGTGGCTTTGGCCAGTTCATCAGCCACTTGGTCAGCTGACCAAGGCCCCAGCCGTCTTCGGGCGGCTGGGGCGCCCACCTTAATTGGCTTGCCACAAACCGCTAAAGCTTATATCGTGTAGGTAATAATTGAGATTAGACCAGCACCATGAGTTATAAAGTTGCCATAAACGGCTTCGGCCGCATCGGCCGCAACGCTTTCAAGATTGCTCTCCAGCACCCGGAGCTGGAAGTAGTTGCCATTAATGACCTTACCGACACCGCCACGCTGGCCTACCTGCTCAAGCACGATTCCAACTATGGCACCTACCACCAGGACGTCAGCCACGACGACACCAATCTGATTGTGGCCGGCAAATCAGTCAAGGTCACCGCCGAGAAAGACCCGGCCATGCTGCCCTGGAAAGACCTGGGCGTGGATGTAGTCATCGAGAGTACCGGCCGCTTCACCGACCATGAAGGCCTGATGAAGCACATCACCGCCGGCGCCAAGCGGGTGGTACTGAGTGCGCCCGAAAAAGGCGAAGAAGCCGACCACGACACCTTTGTGATTGGTGTCAATGAAGACAAGCTCGGCGCCGAAAACGTCGTCATCTCCAATGCTTCCTGCACCACCAACAACATCGCCCCCATCGCGGTCATCATCGACGAGAAGTTTGGCATCGAGAAGGCCATGATGACCACCATCCACAGCTACACCGCCAGCCAAGCGCTGCAGGACGCGCCCAACAAAGATCTGCGCGAAGGCCGCAACGCCGCCGAAAACATCGTACCCACCACCACCGGCGCCGCCACTGCTGCCGCCAAGGCCTACCCGGCGCTCAAGGGCCGGTTCGACGGCCTGTCCGTGCGCGTGCCCACACCCGTCGTATCCTTGAGCGACTTCACCTTCCTCACCAAGAAGCCCGTCACCGTCGACGAAGTCAACGCCGCGCTCAAAGCCGCCTGCCAGGACCCCCGCTACGCCGGCATCCTCGACTGCTCCGAAGAGCCGCTGGTCAGCTCCGACTATATTGGCAACCCGCACAGCTCCATCGTCGACCTCCTGCTTACTCGCGTAGTCGATGGCAACCTGCTCAAGGTCGTCGCCTGGTACGACAACGAGTGGGGCTACTCCAACCGCCTCGTCGAGACCGTCATCAATGTGGGCAAGACCCTAAGCGTATGAGAATCTTCCTAGGCGCCGACCACGCCGGCTACGAGCTCAAGAACCAGCTACGTGAGCACCTGCAGCACGGCGGTCACGAGCCGGTAGACCTCGGCGCCAAAACGCTCCAAGACGATGACGACTACCCGCGCTACGCCTACTCCGTGGCTAGCCGTCTGCTCGGCGAAGAAGACGGCACGGCTCTAGGGGTCCTGGTCTGTGGCTCGGGGCAGGGGATGAGTATGGCCGCCAATCGGGTCAACGGCGTGCGTGCCGCCCTGGCCTGGGACGCAGCCAGCGCCCGCGCCGCCCGCGAAGACGACAATGCCAATGTGCTGGTGCTGCCGGCCCGCTTCGTCGACGCCAAGCAAGCGGTGGCAATGGTCGACGCCTGGCTCGACGCCACTTTCAAGGCCGACCCGAAATATCAGCGCCGCCTCGACGAGCTCGAGCAACTCTACGGTTAAACCATGGCAGTACTCGCGCCCACCATCCTAGCTACCACGCCCGAAGACTACGCCCGCCGCATCGAAAATGTGAAAGGCCTGGCCAAGCGGTTACACATTGATGTGGCCGATGGCGTGTTCATCGAGGCCCGCACCGTGGGGCTGAGCCAAGTCTATGACATCGACGGCGTGCCGTTTGACCTCCATCTCATGATGACCCATCCAGAGTCACAGTTCGAAGCCATCTGCGCGCTCCAGCCCGAGCTCGTGATCGTGCATTTCGAGGCCGACTTCGACCGCGAGTCGTTCTTCAAGCAGCTGCGCGGGGTCGATATCAAGGTCGGCCTGGCTGTCAGCACCGAGACCACCATCGAGCAAGTCGCCGACCTCCTGCCCACCATTGACCACTTGCTGGTCTTCACCGGCAAGCTTGGCCACAATGGCGGCGAGTTCCGCGGTGACTGCCTCGAGAAAATCGGCCAAGCCCGCGCCATCAACTCGAGCCTGGAGATCGCCGTAGACGGCGGCCTCAACCAGGAAAACGCCCGCCAGGCGGTCGACGCCGGGGCCGATGTGCTCGACGTCGGCAGCTTTATTCATGACGCCGACGACCCCGAGATCGCCTTTGTGGCTATCGAGGCAATCGCCGCCGGCCAGAGCTAATGGCGCCCGCCACCGCTCCGCTCGTCCGCACCAACCAAACCGACCCGCAGTGGCACGAGCAGGTCCGCACGCTGGCCACCGCCGCGCTCAAAAAGCACCAAGGCATCCTCATCGAGTACCTCTTCGAGCCGCCTGCTACCACCGTACCCCAGCGTCTCTACCGCTACGACGTCTTCGACGACTATCTGTCCCGCCACCGGGACGACTTCGAGTTTGGCTACGACCTCATCACGCGCGCCGAGATCATCTCCGCCCGCCGCACCTTCGGCGTCTATGTCATCGAGATTGGCGGTAATGCCAATCATCTCTACGTCGGCCAGTCCTGGTACTCGCCCGAGGAGCGCTTGCGTCAGCACCTCACCGGCTACGCGGCCTTTCATGCGGCCAAACCTTTCAAACACAAGAATGTCACCGGTAAGCTCCGGCCCGACATCTACACCCAGCTCCCGCGCTATCGCACCCAAGCCGAGGCCGAAAAGGCCGAAGCCTGGACCGCTCTGCAGCTGCGCAAAGCCGGCTTTCGCGTCGAGGGCGGCCACTAGTCGGGCGCAAAAATGAGACCGTGACCCCAATGGAGGGCCACGGTCTGAGTTGTCCGCATCAGGTGCGGTACTTGGCGAAAAACTGCTCCGCCACGGTGGGCTTGTCGAGGGCGTGATGCACCACTCGGATCTGGCCATAGATCGGCACGAGCTGGGCGTAGTGCGGCCGCAGGCTCTTGACCTGCAGATACCAGCCGCACCGGCCATTGGCCTTCATGGCGTCGATGGCTGGATAGTCCAGCCAGTACTCCAGCACCGGGCACGGCCGCCGCGGCGCCGACACCTCGAGCAGCGTGCTGCCCCAGGCCCAGATGTCGCCGATATGCACATCGTGCTCCGTGATACCGGCCACGGTCAGGTTCTCGCCAAAGGCCGGCCGCGGCAGCTCAGTCTCGCGGTCCATTTGGAGCTGCCATTCCGGGTAGTGCTCGACGGGGTAGGCGTACACGGCCTGCTTGGGGCCGCCGTGCACCTGCTCGCCGCCCCGGATGCGGGTGTCCGTGCATTGGTCGCCCGCCAGGCCGTTGTAGGTCAGCAGAATCTGCTGCCCCGGATCCGGCGGGCTCGTCGCCACTGGGCGCCGGCCAATGCTCGACCAGCGCACTTGCTGGCCCCGCACAATCTCTTGCGGGCCACCCACGTTCACGCTGACCAGCGTTACGCTATCGATCATGATTCATCCTCTCATCTGGGGAAGAGACCGACGCCCACCAGTATAGCATGCCCAAAACAAAATCCGGCCGCCTGTAATGCCAGGCGGCCGGGTGGTGTGTGAGCGGGATCAAATCCTGCTCGTACCGATGCGGATCAGGAGGACATGGCTGGGTCGGTCGGTCCCCGGCGTCGCCCAGGCGGTGCTGGTGACGTCGGCGACGGGGCGAATGATCAGGTTCTCGTTCGCGCCCACGGTGTACTTCACGACCATCTGGCCACCCTCGTCCTCGACGGCGATGACGCGCACCACGTCGGTCAGCTCGCAGATCTTGCGGTAGGGCAGACCGGCGGTGTCCACGGCCAGGATGTACGGGACATCGACACCCGGCTCGTTGCTGGCGTCGGCCGCTTTGCGGAGGTCGTCTTTCGTGACGCTCCGGTAGATCTCCAGGTCGACGCCTTCGATCACCAGAACGCCGTTGTGGTACCGGTTTCCGTCAGTGTAAGGCATGTACTATGCTCCCTTGCGTGGTAGGTGCCGGTTACAACTGCAATACTTTAGCATCTTTATCCAGATAAATCAACCATCACGCCTCTCGCCAAAACGCCTCAATGAGGTTATGCTTATGTCATGACCCACAAGCAGCTCGAGCTAAAGGCTAATCAAATCCGCGAGCACATCATCGAGATGCTCGTCGAGGCTGGCTCTGGACACAGCGCCGGACCGCTTGGAATGGCCGATATCTTCACTGCGTTGTATTTCGAGGTGCTCAATCACCGGCCCGACGAGCCCGACTGGCCGCTGCGCGACCGGCTCATTCTCAGCAACGGCCACATCGTGCCCGTTCGCTATGCCACCATGGCCGCCGCTGGCTACTTCCCGGTCAAGGAGCTGCTGACCCTGCGCAAGTTTGGCAGCCGTCTGCAGGGCCACCCCGAACGGGTGCGCCTGCCTGGACTCGAGACTACCAGCGGCCCGCTTGGCTCAGGCCTCAGTCAGGCCGCCGGCGTGGCACTGGCGCTGCGCATGGACCATTCCCGCTCGCGCGTCTATTGCCTCACCGGCGATGGCGAGCTCAACGAGGGCAATATCTGGGAGGCCGTCATGTTTGCCGCCAAGAACCGGCTCAACAACCTCACAGCCATCGTCGACCGCAACAATATCCAGATCGACGGCCCCACCGAGACCGTCATGCCGCTCGACGACCTGGCGGCCAAGTGGGCGGCCTTCAATTGGCATGTCATCGAAATCGACGGCCACAATTTCGACGCCATCATCTCCGCCTGCAATCTGGCCAAAACCATCATTGAGCGCCCCACCGTCATCATTGCCCACACCATTCCTGGCAAGGGCGTCGACTACATGGAGTACGACTACCACTGGCATGGCAACCCGCCCGGCACCATCGAGCCGCCCGGCGCACCGCCCAAGCAGTCTCAGGCTCGTGTGGCGCTCCATGAGCTGCGCACCCTCGGCGGCCGCATCCGGAGTGAGCATGAGTAGCACCATGAAGGAGAGGGCCACATCATGATCGAGCCAAGCATGCATCTGGCCGCTGACCTGCGGAGCAAAGAGGTCAAGCAAGAACCCATCCGCGCCGGCTTTGGTCGCGGGCTCGTCGCCACTGGCCACGCCGACGTCAATGTCGTGGCCCTCTGCGCCGACCTCACCGAGTCCACCCGCATGATCGACTTTGCCAAGGCCTTCCCGGAGCGCTACGTCGAGATCGGCATCGGCGAGCAAAACCTCGTGACCGTCGGCGCCGGCATGGCGCTGGCCGGCAAGGTGCCGTTTGTGTCTAGCTACGCCGCCTTCTCGCCCGGCCGCAACTGGGAGCAAATTCGCACCACCATCTGCCTCAATGAGACCAATGTCAAAATCATCGGCTCGCACGCCGGTGTCTCGGTCGGCCCCGACGGCGCCACCCATCAGATGCTCGAGGACCTGGCGCTCATGCGAGTGCTGCCGCACATGACCGTCATCGCCCCCTGCGACTCGCTCGAGGCCGAGAAAGCCACCCGCGCCATGGCCTCACACGTCGGCCCAGCCTACATGCGCCTGGCCCGCGAGAAAACCCCCATTATCACTACCGACAAGACGCCATTTACCCTTGGCAAAGCCCAGATATTCCGATCCGGCCAGGACCTCACCATCGTGGCTACTGGCACCATGGTCTACCATGCGCTGATGGCCGCCGAGCTACTCGAAGACAAGCATAGCCTCAGTGCTGAGGTCATCAATGCGGCCGTCGTCAAACCGCTCGACGCCGCCACCATCGTGGCCAGCGCCCGCAAAACCGGCGCGGTGCTGACCATCGAAGAGGCGCAGGTGGCCGGCGGCTTGGGCGGCGCCGTCGCTGAGGTCCTCGGCGAGCAGCACCCGGTGCCCGTCAGCCGTCTGGGTATGCTCGACCACTTCGGCGAATCCGGCGAGCCTAACGAGCTGCTCGAACACTTCGGGCTTACCGCTCCGCACATCGCCAAGCAGGCTATGGCGCTCCACCAGCGCGCCCAGGGTCGCCGGAGCAAATAATCCGGTCCGCCCCATCTAATATATCTTGCAATATATTCATATTTATGCTATTATAATGAACGCAAATCCCATTTGCACACCGACCAAGAAGGGAGGCGCTGATGCGCCGCTCTCACACCCTGTTCCTGGTTCCTGTCGCTGCTCTGGCGTTCGCGCTGACCGGCTGTGGCGGCTGGGGTGATGGTCCGTCTGTGGCCGCCCCCGCGGCCACATCGGCCACCGCTCCCGCTGTGACGCCGGCCCAGGCTCCGGTCTGTCCGGACGTCCAGCCGCGCTTCTGCGTCAGTTTCATGGCGCCGAGCAGCAGCGGCGATGTCTTCACGTCGCAGTCGTTCCCCTACGACTCGGCGACCGACGGCACCTACCAGGTTCGTAGCTACGGCGCGGACTTGGGCTGGGACACCAGGGGCACCACCACGTTCTACTGCACGGCCGGCAACAAGGCCGATTGCGGGCGCTGGGACGGCTACAATGTCTTCGTCTGGACGCCCAACCACCCCCAGGACAATCTGGCGCTGGTGGCGGACGACTGCCGAGGACTGCCCAACTGGAAGCAGACCATCACCACCTTCGCGGGGGAACCCGCGCTGCGTGAGACCTGCAACTACCAGTCGTCCCCGGTTGGCGAGCGCGACCTCGTCGTGTTCCGCCACGCGGGCCTGGTGTACGAACTGTACGCCGGCAGCCCGTTCCGCATCCCGGCCTACGCCCAGGCGTTCTTCGACTCGTTCAAGTTCGCCTAGGCCGTCGCTACCCCCGGACCACATTGGTCCGGGGGTTTGTCATTTTAGAAGTCGCGTTTGCATATATAAAGAGCCGCCCGTTGGCAACCTCAGCAGTGAGGTCTCCAACGGGCGATATTGCCCTCAGAAAGGCAAGATGGCGTTCATGGCGTTGGTGATCGCCGAAACGATCCGGTCCAGGCCGCCAGCCAGCAGTGCCACCAGCAGGAGGGTGCAGACAGCCGCGATGGCGGCGACCCACCAGCGCATGCCCAGGGCGCGGAAGAAGCACACCCCGGACGCTACCAGCAGGACCAGGCCCAGCTGCAGCAGGTACGTCGAAACGTCCAGCCGAGCGGGGTCAGCGTGTTGGTTGAGCGTCTGGCTGAAGACCACCAGCGACGCGCCGACCATCAGGAAGCTGAGGACGAACATGATCGCCGCGGCCACGCCAGCTCGACGCTGCGTCTTGCTCTGAGCCTGTGCCGGTACTTCCGTCGTTTCCATGAGTTCTCCTCTGCAAAAGTCGGCCAGAATGACGGGTTTATGTATTTAAACATAAATAGTCAGAAAGATCAACTTGTGACAATCCTACCTCATCCACGTATTTCGCGCTATGCTATAACCATAAGCATTGATGCCAGGGCGCATCGCGAAAGGAAGGTTATGGCAACCCATCGTTCCAATGTCCAGGCAGCTCGCGCTCTCTATGCCCGCGCCAAGGCGGAAAAGTTCGCTCTCGGGGCCTTTAATGTCGACAACCAGGAAACCCTTATCGCCGTGGCCCGGGCCGCCGCCACCCAGAAGAGTCCAGTGTTGGTCGAGGTGTCGCACGGCGAGGTCGAGATGATGGGCCTCGCCAACATCCGCTGCATGGTCGACAACTACCGCCACGAATATGGCATCGATATGTTCATCAATCTCGACCATTCACCCAGCGTGGAGGCCGCCAAGGCTGGCATCGAGGCCGGGTTTGAGTTCATTCACATCGACTACAGCCAGTCCAAGCACGACGCCACCGACCAGGAAATCATTGACGCCACCAAGGAGGTTGTAGCCTACGCCAAGCAAACCGGCGCCCTGGTCGAGAGCGAGCCCCACTACTTCGGTGGCAGCTCCAATGTCCACACCGAAGTCATCAACTATGATGAAGTCCGCCAGACCTTCACCACCCCCGAGGGCGCCAAAGCCTTCATTGAGGAGACTGGCATCGACACCTTCGCGGTGGCCATCGGCAATCTGCACGGTCTCTATCCGGTACCCAAGCAACTGGACCTGCCACTGCTCGAGCAAATCCGAGCGGCCGTTCCCGGCTATCTCAGCCTACACGGCGGCTCCGGCACACCCGAGGAGCAGTTCCGCGGCGCAGTCGAGCGTGGCATCAGCAAGATCAACATCAACTCGGAGCTGCGCAAGGCCTTCCGCACGGGTCTCGAGGAAGCCCTGAAGGCCGATCCAGACGAGTTCGCCGTCATCAAGCTCATGCCGCCGGTCATCGAGGCCGTTCAGGCCATTGTCGAGCAAAAGATGCGGGTCTTTGGCTCGGCCGGCAAGCAGTCATAAAGGAAGCCCCACTCATTAGTCGAGTGGGGCAGGAGAGGGCCTCGGTCACATGCCGGGCAGAAGCATTCGGAAGCTGGTCCAGGCCAACAGCGTCAGGGGGATCGCGAGAAGGCTGCCGGTCACCAGGCCGGTCAGACAAGTCATCAACAGGTAGCTACGCAGCCGGTACCAGGTACCGGCCAGCCGCTGCCGCCCAGTCAATGGCGGCTGTGAGATGTACACCGTGCCCAGGCGGGCCGGTGCCGTCATTGTGTCCATCGGAGGCTCCAAACAGTCGGGTGCGGCTCGTCACCGCGCCGTCAGGTGGGCAAAGAACGAGTTAATGCCGGTTGCGACATCCTGCGCTACCACCAGTCCGAGGACGGCGGCCACGGCCAGGATGAGTCCGAGCGCGGCGGTCAGGTAGAGGTTGCTGCGGGCGTGTCGCCACCATTGCCGGCGGCTGTAGTAGCGGGTGATGTAGACGGTGCCGGTTGGCCCCGCCCCGGCTGATGCGCGCCACGGTGGCACCAGGACAGCCCCGGCGGTCGCCAGGGCCGATGCATCCATCAGCCAATTGATTTGCACCAGCGAACACTCGCTGGATCGTTCGGTCCGCGTCGCCGCCTGTATGCTCTGATACGCCACCACACTTCGGCTGTACCCAGCTACCCACCATTGCCGCAGCCGTTTGGCGGCCCGGGCTCTGGCGCGCAGTGCGTAGGGCCGCAGCATGAGCGCAACGATCACAGCGGCGATCAGCACATACTCGAACAGTAAACCCCAGCCGTCCATGGCTGCCTCCTTTGGAATGATTTGACTTGTCAAAGACCAGATACTGGGCAAACCATACCACACCAAGCGATTTTATAGAATTCCCCAAGCATAACTGCTAACATAAGACCCAATGGCAGAGGTGAATGTTAAAATTATCACTTTTGGTGGTGCCACTCAGGATGTGTTCCTGGCGGGCAAAGCGCTGCATGCCCGCCGCGACGTCCGCACTCGCGATTACGTCGAGCAGTTCCCATTGGGCGCCAAAATCGAAGTCGACAGTGTCCATTTCGACACCGGCGGCGGCGCTACCAATGCTGCCGTGACGTTCGCGCGGCAGGGTTTCGAGATCGAATACATCGGCAAGATCGGCCACGACCAGGCCGGCGCCGAGGTGCTGCGCGTGCTGGGCCGCGAAGGCGTCATCACAACCCGAGTGGCCTATTCGAGCAAGCACGGCACCAGCTACTCGACCATCCTGGTGGCTAATAGCGGCGAGCGGACCGTGCTCAACTACCACGGCGCCTCCAACGAGCTGGACGTGGCCGACGTGCCGATCCGCGCGCTGGAGGCCGATTGGTTCTACATCACCTCCCTCAAAGGCAATTTCAAACTGCTCGAAAAATTACTCAAGCACGCCAATCAGCACGGCATCCAGGTGGCGCTCGATCCCGGCGAGGACGAGCTAGCACAGGCCAAGAAGCTCCGCGGCCTGCTCCCGCTCGTCACCGTGCTCAAGGCCAATGCCGGCGAGTTGGCCCACCTCTTTGGTGGGCACTCCCTGCGCGAGACCGTCGTGCGCGCCGAGGGCGTGTGTCCGTATGTCGTCGGCACCGATGGCCCCGCCGGCTCCTACGCCGTCATGGGCGGCAAGCTCTATCAGGCCGGCGTCTACCAAAAGGTCAAGGTGGTCGACCGCCTTGGCGCCGGTGACGCCTTCGGCTCCGGCCTGGTGTCGGCCCTAGCCAAGGGGCTGTCCATTGATGACGCTCTCACGCTCGGCAGCGCCAATGCCTCCAGCGTCGTCACCAAGTACGGCGCCAAGACGGGCATCCTGCGCACCAGCCGGCTCAAGCGTATGAAGATTAAGGTGAGTGAGTTATGAGTACTATAGGAAGGTTCCTGCAAGCCAAAGAGCCCTTATTTGACCACGCCCTGCACCAGCTCGAGCAAGATAGCGGCCGCCACGGCATCGACATCAAACTAGCCGCCGAGATCGCCGAGCGCGCCGCTAGCCGCCTGCGTACACTGGAGCTGCCCGGCGATGCCTCCGGACCCGACATTTATGCCGCCCTGCTCGGCCTGGTCAAAGACCACGACCGGCATCTGGCGCACGCCATCGGTGGCCGTGACCCCGAAGACATCGCCGAGATGATCCCGCTCATCGTCAAGGCCGCCCAGAGCGCTCCGTTGCCCAAGGACGGCTGGTTCCTCAAGGAGTCCAAGGCCCGCCAAATGCTCCAGTCTCAGCCGCCCGAAGCCGTCATGGATGCTCTCGGCTACCACCTAGTCAGCCAGCTGCTCGACAAGGAGGACATCTTCGAGCTCTTCCTCGCCCTGCGGTTTGTTGAGTCGCCCGACTGGCTCAACGCCTTCGACGAGCGCTATCACGACCTCACCCCCGACGATTTCGAGGCCCGCACCATCCGCGTCGTGCCATTCGCGGCCGCCAAGTGGGGCAATATCGCCGAGCACTTCATTGCCAAAAAGCGCCACAACATCACGCATTCGAAGGAAATGGGTGCCATCGCGGTCATGCCCATGACCGCCCAGCGCATGCCTGGCATCACCATGAAAGTCCTGCCGCTACTCTGTCACTACTTCAATGAAATCCGCCTCTACTCCAGCTTCTTCAAACTCATGCGCACCAAGCACAATTTCGGCGCCATCATCTCCGATACGCTGATTGCCGACCCGGCGCACGTCAGTCTCACCAACCACGGCCAGATCCACTGGCGCGTCATCCAGCGCTACTTTGGTAAGCTCACCAATGAGACCCACCCCGAAATCTTCGAGCCGCACGTCCAGCCCGAGGACCTGCACTGGCGCCGGGCCGAGGAAGTGCTCTACGACATCGACCCCGAGCTCGAGTTCTGGCGCGAGCTCGACTACGTGGCGGTCCTGCGTGACAATCAGCCGGTCACCTTCAATCTCATGGACATTTCGCTCAGCTATTCCAATGGCATCAGCTATGACGAGCGCTACCTCTACCACTTCCGCGAAGCGCTCTGGAACGAAGTCTTTGCCCGCTACATGGGCGAGAAGGTGCTCGAGGAGCAGCTGCTAGTCAAGCTGGATAATGCCGTCATCAAGCCAGAAACCTTGGAGACGCGCCATGGCCACTAAGCGCCACGAGAAGTTGCGCTACCAGATCTGCGTGTCGGGCGCGGCTGCCGGTGCCAGTGTGGAGGTTGGTCATCGCCTAGCCGCCGCGGCCGGTCGCGAAATCGTCCGACGGGGCCACCTGGTGCTCACCGGCGCCACCAAGGGCCTGCCGTACCACGCTGCCAAGGCCGCCAAGATCGCCGGCGGCGACGACATCAGCTCCATTGGTTTCTCGCCAGCCGCCAGCCGCCTAGCCCATATCAAAAAATACCGCCTACCCGTCGATGCCTTCGACACCATCCTCTACACCGGCTTCGAATACACCGGCCGCAATCTGCTGCTCGTCCGCAGCTGCGACGCGGTGGT
>CAZDGK010000013.1:0-18491 GCA_964505035.1 uncultured Candidatus Saccharimonadales bacterium
TCGGCACCCGCGACGAAGTCGCCGCCCGCCTCGTCGCCCTCGGCGCCAAAGAACACTCCTCCGTCACCAAAGACACCACCTACCTCATCGTCGGCGACTCCCCCGGCGCCTCCAAACTCACCAAAGCCGAGAAGCTGGGGACGAAGACGCTGGATGAGGGTGAGCTGGGGAGGCTGCTATAATTAGCATCTGTGGATATCCTGTTTACAGTCACTAACCATAAGCGATAAACTTTTCCTAAGTACTCATGCTTTCAATGTCGGAAATCAATCGCTACAATCCATATGTTTTGGTAAGCATGCACAAATATCACTCTGCTAACGCGGTGATATCCTTATATCGTATAAAAGCTAAGAACTTCTAAGGGATGTCTTTTATGACTTCAAATGGCGAACGACTGATCATCACTTTCGACGAATCAGCAAGAAAGACGATTCTTGAGGCCTTCGACAAGGCCGTGGACGATGACGGCTACATTGTTGAGAAGCACTCCCGCGAAAGAGTCCTCTCTCAAGAAGGCGAAGAAGTCTTAGAAAAAGAGTTTGCTGGCATAAAAAAGGGGTCAGAGGTCTTCCTAAAGTCGGACCTGACTTCCCTTATCAAACTCTGTGACGAATTAGCGTAGCAGGAGCACCAGATGAGCTTTCTGGATGCTCTGAAAACTCTTGGTATCAACATCAAGGGTGGAATTCATATATTTAGCGGCAACAATGTAGTCGTTAACAAAAATGATAACCGTAAAACGTATATTGATATCACAAAGCTTGATGCGTTAAGTCTGGCTAAACTGCAAGCCATCATCCCGGAAGCCGTCCAGCAAGAAAATGCCGTTGTACTTGAAGAGAAGTCCAAAAAGCTACTCGATGACTTTCGCTCAATCGATCAACAACATAAAGATATGGTCGACTACTTCAGGGGCAAGATTCCGGCCACTGACATAGAGATTTTAAGGGCGGCTATATACCTTAAGAGCACCCTGGATCAAAAAAGGCCGGTGGCTGGGATAAAAGAAGATTTGAACTATCGGTACGGCCAGCGAGGCAACAACATCTCCAACTTGTATTCCGCCGGCTATTTTGAAAGCGTAATCAAGCCTCTTTACGAGGAAATGAAGAAACTCCCGGACTTTTCACTTGAGCAGTTCCAGAAAACATACGACAAAATAGTCACCCAAATCCCTTTCGCCGTATTCTGCAACAAAAGCATGACAGCCGAAGAGCTGAAACAAATCGTTATTATGAAGGTCAAACGGAATGTACGGTACGGTATTCGGCAACTCAACATTCACGGGATAGGTAGAGGGAATGCGGACAAAGTCCTAAAAGTTGTTGAGGAACTTGCTCCCAATCTTGATGAGCCGCCAACGATTGACTCAGGTCCTGGATTTATTAATGTGATGGTGTTCTTCCGCGCTGATTATCACGGGGACCCAGAGGAAGTATAGCCTACAGCCACCGCGCCACGCCGCCGTGATGCGAGCACGTGCCCGACCGGTGCTGGCTAAAGCTGTAGCTCCCATCCCCGCACTGAGCGGTCGCGCCGGCCGGAGGGGCGTCGGCGTGAACGGGGGACTGCACATAATTGCCGTCGCTATTGATGTAACCAGAGCCGGTTGAGGTCTGCGCCGCGGCGACCGTGGGGGTGAGTGTCGGAGCCCGGGTCGGTGCGGGCGTGACGATGGGCGTCGGAGTCGGCGTGGCCGTACTCTGCGCCGAAAGCACCACCGGGGGAGTGGGCGTGGAGCTCGGCGTCGGGCCGGGGGTCTGCGTAGCCGCACCAATCACGCCCAGGCTTAGCAGGCTGCCGGCGGCGATCAGGATCTTGCGGCCGATGCGGGTCATGGTCTCAGTATACGCTTACGCTTGCATGTTCGGTTCGCGTTCGCATATCTTGGTGATATGCAGAAAAACTTCGCAAGCTGGAACTCAGTAAAAGCAGCACTGAACGCAAAAGATTCGGCGACATATTTTTACGAGCGCGAAGTCTGGTGGGTCGCCATTGGCCACAATGTTGGCAGTGAGGAAGATGGCAAGGGGCACAGGTTTGCGCGTCCCGTGCTCGTACTGCGCAAGTTCAATCAAAACCTTTTCTACGGTCTGCCGCTTACAAGCAGGCTAAAAACTGGCCGCTATTATCACTCGGTTAATGTCGCTGGCCGGCACAGCGCCTTGCTGCTGTCGCACATGCGCGACTACGACTCTCGCCGGCTGCTCGATAAAATTGGCTCAGTAGACGAAGATGGCTTTCAAATTGTGCAACAAAAACTGGCTGCCATAATCATGGCGCCAGTTCGTTAAAACGTATACCTCCCCTTGCGCGGAGGTGAGGCCGAGGCCCATTTGTACTTTATATGATAGGCCACCAGATGAGGGCCGTCAACCCCTAGCGCAAAGCAATGCTTCCGGTTGTTTTTATTCCGCCAAAACTTAATACTAGAACCAATTCATGTCGCCAATTTTCACACCCACCCAACTCCTGTATTTCAGTTTCGTCACCTTCTGGCAGTTCATATTCGTCCCCGTCCTCGCAATAGGCCTAATTGTGGCCGCCACCAAGGGCCGCCAAAAAACCACACTCGCCCTATCCTTATTATTGGTCGCACTCGCGCCTCTCCTGGCCATCCAAGTATATGAGTTTCTGGCCGTACTGCCATCGCCATTCCGCCTCGGCACCGTCGTACTTACTAACCTATTTAACGCCGCCCTGCCATTGTGGTTCTTCTTCGGGGCATTAGCAGCGGCTGGGTTCATGCTGAGCCCCCAGAAGTGGTTGTCGCAGCCAGCCAAAGAACGATGGTTCCGAGCCCTTTGCCGCATAGTTGGCATTATCTCCCTCGGTCTCCTGGCCATTAGCGGCGCCGTGTATCTAGAAGCGCGCCTAACTCCTGCCTCCGTCAATCAAACCGTCGTTATACCGCCGATATCAAACCCTCAATATTACGTGCCCGCCCGTCCCATCAAAAACATGCGGCAAACCGGCATTAAATTTGATGGGGAAAAACTATTAATTTCGTATCAGGATCAATACGGCCAAACCATAATATTGACCGAGACCCCCAACTCCCCGGTAACAATAAAGTGCAGCGAGTATTACCTAGAAATGCAAGCTTGCGTCGATATTCTAAAAGACAACGGCACTATTGCGGTTGCGGGCAAGCCAAGTAATGAATACGTCGGGCAGCCGGGCAAAGGCTATTGGCTCGATGGATATTCCGAAGTCCACGCCAGAATCGGCACCACGCTTCTCGACCTATATGAGCCAACTTCGGATCATGTATTAAGCGACGACTTCGCGGATTATTTCGCCGGCTTCAAGAAAGTCGGTAAGAGCCAAATCTCACAAAATTAGTCAGATCCACGCCGTCTGTTTAACGCCGGCTGGATAGCAAACCGGTGGTGGCCATCGATTTTGCCGAGGGCGACCAGATTGGCGAGGCAGCGCATCTTCGCACTTTGGCTTATAATTACCGACAAGAGGTTACAAATGCCAAGAATGCCAAAACAATCAGGGCCAAACAGACCAGACGGCCCAAGCGGACCTGGCCGGGTTGGCGTACTGACGGATTCGGACCGGGCCGAACTCCAAGCCATGGCGGCCGCGCCGTCAATCGAAACCGTCACACCCTCAGTCGAAGCTGCCCCCGCCAATGCCCCAGACCCTGGCGTTGAGGCTGCTCGCGCTGCGGTGGCCGACGCCCCAGTCCCCGACGCCCCAGTCCCCGGCGCCCCGGAGGCCACCACCTTGCCGCGCACCAAGCAGGAAGAGCAGGAACGGTTTAATCATATGCTGGAGCAGATAGACCCAGACGCGGAGCCGGCCGCGGTCCGCGCCCAGCTGGCCGAAGTCCGGGCTGTCGTCAATCGTTGGAGAGAGCTGCGCCAAGCTATCACCCAGCCCCGCGGGCTCGACCTAGCTGACCTTGACCCCACGCTAGCAGACAGCGAGCCTACCCACGTCACTACCGTCAGCCGAAACCCTGTGGAGCAACTGGTTCACGGCGAGCAGCACATGCTAAAGGTCCTCGACTCCATGGCGGCCGAACTAGACATTGAGGCGGCTGAAGCCCACGGCGGCCCACCGCCCATGACGGCCAGGGAACAAGAGCTCAGCCAGGAAATCGCCCAAATCGACCGGACTGCCGCGCCCGAGGCTATCCGCACCCGGGTAGAAAAGCTCCGAAGCCAGGTCAATGCTCTCATGGACGAGCGCAAGCTCTCCTCGGGCGTGGACATTTCCAACGTTAAGGACTGGCCGGCTGTTCACAGAATGCATTGGATCGAGCGGCGCACCCACAACGAGCGTCAAATGCTAGCTACGCTCAACTCTATACTGGCCGACCACGACCTGAATCCAGATCTAACCATCGCCACCGCACCAACACCGGCCGAGCCGGTCCGAGTCACGCCCCCAGTGTACCGGCCAGGATGGCGCGGCCTGCTTGACCGCTGGCGCGCCCGGCTCAAAAAACGCGACGAAGACCCCTGGGGCTGGGGCGGCGATAGTTAACATTGCCCCCATGGTCCGCGATGTATAATAGCCCCGAGCTTTGCGCCCGCGCATCGCTCGCCCTGGCACCCTGCTTACCCTAGGAGTAAGCCATGTCAAACCTGCCCGGCTACGTCCAATGGGCGATCATCATCGGCGTCGGTCTTGTGATCTACCTGCTGCTCAGGGGCCGGCCGAGATCACCCCGGCCACCCACTACTCCCGGTCCCTATCGGAACATCCCAAATGCCCGCCCAGCGGTAAAAGACATGCGGCTCACACCCGCACATGGCCGGGCCCGCTTCGTGGCCTACATCGCCATGGGCGAGCAAGACTGGTTCGGCTCCAAGTACTGGGTCTGTGGCGACGTCCACAGCGATTTCGCCAGCGCCCTGGAGTGCGCCCGCCGCCAGTACCAAACCGGCAGCTGGGACGGCCGCTACATCAGCGACTAGCCCGACACCGTGCCCCCGGAAGGATCAATGTCCAACCGGGGGCTCTATCATATCCGTCCACAGCAGCAATGAGTCCGCGGCTAATCTTGACGTAGCACAATAATTATGCTATTATAAATAAGACGATTCCCACAACTACGAGGCCCCAAGGAGGCCACTGTGACCGTGTACCAAATCGTCCTCTCGCCGCGCAATGCAACACCGGATCTGGGAGCGCTCGCCGCCGAGGTCGCGAAGGCAGTTAGCAATCGTCTTCGGGTGGGCGTTACCGTGGAGGTAGAAGATGAGCACCTGGTGCTCAAGCGGACCGGCGGGGCCTACTGGCCCAAGGGCATCATCGCCCAGCTGGACACCGACTTCGCCCACGGACCCTACCACGACTACGAGCTCGACTTCGACCCTCGAGACGAGATCCCCCAGTTCCCGGGGATGCCCCCCAGGGCATTCCCAGCATCGTAGCGGCAGGCGCCGTCCCCACCCGGGGGCGGCGCTGCTACGTTCCCTACAGGCTCGAGTTCACCACCGTGCCGTCATCATATTTATTGTTGGTCCAAATATTGCCGGGCCGCGCCGGGTCAAAGGCCGTGATAGGGCCGTAGTACGAGCAGTGCCCGTTGGGTCCCTTCTGGAAGATGTTGTTAGTAAACACCACGTGGTCGGGTAGACCAGACTTACCGGACCCACCGTAGGCGCAGTACGAGCCGGCATTGGGTGACACATACAGGTTGTGGTCAAAGGTAAAGCGTGAGATGGCATCAAAGTCACCAAACAGGGAAGTAGCCGCTGTGCATCCGCCACCATTTCCATTGTCGGGCCGGTTGCATTCCAGTGTATTGTGCGTCAAGACGCCGTCGTGGCCGCCATTGCTAATGAAGCCGTTCTCGTGCGCGCCAGAGGTGGCACCCAGGTAGGTATCGTGTAGCCAGGAATCTGTGATAGTGCAGTTATAGTCACACTGGTAGTTGTGCTGCCCGCCATGCAGGTTGGTGGCAATTAGGGTGATGTCGTGGTAGCCGACCGCCGGGTAACTATCGTCGTTGCCGCCATCAATCTCCGAATGCTCTACCTGCACCGAGCCAGAGAAGGCAGAATCGGACGTCACGCCCAGGATGGTGCTGTTGCGCACAATCACACCGGTGGCTCGCACATCCAGGCGGCAGTTGATGTGCTTATTCTGAATGACGGTGTTGGCCGTCTGGATAACGCACGATCCGGTGTAGTTGGTGAGGGCGGTGCCGGCTGGCACGCCGGTGGTGTTTGGTCCGGGCCAGCAATGCCCGGTGCCGTCGGGGCCGTCGGGCACATGGTGGGCAGCGCCGCTACAGCCCGCAGTGGGCGTGCTGGTGGGCGATGGTGTGGGCGTCGGCGTTGATGTAGGGGTTGGTGTGGGGGTGGGGGAGGCGGCCGGGCCAAACTGCACCATGCTCCCACCGATCGCACTAGCTTGAGCCACTACGGTCGCGCCATTACCCAGGCTAGCGCCTGACATGATGTACGTAGCAGCCGGCCCAGCCGCGTAGCTTCGCATGATTACGTAGCCTACACCTAGTATCACGGCCACCATGAAGATACCTGCGTTCCGCCATCTGGGACCGCGTGGCTCCATAAAGCGCATAATTCTCATGCTAGCACTATACCAAGATTGTTGACCGCCGGCGACACTTAAAGATTGCCATACAAAAAGAGCCCGCCGAGAATATCTTGGTAGTCATGGCATCCCAGGAGTCCAGGCGGGTCATGGTATAGTAAGTCGGATTAAAGGCGTAACATCAATGAAACAAACCCAAAGAATAGGTATTATCGTTGCCCTAGCGGCTGTTTTGTTAGTAGGCTCAGCGTTCGCCGTCATAACAGACCTTAAATATCGGGGCTTGTTTTCTGCTGTTAAGACCGAAATGTCGGGTGTGCAGGCCCAGGCCACCGACAAGGGTGCGGTCCAAATGTCTGCTGGTGACCCGGCAGTCGATCGCGGCGACGGCCTCATCAGCTATCTTGGCTGCCGGCCTGACGTAATGTGCCCTACGACGACAAGGTCCTGGTTCGTGCCAGTGGATCCTGGAATGGAGCAGCAATACGCCGAATCTGTTTTGCAGCAAGCCGGATTCACGAATGATCACCCAAATGGCACATGCAAGCTGGAGTCAAACACCTGCGGCGCCAGCGGGCGAAAGGGCGATATGAGCTTGAGCATATCTTTCATTGCCCGGCCAGGTGCTCCCTTGCCCGCGCAGAATGTAGCACCAAAGGCATGGCGGTACGTAACAGCTTCTGTGGTGTATTCGCCTGCTCAATAGCCCCCGGCCAGCAGCGTCCTAAACGAACTCTTCCATTGCGGTGATCTCATCCTGGTTCACCAGCACGGTCACGCCCCGCCCGCCCATCGTCGAGTCGGTATAGATCACAAACGGCTTGGACTCAAACACCGCCATCACCTCAAAGCGCTCGTTGGTCGGGAGGATCTCCCCAACCGTCGCCACGTAGCGCTTCTTGTCGTGCGTGTACGATATGCTGCGGATACGCCGCTCGCTCACGCGCGTGCGCATCTGCTCGATCACCGCGTCGCGCATATTTTTGTAGGCTTCTTCGTATTCAGACGACTCGAGCCGCGGGACAAAGAATTTCATAGCGTGCCGCAGCTCCAGACTGGTATCCAATGTTAGATTAATCTTACCATATTCTATCTCAACATACAAAACACCCCGCGCGAAGCGGGGGTATTTTGTGCGGATTGCTAGGATTAGTAGCGGCGCGGGGGACGGGCCGGGCGGTCAGCCATCGGCTTGGCCAGGTTGACGGTCAGGGTCCGGCCATCGAGCTCCTTGCCGGCTAGCATTTTGATAGCAGTCTGAGCTTCCTGCTCAGAGCTCATCTCCACGAAGCCGAAGCCCTTGGAGCGGCCAGAGTCGCGGTCCATGATCACCTTGGCTGACACGACGGTGCCGGCGACGGCAAATGCCTCGGCCAGACTCTCGTCGGTGGTGTTGTAGGATAGCGATCCTACGAATAGTTTGTTCTGCATGTCTTCTCCTCGTGTTCTCGGGCATAAAAATATCCGGAACGCATGTTATTTAGTGGTCCGGATTGAGCCAAAGCTATCATCAAGATTACCGATACTATAACACAAATCTCAGCAACATCATACTAATATTGTAAATTTCCTGGACTATATCAGGGCCGCCGCTAGCTCCCGTCGAGCCGCGGCCGGGCCCGCCATCATCGGCTACAGCATGCCGCGCCGCCGCACCGACCGCCGGCGCCGGCGGTTCACTCCGGCTACCGATATTGGAGTAAGTGGTCGTCCCAACATGTTCGCAATCCTCCCGTCATTAATCTAGGCTGCCGCTTCGGCCTCTCGCATCTCTCTGGCCGCTTCCTCTACCACCTCCGGATGAATGCGCCCATCGGCGATGAGGAACCCGCCGGCGTCTCGCAAGGCCCGCTTCAGCCCCTTGGCCCACAGGTGCTCAATCACCAGCACGCCGGCCGCCGTGTCGTTTTCCATCTCGGCCGCCGTCTTGTCCATGTCATCTTCGGTCAATAGTGGTGTGTCATCAGTCACCCCCAGGTCCTCGAGAGCCAGCTTGAGTTCCTCAGGCTGGTCTTTTATTTCGCCGGCCGCCACCTGGCCGTCCGCATCCTTCACGATGAGCATCAGGTCAATCACGCGGATAATCCGGTTGCGGACGGCCTCGGCCAGCTCATCGACGATGCTGCCGTCAAAGTTATTACCCTTAAAACCAACCACCACGTAGTCGATCGGTCCTAGCATTTCGTCCCCCTTGCACATTTGCTTACCACCCGATGCTACACGCCCGCCCGCGCGGGGGCTGCGTGTGATCTTCCAATTTCCGCCCGGCACCAGCGCGTTCGAACCTTGACTTCGCTCAGCCAAAATTACATCATGGCTATATGAACAAAAAGCTTATCCTTACCCTTTCAGCCATTATTGTAGTGCTGGCCGCTGCCGGCGCCGCCACCTGGTACTGGTTCGACAGCCAGGCCAAATATTACGCCTTCGTGAAGGACGAGCAGGCCGCTGCCCGCGCCGCCATGGACGCCTGGGAGGCGGCCAATGTGGTCAGCGCCACCACCGACATCGACCTCAATAAAGCCTTCGACAGCAAGGCGACGACCGCCGACAACACCGCCGCGCTGGACCGGGCCGTGGCCGACAATGACGCCATGAACGCCCACCTGAGCGGCGACCTGCCAGACACCATTGGCAAGTGGAAGACCCAGATCGACAAGTCCACCCAAGGCATCAAGGGTATTTGGCTCACCAAAAGCCAGCGTCAGACCGTCACTGACCTGAATGCCGCCAGCCTGCGCGTCATCAAGGTCGGCAATGACGGTATCGCCTACCGCCTGGCCCTCAAACCGGCCATCGCCGAGATCATCAAGTTTACCAAGGCCGCCCAAGTGCTCAGCCAATACGGCGACAAATACACGACCGATAAGGAATTTAAGGCCCACATCGCCGACATTGCATCCTATGGCGCCATGGCCGCGCCCGGCTACACCTACGACGGCCAGGCTGGCGTCAAGGCCAAGTTCCCGTCCATCGACGCCGCTGTCGTGGCCGCCGACAAGACCGTGGGGGACATGTACATGGTCTATAAGGATCTCGCCGACGAGAATCTGCTAGCCGCCCTCACCCTCGCCGCTCAGGTATCGACCGAAGCCGCCCAGCTGGGCCTCTCCGCCGACGCGCTCAACGATGAGTCCAAGAAAACCAGCGCGCCGATGGACCGGGAAGTCATCGCCGCCGCGGCCAAACTACACGACACCGTCACGGGCGCCAAGGACCCGAAGCTGACTGCCGCCGTGGGCCTGCGCAAATACGAGGCCCTGGCCGTCACCTCCGCCCTCGACCTCTACGGCTACGACCACCTCAACGCCGACAAGAACACCACCTACCCAGCCGGCACCGACTACGCCGCCGTGCTCGATGCGCTCAAGACCGGCAAGTACCTCACGACCACCCAGCCCACCGACACCTTCCAGTACGCGGCTGGTCTCGACAATGTCTCCTACACCCTCCAGTACACCGACGAGCTGACCGGCAAGACCGCCAAAACCGCCGGCTAGGACCAATCCAAAGAGAACGGCTCCCGTGCTAGCTTGTCGCCAAGTAGCACAGGAGCCGTAGTTCGAAGGGCGGGGTGCGGCTAGGCCATCGAGGCCAGGGCCGCGTCCAGCAGCTGGTCCAGCAGACTGCCCCAGTCCGCGGCGTCGGGGTCCGACACCTCGAACTGCTCGATCGCGCGGGTCATGGCGGTGACCTCCTCCACACTGACGGGCCGGTTCTCGGCCAGTCGGGAGGTGATCATCGCTGCCGCGGTCTCGGGGGTGGCGGTCGTCATCGTCAGGGCGATGAGCTCACTGATCACAGCGGTCCGGTCTAGGCCACCGATGGTGTCGTAGATATTCATGTCGTTCCCCTCGGTCCGATCCCGCTCGGTGCGAGATAACAAGATTATTATATCATAGATATATTAAAATAACAAGTATCAATCGTATCAATTGACAAACACGCCATCATACCGCATAATATATTTGTCATGTCCCTCTCCGACAGGAGAAAACCATGGAGTTCAGTTTCCATTTCAAGCTCAGCGACGCCATCACGAGCGGTGCTGGCTGGGGGGCGCTCGGTGCCGTGGCTGGCCTCATCGCCACCCTCGGCCCTTGGCTGCCCTTCATCATGATCATGGCCGCCGTCGGCAAGGCCGACTTGTCCAAGCGGCGGCTCGTCGGCTTCGCGCTGCTCTACGGCTCGGTGGGCGCCCTCATCGGCGGCATCGTTGCCTACGAGGGCGGGGTGTGGTGGATCTGTGCGCTCGTCACCTTCGGGCTCGCGCTCATCCCCTACATCGCCAGCCGCCTCAAGGACCAGCGAGACAAACGCCGCCGGCGGCGCTAATCTGCCGACCGCCCCGAGCCCCCGGTTTTGAACCCGGGGGCTTTCACGTCCCGGAGGCTAGTCGCTGCTCGGACGGGTCGCTGCCAATAGCCGCGCGATACCGTAGCCTACCAGCGCGTACACTGCTATCGCCACGAGCGTCTCCAGCTCAATGTGCGCCACGCCGTAGTGCACCGTGTAGCCAAACAGCCCAAAGAACGGCGCCACCAGCGGGTAGCTCAGGGTATAGATAAGATTGGCGAAGGCATTGGCCGGATTGGCGCCTAGTGCCGATAGCAGGAAGCGGATCGCCAGCAGCGCCAGCAATACACTCGTCAGCCAGTCGACCAGCCGCACTGCCATCGAGCGCGTGCCCACTGGGCTATCGCCAGCTGTCACGGCTTCATGAGTTTCGTAAATATGCTCTGCCACGGGATAATCCTCCTTAACAGTTCCCACCCTAGCCCTCTGCGCTAGCCAAGCCAATCTGTATACTCACACAAACCAGCACAAAAAACGCTCATGCAATTGGGATAACGACCAATAGCCGTATTATTGACACTGACACGCCATTAGGTCATTATTAATCCGCTCACACCGACCAGAAAGAGGTGAGTGCTCATGTCGTATCGGCGAGAACCCACGCCCATCAAGCCGGGCGGCGGCCATGTCGGCCCGAGTCGTCCGGAACGCGCCGGAGCCCTCGGCATCGAGGACATGGAACCCGGCCGGGCCGTCCTGGCCCACTGCCACCTGGGATATGTCACCCGGCTCGTCATTGTGACACGGCCGTCGCAGGTGGATGGCACCTGGTACATGAAGATTCGCGACCCGGATGGCAACATCTCGTTGCGCAATCTCGGCGACATGGGGGTAGCCCCCTACGCCGTCACCGGCTACTGGCATCAGCTGCACTACGCCACGGCCGCCGAGTGACACTGCCCCCGGAAGAACCATCAGGTTCACCGGGGGCATTAATCATTAATAAAGCAATGACCGGACACCGTGATGTGGTGTCCGGTCGGGTTGATGCGGGCCCCTAGCTGTCGCCCTGGTAGCGCCAGGTTTGGTTGGGGGTCAGGCCTGGGATCTCTTTGAGTTCCTTGACCAGACTCTCGACCAGATCAACGGCCTGGGCCGGCGTGAAGGTTGGCAGCATGGCGCTGGTACTGGGGCCCACGTAGTCGTCCTGGCCCACAGCCACAACCAGCTTCGGCCGGTCGATCACGAGCTCGTTGACGACGGTCAGGTACAACCAGTCACCGGCGATCACGTTCTTGCCCAGCCGCACCACGGCCAGCAGGCGCGACACGGTGTTGCGTGCACACGGCGGGGTCAGACTGGCACGGCCACCCCGATTGATGACCGCCAGAACCTGCTCCACCCGGGTGTCGCTGAGGAACTCCTCATACGCACCGCTGTCGGTGGAGGGCAGCAAGACCTCCCGCGTCGGCCAGATCTTCAGTGGATCACGCATGGCAAATAGTTCCTTTCGGGTCTCGGGCTGCCATGGATAGAACTAATATACTGTAACACATATTTGTTCATAAAACAACTCTATGCTATTGCGCTTGGCTTGCATAGTGCAGCCAGACATGATCAAATGCCTTTCGTGCCACCATCCTCCTACCCATGAAAGGACGGCATACGTGTTCAAAGCCCTCGGAGGATTCTTCGTGCTGCTGGGCGTCGCTGCCATCGGCTTCGGAGTCTACCTCGACATCCGCTACATGTTCATCGGCGGCATCCTCGAGGTCATCCACGGCGTCAAGGCCAACCCGACCGCTGACGGCGAGGTCGTCGCCGGCCTCGCCCGGTGGGTCTTCTCGGACATCTTCGGGTTCCTCGGCCTGGTCGCCTTCTTCGTCCTGGGCGGCATCGGCCTCACGCTGATCGGCCTGAAGAAGAAGCGGACCCACCAGGCGCGCCTCGGTCGCTGACTCCGGTCAGCTCAACGGCCCCCGAATATTTCGGGGGCCGTATCTCGTCTCAGCCGTAGCCGAGTGGTATAAAGCTGCCCGTCATGTCCTGGACGGGCACAGCTGGCTCCAGATAGAGCCGAGTTTCCAGGGCGCTGGCTACTGTCTTGAGGAGCTCGTCCAGAGCCAGCTCGCTACACAGGTCGTAGAAAATCACAAACCAGTCCGGTTGCCCCGGCACCGTAATGATCTCAGTCCGGCCGTAGCCCGGCTGGCCGCACAGTCTAGCCGCCAAGCGGGCGCGAAACCGGTCCGCCAGCTTGGCCGCCCTGCCGTCGTGCGCCAGCCCCATCGCCATGACCCGGCCCGCTTTGGCCGTGACCTTGAGCGCGTGGACTGCCCCGTCGCGTCGTGGCATAAGGTACTCCCTTCACGGGTCGTAAAAACCACATGGTCCCATAATTAATGAATTAGCCCGAGCCTGTCTATGGTGATATACATTATTGACATTACCATAAAAATATGATAATGTTATAGCACTGCCCCGTCACCTAGGAGGAGACATGACCACACCGGTCAAGGATCAGGACGAGCTCGACCGCCTCGCCGAACAGGAGAGGCAGGCCTGGGCGGCGGACCCGGAGGGCATCCGGGACGCCTACGCTTCCGAGGAAGTGGCGAAACTCACGGAGGAGGAGAGGACCTGGCTGGACTCCCTGCTGGGGATGTCCACCGACGAGCGGCCCGACGCCCTCGTCGGCTACCTCTACAAGAGGAGCCCCGTGCTCAACACCACCGGCGCAGTCATCGTCGCCATCGCGGAGTGGATCGTCTCAGTCCGTCAGCAGTAGGGACTATGCCCGTCCCGGCCCCCGGTCACCCGACCGGGGGTTCTTCTTATATTTAGGGGAACAATTGCTGGACCAGGGGCGCCAGCTCATTGGCCCAAATTTGGTAGCCAGTAGTATTGGGGTGAGTGTGGTCGATGGTGTTGGCGTCGGCGGCCGCCGTGTCGGCCAGTGGCGCGAAGCGGATCGCCTTGCCCTGGGCCTGCAGACCTTGGACATAGGTCTTCGTGAGGTCCTCCAGCTCCGGATGCCACTGAGCCTCACCGCTCACGATAATCTTGGCCGCCGGCTTGGTCTGCCACACCAGCTGAATCCACTGCTCCATATAGCTCTCAATGTCGGCATCAGTTAGGCTGTGGTTAGTATAGTCGTTGCCGCCACCTTGCATGATGACCAGGTCCGGAGTGTAGGTATTGAGCCAGCCAGCCGTCTGCGGATACATGGTGCCGCCGCCACAAGGTGACACCTCGATGCAGGCGCCGCTCGAACCCGCTTCGTCCTGGTCGGCCAGCGACGAGTTGCCCACCTGGTAGGGGCCAACGTAGTCGATGGTGTAGCCGGCCAGCAGGTTAAGCAAATTCAACCGGTAACCGTTGGCGGTGGGTAGGTACAGGCCCGCGACATTGCCGTTCACGCCGCCCTGGGTCATGGAGTCGCCCAGCGGCATGATCTTCAGGTGGTGATTGCCCGGCGTGGGCGTGGGGGTGGCAGTTGGTGTCGGGGTAGCCGTGGGCGTCGGCGTGGCGGACGGCGTCGGCGTGGGGCTCGGCGTCGGTGCGACGCCAAACACCACCATGTGGCCGCCGATGGCGCTGGCATTGCTGCCGAGGCTGGCATTGCCGGTCAAGGTGGCGCCGCTCAGCTCGAACTCGGCCGCCGGTCCCGCCGCGAACACCCGCGCCACCAGATATCCCGCACCCACCAGCAGCCCGGCCACGATCAGCCCTCTGCGCCAGCCCAGTGATGTTACTCGCTCAATCATCATTTCTGCTTCGGCGGCAATGACTCTATGTAGTCCAGCGCCCGCTCAAGCCATGTTCGCAGCACTGCTTCATCCCCGCGGACGGCGGCCGGCACCACCCAGAAGCCGGTCATCGGCCGGCCCGGCATTGGCTCAAATCCCTCAGCGTGGTAGGTGTTCACAAACTCAGCCGCGTCCGCCTCGCTCAGCTTTAGTACAACATCGTCGCCGTAGGTGCCGGCGGCCATCCGCCCGTTCACAAACGCCGCATTGTGGCCAAACATCGGCTTCACCGTCACTTGCGGATAGGTGCTGACAAACTGCGCAAACCATGCCTTGGCCTCGGGCGAACCTGGCGTCATCTTCATACCTCTTATACTACACCATCCAGCCCTCGGCGATTATTCGCAGTATAATGAAGCCATAACATGAGGGCATCATCAACATGAGAGGCAATACCGGTTTCAACAAAGGTGGCGACGTCGTCTACGGCCTAGGCGTTCTCGGCGCGCTGGTTTATTACATTCAGACCGCTACCTCGTTCTGGGACGGCGTCGTGGGCGTGTTTCAGGCTATCGTGTGGCCGGCCTTTCTGGTCTACCACCTGCTCGGCTTCCTGCACGCCTAGCGGCTACTTCAGGCGCTCAAGCAGTACCACCGTCACACTGTCGCCCGCGTCCTTGCCCAGAGCGGCCCGCCGCTCGGCGTTGACGGGCAGCATGTGCTGGCCATCGCCCATAGCCATAAACGAGCCGGTAAATGGCTGGCCGTCCATGGTGCCCCGCACCTTCACGAGGCCGCGGGTGCCGAAGAATTCGGCGGAGTCTGGCATCAGCAAGTACGTCCAGCCGCCCTTGTGCGGCATACGGTGCAGTTCCGATCTAAATTCTTTGTGCATATCCAAATAATATACGACCGGACGCCCTCGTGCGCGTCCGGTCGTGGTGGTGCTAGATGGTCGAGGCGGTCGTGTTGTTCACGTACTCCTCGACCACGGCTTCCCAGTCATCTTCTGGGCGGATGATGATCTCGATTTGCTCGGGCGTGACCGTCCTCACCGGTTGTTGGTGAGCCTGGGCCAGGTTCCACATCTGGTGGAAGGCGCAGTAGATCGACTGCCCGGGCGGCATGCTGTAATCGAGCATTTCGTGCCCTTCTGTGCGTGGCAGCAGTCTGGGTGACGGCTGCATTTATTCATTATGACACAGCAATGACCAATAGTAAATAATTATTGGCACTGGATATCAAGCGGTGGCTTTGGTACGAGCGTGACTCACGGGCAGTCCAAAGCTGATAGTAGTGCCCTGGTCTTCCACCGATGACTCAAGCCACATCCGGCCGCCCATTCGCTCAACCAGCATTTTCGAAATATACAGGCCTAGCCCGGAGCCCACCACATCGTCAGCCGTTCGCGCCTGCTGAAATTTCCTAAAGAGCAGCCGTTGCTGTTCCGGCGTCATACCGCGGCCGGTGTCGCTCACCATTACTACGACTTCGTGACCGCTGCGCACCGCCCGAATGGTCACACCGCCCGTCTCCGTAAACTTCATGGCGTTGCCGGCCAAGTTGTAGACCACTTGCTGCACCCGCTCGGGGTCGGCCATGACATGCGGCAAGTTGGCCGGGATCTCGGCCTTGATGGTCAGGTGCTTCTCGGCGGCCAGGGCCTCCAGCTCTTTCACGACGATATTAATGGGGTCGTGCAGGGTCATGGGTCGCGGCGCGAATGGTAGCTTGCCCTGCTCGAGCCGGGCTGCATCGAGGAAGTTCGAGACCATTTTGATCAGCCGCACGCTCGAGTCGTGGATGTCATTGGTGAGACGGGTCAGGTCGGCGTCGTTTTTCGGTCCGTAGTACATGCCAAGCATTTGGCTATTGCCACGGATGGCGGCCAGCGGCGTGCGCAGCTCGTGGCTGGCAATCGAGAAAAACTCGTTCTTTAGCTGGATCGTCCGGTCGCGGCTGACGATCTGATTGGTCGTATAGATCGCCACGACTATCGCCATCAGGGTGACAATGAGCACCACTATCAGATAGAAGCCCAGCGTGCGCCCAGCCTCCTGGAAGGCGTCACGCGGCAGCTCGACCCGCGCCATCAGCAGCGGCCGGCCGTACACATCGGCCACCACCCGGTAGCCGGCGATCCGGCTGCTGCTAAGTGGGCGCACCACGGCAGTGCTGACGTCGGCCGTCGCCTGCGCACGGACAGCCTCGGCGTCGTCGGGCAGCGTGTTGGATAGGGGATAGTAGTTGAGTGTCAGGTGCGTCAGGTTGGCCAGCTTGGTGATCTCGGCCGGCGACAGGTATTCGGCAAACACCAGCGTGCCCCGGACTGGCCCTTCGCCGTCGCTGCGCAGAATGGGCTTGGCCACCAGAAACACCGGGCCAGACGCCGTCGCGAGAAATCCGCGCCGGTCGCTGGTGGTAGTGCGAGCCAGCAGGCTGCTGCCCGGCTTGAAGGCTGCCGGTAGCTCCGGCGGCATCGTGATATCGGCGCCGCTGACGGTGTCCACAGCCTTTTCCAGCACGAGCTGCTGCTGATCATTATAAAAGAGCATGAAATTGATGCCCAAGCTAGACAGCGAGCTATTTTGCAGATTCGACACCTGGAAGGCCTGGTTTTGGTCTACGATAAACTGGTAGAGATCGTCCCACGACGACCAGTCAGTTAGCTTAACGTTGAGCTCGTCCACGCGGTTTTTCGCCGCATCCACGGCCCGGCCAGCGTTTTCGCGCACATCGGCCGCCTCGATTTTGGCATACTGCTGCTGCACTAGTGTGACGGTTGCCAGATACGTCAAACCAACCGTGACGGCAAAAATCACCACCACGAGCCCCAGTATCTTAAACCGCTCGCTCATGTCATTATCATACCGCAAGCATAAGCGTAACCGAAAAAATGTTCGGAGCCAGCAGCGATTCACTTGCCCAAACCGTCTGAACCCGCTAGTGTAAAGAAGTCATAATGCTTATGGTTGGCTTAACATATGAATCTGCGCAATTGGTTTCCCGCTCGTAGCATCCGGACTCAGCTCGTCATCCTGCTCTTTAGCGTCACCGCCATTATTCTAGTCTTCCTCAGCTATCTGGGTGTCACCTCCGTGCTGTCGTACGGTGGCAAGACCCAAAACATCACCGGCAATGCCATGAAGGCTCGCGTCGAGCAGTTCCTGATCCAAACCACTACCGCTACAGCCGAGAAAAACAGCATTATCCTGCACAACATCCAGGACGAAGATGCTCGCGCCGCCACCTATGCCACCTCCGTGTTTGAGACGCCTAGCCTCTACGACCAGACCTACTGGAAGTTCGACCAGCACGTCACCAAAGTCGCCAGTTCCAATTATGCCAACCCTCAGTCGGAACCCGGGTCGGTCTACATCCCATCGGCCATCAAGCCCACCGCCCAGCTTAAGCGCGAAATTGAGCTAACAACCTACTTTGACGACCTATTCCCGCTCATCCTCGTCAAGGAGCCCAATGTCGTAGCGGCCTACTTCATTGGCACCCAGGGCGACACCAAATACTACCCCAACATCGGCCTCGGCGGCTTCCTGCCCGCCGACTACACCCCCGTCACTGATGTGTTCTTTGCGCCGGTAACACCAGACAACGACCCGGATAAGACCTTCAAATGGTCGGTCGTCTACGACGACCCGGCCGGCAATGGTTTACTACTGAGTGCATTGAACCCTGTTTATACAAAAGACCACGGCTTTAAGGGTGTGGTTGATCTGGATATAACCCTCAATAACATCGCCAAAAACATCGAAAGCTACACGCCAATCGAGAGCTCATACGCCTTCCTCATTGACCAGAGCGGCCGCACCATCGCTCTGCCGGCCCAAGGGTACACCGACATCCTGGGCCGGGCCCAAAAGGACAAAGAATTTGGCCCGGACCTCAAGGACGTCAAAGGTG
>CAZDGK010000013.1:18591-20273 GCA_964505035.1 uncultured Candidatus Saccharimonadales bacterium
GGCCGGGCCCAAAAGGACAAAGAATTTGGCCCGGACCTCAAGGACGTCAAAGGTGATTTCGGCACCGTTCTGACCAGCATGCGGGCCGGCAAGAGCGGCTTTAGCGCCGTCAAGGCTGGTAACCGTGATCTCTACGTCGCCTACGCACCCGTCGCTGGCACTACCTTTAGCCTCGGCATCGCCGCCAAGCAAAGCACGCTCCTGAGTGTGGTCGCCGACCTCCAGAAGCAGGTCAAGAACACCACCGACGAAATGGTCTACAGCCGCATCCTGCCGTTTGGTGCCGGCCTCCTGGTGCTCGTCTGGATCCTCAGCTTCTTCTTCATCAAGCGCTACACCGACCCGCTCAAGCAACTAACCGCCACCACCGCCCAGCTATCCGGTGGCAACTTCGATGTGCAGCCAGCCAAGGTCAGCTTGGACAATGAAATCGGCCAGCTGGCCAGCTCATTCAACTCCATGGTGGCCGACCTCAAGGCCTCGCACACCAAGATTGAGGACCAGAACAAAGAGCTTATTCGCGAGCAGCTGCGGCTGAAGGCCTCCATCAACTCCATGCCGTTTGGCTTCGCCATCGTCAACCCCGAGAATGAAATCGTCTTCCACAACGCCGTGCTCGCGCACCTCATGAACCGCGACATCCCAGACACACCGGCCGCCTCGCGCCGCGTGCTGGAAGCCGTCAGCACTGAGTACAAGGCTACAATTGACCTGCTCTCCTGCCTCAAGACGACGCTCGACAGCCGCCAGCCCACCGAGCACGGCGTCGAGATCGGCCCGCGCTTCTTCCGCTTCTTCTTCGCCCCGATCATCGACGAGGTCGATGGCGCCGAGCAGGCCATCGGTACTGTCATGGTCATGGAGGACACCACTGAAGCCCGGGCCATGGAGCGCTCCCGAGACGAGTTCTTTAGCATCGCCAGTCACGAGCTGCGCACCCCGCTGACCGCCATCCGCGGCAACTCGAAGATGATCATTGACTACTTTGGCGACCAGCTCAAGGATCCCTCGCTCAAGGAAATGGTGGGCGACATTCACGAGTCCAGCCTGCGCCTCATCACCATCGTCAATGACTTCCTCGACACCTCCAGGCTCGAGCAGGGCAAGATGGTCTTCAAGAAAGAGAGCCTCAACCTGCCCGACCTCATGGCCAAGACCATCCGCGAGTTTGACGCCGATGACACTCGCAATGGCAACGTCCTCGAGTTTAAGCCGGCCGACACACCCATCCCGGCTGTCATGGCGGATGCCGAGCGAGTGCAGCAGATCATCATCAACTTGCTGAGTAATGCCTTCAAGTTTACCGACAAAGGCGTCGTGACCATCGCGCTAGGCCTGAGTGGCCCCGACAAGATCAAAATCTCCGTAGCCGATACTGGCAAGGGCATCCCCATGGAGTCGCAGCACCTACTGTTCCACAAGTTCCAGCAAGCCTCCAACAACATTCTTACCCGCGACAACACCCGTAGCACCGGTCTGGGCCTCTACATCTCCAAGCTCATGGCCGAGGGCATGGGCGGCCGCCTCTACCTCGAGTCAACCGAGGTGGACAAGGGTTCGGTCTTTGCCCTCGAGCTGCCAGTGGGTGAGGCGGGTGGTGTCGAACCCGCTAAGCCTGCCCGCAAATCAGCTGCCGAGTCAAAGAATGTGAGCGTCAAGGTCAAGCCGTCCTAGCGGTTCGC
>CAZDGK010000013.1:20373-23291 GCA_964505035.1 uncultured Candidatus Saccharimonadales bacterium
TTGATGGCCGTCCCGCGGAAGCAGCTCACCGAGTACGGAAAATCCTGCGTCATGACGTAGTGGTACATGGTGACGCTTTTGCCATCTAGTGTGATCTGACTAGTGATACCGTGGCATTCGTCCAGGTCATCAGTGGTCAGGATGTTACCATCGCCAATCTTTGGCCCGGTGATCGGAAAACCATCCAGCGCGTAGCCAATCACCGTATCCACTGTGGCGGTCGTGATGCACTTGCTCAGCGTGTGGTAGTGGTACTCGCCCTTGTTCTGCGGGTGGCCATCACAGCCGTCCTGGACCTCCCAGGCGCCGGCATCCCGCCCGCCGGCATCAAAGCCGTCAAACAGCGCCACGCCAGTCAGCATTACGCCCACCTCGCCGCCCAAGCAGCCGGGGCTGCCGGCCGTCGGCGCGCCGTCTAGCGTGTAGGTCAGCGACTGAGCCTTGATGGAGTTCGGGTTGGCGTCGTACTGGCGCGCCGGGTCGCTGGCCGCCACTGGGAACACGCCGGTTTTGTGGTCGGGTAGGTCGTTGGTCGTGATGATTCGCTTGCCACCACTCATGGTCACACTCAGAGACGGTGTCCAGCTGACGCTGCCGGCGATGTGGCTCTTCTTATTAATGTCATACTGCGTGTTGTTATTCGTAAACCACGGCCCCCGCGTCTGGGCGCCCGCCTGCCCGGCCGGCACGAAGTTGGCGTTGCAGACATATACATAGCCTTTCTTGGCGCCCGTCGTGACGTATTTGCCATCGCCCACCGGCAGCAGGCCGCCGGCATATTTGTTGCCGTAGCTTTTGGTAGTGTCCAAGGTCAGCGCCGTGGCAGCCGTGGCCGGCGACTCGCTCGCACTCGGCGCTGGACTGCCGGTGGTGGTGTTGGCCGTGGGCCCAGCCGCCGACTGCCGGCCTAGCTGCCAGGCACCCACCCCGACGATCAGCAGCAGAACCACCGCGCAACCTACCTCCACCATCCACCAGTGCAGCTGGTGCTTGGGGGCGGCCTCTTCATCGGGCTGCGGTGCGGGTGGCATGAGCAGATTCTCTCTAACTGCTTATGATTATACCCAACTTTACATTGGTGCCAAAAAAGACTACAACAAAAGCAATAAGTATGGAGCGTGTTCCATGGAGATCTTTGGTGCGTCAGTCTGGCAGTTGGCGCTGGCCGTCGTGGCCTATATGGTAATCGGAGCAGTCTGGTACTCGCCGCTACTGTTTGCGAAGGCCTGGATGAAGGCCGTCGGCAAGTCCTCCATGGGTGACAATTATGTCTACATCGGCGCCGTGTTCGGTGAGTTCATGGCCGTGCTCGGCCTGGCGTACGTCGGCAACCTCATTGGCCTTAGTGGCTGGATGGCCGGCGCCATGCTCGGCCTGATTGTCTGGCTGTTCTTCGTTACCAGTACGAGCCTCATCAATAGCACGTTCCAGGGCAAAGCCGCCAACCTCTACCTCATCGACATGGGCTACCATCTCGTCGGTCTGGTCGTGGCCGGCGCCATTGTGGCGCTATGACCAACCGCCTTACGATCATCGGCACCGTCGGCGTAGCGGCCATTGTAGTGGCCTCTGCCTGGCTGCAGTGGCCAGCCGCTCCGGCCAGCGACCGGACCGTGGCTCTGGCCACGCCCAGCCCCATCGCCACGTTGCCGGCCGTCACGCCAGTGCCGACCGATGGTCCACCGCTGCCGGCTGGCGAACTGCGCCCGCCGGTCGAAGTCTACGTCCAGCCCGCGCCCACGCCGTCGCCGACCGCCACGCCGCTGCCGTCGCCCTGGCCCACCATCAAGCCCATCCCATCGCCCTGGCCGACCCCCACACCAGACCCGCTGCCGTTGCCGACCATTAGCCCCATCCCGTGGCCACCCTGTAGCGGTTGCGGCCCTTACCCGGTCCAGCCGGGCAATATGCAGCCCATGATCGCCTGCCCGATGACCACCCTGGCCATTTACTGCGAGTAGATCACCCCGTATACTGGTGCCATGTCAAAGCTCGGCACCACCGAAATCGAACGCCTCGCCAAGCTGGCTCGCATTGGCCTCACCGCCGACGAAGCAGCCAAGATGGCCGTGGAGCTTTCCAATATCATGAGCTTCGTTGAGCAGCTACAGGCCGTCGACATCGACGGTGTGCCGCCCACCGACCAGGTCACGGGCTTGGTTGATGTCTGGCGGTCTGATGAAGTGCGCCAGACTCGTACCCGCGAGCAGCTCCTGGCCAACGCGCCCGTCCAGAAGGACGGCTACATTGTGGTAAAGCGCGTGCTCAATGGCTAACCAAGACGCCTCAAAGCCCGCCATTGACCTCCAGCGTCCGCTAGCCGATCTGGCGGCCGACGTCCGCGCTATGCGCCACACCGCCGTGGAGTTGGTGCAGGCCAGTCTGGACCGCCTCGCTGCCACGCCGCAGTACCACACCGTGCTCGAGCTCAATCCGAACGCCCTGGAGCAGGCCCGGGAGGTTGATGCGCGCGTCGCCGCCGGCGAAGACCTGCCGCTGGCTGGCGTGCCTTATATCGCCAAGGACAACTACCTCACGCTTGGCACTCATACCACCGCTGCCAGCCACATCCTGGAGCCGTTTATGGCGCCCTACGAAGGCCCGGCCATCGAGCGGCTGCGGGCGGCCGGTGCCGTACTCGTGGCCAAGGCCAACCTGGACGCCTTTGCCCACGGCACATCCACCGAGAATTCCGACTTTGGTCCATCCAAGAACCCCTACGACCTCGCCCGCGTGCCCGGCGGCAGCTCGGGCGGCAGTGCGGCCGCTGTGGCGCTGGGCCAGGCCGCCTTTGCGCTCGGCACCGACACCGGCGGCAGCATCCGCCAGCCCGCCCATCTGTGCGGCGTGGTCGGCCTCAAGCCCACCTACGGTCGCACCCCGCGCACCGGCATCGTGGCGATGGCCAGCTCCACCGA
>CAZDGK010000013.1:23391-27051 GCA_964505035.1 uncultured Candidatus Saccharimonadales bacterium
TCCAACCTGGCTCGCTACGACGGCGTCAAATATGGCTACTCCGCCCCCGACGCCACTACCCTCGAAGACACCTATCTCATGTCGCGCAGCCAGGGCTTTGGCGCCGAGGCCAAGCGCCGCATTATGATTGGCACCTACGTCCTCTCCAGTGGCTACTACGACGCCTACTACAAGCGCGCCCAACGCGTCCGCACGCTGCTCATCCGCGAGTTCGACCAAGCCTTCAAGCAGTACGACCTGCTGCTCGGTCCCACCGCGCCCAGCCCGGCCTTCCGCCTGGGCGAAAAATCCGGCAATCCACTCGAGCTCTACCTGGAAGACGTTATGACCGTGGCTGTCAACCTCGTCGGCATCCCGGCCATCTCCATTCCGTACGGCATGGTAGGTGGGCTGCCGATCGGCCTGCAGCTGATGGCGCCCCAACGTGCCGAGCGGGACCTCCTGGCTGCCGCCCAAGCCGCCGAGGCGGTGATTGGCGACTGGAAGGCCCGCTCGTGACCAGCAGCGGCGCCCCCATCGCTTTTCTCGTCATCATCCTCGTGGCGGCGCTATTGCTGGGCAGCATCGTTAGCCGGGCTGGGCGTCGCCGTCCGCGCAGTCGCAGCTCCCGGCCCGATCGCTATGCCACGCCCACCCTCAACCGCGCCCAAATGGCCGATCGTTGGGCCACCATCCAGGCCATGAGCACGGGCGGCGGCAACGGGCTGCGCCAGGCTGTCTCCGAGGCCGACAAGCTGCTCGACCAGGCTCTGCGCCAGGCCGGCGTGCCCGGCGACACCCTCGGCGACCGCCTCAAAGCCGCCAAGCCCTACGTCCGCAGCCATGACACCTACGAGGGCCTCTGGCGCGCTCACAAGCTCCGCAACGCCCTGGCCCACGAAGTCGGTTTCGACCTCGTCCCTAGCCAGGCCAAGGAAGCTTTGTCAGATTTTGAGCGCGGCCTGCGCGAATTAGGAGCCATCTAAAGGAGCCATATGAAAATCGCCCTCAAAACCCTTCGCCCCCAGGTTATCGCTACTCTGAGCCAGAACCTCAGTCCGGACGCCGCCGCTCGGTTGGCCGATTTTCTCATCTGGGCCGATATGGCTGGTGTACCGCCCATGGGCATCGCCAAGCTCACCGGCACTGAGCCCATGCAAAACATCAAGCCCGCCCAAGCCGTCAGGGTTGTCCGCGACACCAAATTGTCGCAGCTCATCGACGCTGGCGGCCACCCCGCACCACTCGTCAGCCTGCATGCCACCGAGGTTGCCATTACCAAGGCCAAAGAGCACGGATTTGGCTTGGTAGGAGCCCATAATATGCACTCGTCCAATGGCGTCCTGGGCTACTACGTCGACCAAATCGCCAAGCAAGGCCTCATCGGCCTCATGGTCACACGCACGCCCGGCTCTCAGGCGCCGTTTGGCTCGGCCGAGCCACTCTTTGGCACCAACCCGCTGGCCATCGGCATCCCGACCGCCCACGAGCCGCTCGTGATTGACATGGCCACCTCGTCCATGACCTGGTCCGGCCTCACGCTGGCCAAAGCTCGCGGCGAGCAGCTGCCCGAGGGCAAGGCCATCGGCCCCGATGGCCAGCCCACCACCGACCCAGCGCAAGCCATGGAGGGCGGCCTACTGCCATTCGACGGCGGTTACAAGGGTTCCAGTCTGGCCATGGTCGTCGAGATCCTCGGCGGTCCGCTCGTTGGCGCCTCCTACGGCGTTATCGACGACCAGTGGGGTACGCTCGTCATGGCCATCGACCCGGGCCTCGTCAGCGACCCGGCCGAGTTCAAGCGCCATACCTCCGACCTCGTTCGTCTCATCAAAGCCTCGCGCAAGCAGCCCGGGGTCGATGACATCCGCCTGCCCGGCGACCGGCTCCGTGCGGCCCACCAAGCCGCCCAAGACAGTGGGGAAGTCGACATCGACGAGACGGTACTGAAGGAGTTGAAATATATATGAAGCATTTCAACCTCAACTCCATCGACTGGCAAGGCCGTTTTGAGCATCAAAAAGCCCTGCTCTTCACCGAAGACGACCTAAAGTCACCCGGCGCCAAGTTCCAGGTCATCAAGCTGGAGCCGGGCGTCGAGATCAAGCCGCACTACCACAAAGCCCGCACCGAAGTCTTCGCCATTCTGGCCGGCGCCGGCGACATTCGTCTAGGGTCCGAAACCTATCACGCCACCACCGGCGACATCTTCCTCTGCGAAACTGGTGACGTCCACGCCTTTAGCAACCCCGGTCAAGCCGACTTCATCATTGGCGTCTTCCGCACCAACGACCCCGGCGACAGTGACATGCTGTGGGTGGAGGGCAAGTCATGATCCGCGTCGGCGAAGTTACCATCGAGCCCGTCTTTGAAGTCGATGGCGGGGAAGTCATCCAAGAGGGCATCCCGGCTGCCACGCCCAACGCTGCAAAGGCTATCAGCTGGCTCGCCCCACATTATGCCGCCGCCGATGGCAAGCTCAAAGCGGCCGTCTGGTCGTTCGTCATCCGCTTGCGTGACCTCACTATCGTGGTCGACACCGGTGTGGGTGATGGCCGCAACCGCCCGGCCGTACCCGTCTGGGCCAACCTGCGCACCGGCTTCCTGGAGCGCTTCACCAAGGTCTGCGACCCAAGCAGCGTCGACATCGTGCTCAATACCCACATGCACTTTGACCACGTTGGCTGGAATGTTACGCTAGTCGATGGCCAGCCCACGCCGACGTTCCCGAACGCCAAATACATCTTTGTAGAGCCCGAGTTTAGCTACTGGAAGTCCAAGCCGGCCAAGGAGCTCGACGATGACCGCTGGGGCTTCGCAGAGTGCGTCCTATCCATCCATGAGGCCGGCTTGTCGCGCCTGGTTCCCGCCGATCATCATCCCATTCCCGAGATTACCTTTCTTCCCACGCCGGGCCATACCCCTGGCCACGTGAGTTTCCTCATCGAATCCCAGGGCCAATCGGCCGTCATCTCCGGCGACGCCCTGCACCACCCCTGCCAGATCGCCCACGCCGATTGGGGTACACCTTTCGACACAGATACTAACCAGGCCAATGCCTCGCGAGCAGCCTTACTAGAACGCTTTGCCGACACTGATACTATCTTTATTGGCACCCACTTTGCTGAGCCGGTCTCTGGTAAAATCGTCAAAGACGGCCAAGGATATAAACTAATATGACCTCCGACCTCCGCGCCAAATACGAAGTCGTCATCGGCATCGAATGCCACGTGCAGCTGGCTACCAAGAGCAAGCTGTTCTGCGGCTGTGACAATGACGCCCGCGAAGCCGAACCCAACACGCTTGTTTGCGAGGTCTGCATGGGTTTGCCCGGTGCGCTGCCGGTGCTCAATAAGCGCGCTGTCGAGTTAGCCTTACAGCTTGGACTAGCCCTAAACGCCGACTATCCCGCCGACTACCACACCAAGTTTGACCGTAAAAATTACTTCTACCCCGACCTACCCATGGGCTACCAAATCTCCCAGTACGACGAACCCATCGTGCCCGGTGGCTACGTGGAGTTCCCGCAAGACGGCGCCACCAAGCGCGTCGGCATCACCCGCGCGCACCTAGAAGCCGACGCCGGCAAGCTGACCCACCCCGACAAGGCCGATTATTCGCTCGTCGACCTCAACCGCGCCGGCACGCCGCTACTGGAAATCGTGTCCGAGCCCGACATGC
>CAZDGK010000014.1:0-26459 GCA_964505035.1 uncultured Candidatus Saccharimonadales bacterium
GCGCTGTCGGCTTCGGCGCTGTCGGCCTCGGCGCTGAAGGTGACGCTGATCGCGTATGGGTCGGCCGGGTCGTAGATGAACGAGCCCCGGACTGGTAACGCGGTAGCGTCCGGCGCAACCAGCCGCAACGGTATCTCAACCTGGATCATTCGGGGGTCGATCGTCGTCATGACTCCTCCCTTTTGGGTGCGGTAAGGGATACTTACTGGTGGGTATTATTACCATGGCCAATGACTCCGGTCAAGCGAGTAGGCATGTATAATGGGCGCATGCAATTGCTGGAATGGACTGACAAGGCGCCTTGGGATGAGTATGTGGCTGGCCATGCCTGGGGTCACCCATTGCAGCTATGGGGTTGGGGCGAGGTAAAGCGCAGCAGCCGGTGGGTGCCGCACCGATTGGTGCTGATGGACGGCGAGGCTTGGGTGGGGGCCGTGCAGGTATTGCTGTGGCCGATTCCGCGGATGGGGCGCTTTATCGCGTATGTGCCGCGTGGGCCAGTGGTGGAGCCAGAGCATGCGGCAGAGCTGCTGCGGGCGCTGCAGGCATGGGCGCGGGAGCAGAACGCCCTATATTTGCGAGTGGAGCCGGCCTGGACCAAGGCGATCCGGCCAAAGGGCTGGATGCAGGGCCGGCACAGTGTGCAATTGGCCCAGACATACACGATTGATCTGGCCAAGAGCGAGGATGAATTGCTCGAGCCGATGGCTCGCAAGCACCGGCAATACATTCGCAAGGCCGAGCGAGATGGTGTGAGTATTGGGCGTGAGACCGCTGGCGATCTGGCGGCGATGTACGAGCTATACCAGGAGACGGCTAGGCGGGCAGGGTTTGGGATCCATGGGCGTGAGTATTACGAGGGGCTGCTGAGGGAGCTGGGTGAGCGGAATTACCTGTATTATGCCCGGTACGAGGGCCGGCCGGTGGCTTTCTTGTGGCTGGCAGCGGCTGGACCGGTAGCGTATGAACTATACGGCGGCGTGAACGAGACGGGTCAGGAGCAAAAGGCCAACTACCTGCTGAAATGGCGGGCCATGACCGATATGAAGGCATTAGGTTGCCGAGTGTATGACTTTAATGGCCGGCTCAATGAGGGCGTGAGCCAATTTAAGCAGGGCTTTGGGCCGGATGAGACGGACTATGTCGGCACGTGGGACTACTCACTGAGCCGGGCGGGGTACTTGGTGTGGGAGCACCTGTGGCCGGTGGTGAAGGCGGTGGGCCGCCGGATGGCAAAAAGACGGCCCACGTAGCCTAAATGCTGGCTAGTGGGCCGGGAGTGTGGTCAGAAGCTGGGTCCGGTCAGCCGCCTGATCAGCTCGTCGATATCCGAGAAGCTGGACAGGATGCGGGCGAGGTCGCCACGGGGCAGTAGGAGGATGGCGATTCTGTCCAGGCCCTTCTGCTGGCCCTCGTTGACTTTGCCCATCAGGATCAGGGCGATCCATGAATCGTCGTTCATCCATGGCCCGATCAGGATGTTGGTTTCGGTGGTGCCGGCATTGCCGGCCAGTCCTCGCAGCATTAGCTCGAGGCTCACGTCCCACTCGTTGGTAGCCCGTTTGTCCTTGGTGTCGAACACCAGGCGGACGGTGGGGCTGCCTGACTGGTGGACGATCCGGAATCGGATCGGCTCGAAGCCGCGGGGCACGACCAGCCGGCCGTTGAGCACTTCTGATCTGGATTCGGTGCTTGTCACTACGAGCCTCCCTAGGCGATCGGATTGAGTGTGACAATGCTTAACTGTACAATATTATGGCTAATTGGTCAATTGATAAAGTGAGCCCGACTCCAATGCGGAGCCGGGCTCGGGCGAGGCGCGTCAGGCGGTGATGCGCTGCACGCCTCCAGGGATGACCTCGTCGAGGAAGTCGGCCAGCTCGGCCGTGCTCTCGTGGTCAGTCTGGCCGTCGTCGCCGACCAGGCGTATCTGCACGATGACCGGCGGGTCGAGCGGCTGGCCGTCGTCGTAGAGGGCCTGGGCGGCCGTGACGACGTCGCTCGAGAAGCACTGCTGGTGGTTGAGGACATAGCCGGCCACGACGGCGCGGCTGTCTTCGGCAGTGTCGGTGACGATGGCCAGGGCCTGCTCATTGGTGAGCACGGCCTGGACCTGCTCGGTGGTGGGCTCGTGGCCGAGGCCGGCGAGCTTGACGACCAGGTCCATGATGTCGGTGTTCGACATGATTGCTCCCTGTGGGATCGCCGGGTCGGTGCCCGGATTCGTGGATTGTATAAGGATTTGAGCGATAAATCAAGAATCGGCCGGCCGGCTTGCGCTGGAACGAACTAGAAGTCTAGCTCAAGGCTGATGGGGCAGTGGTCGGAGCCCATGATGGCGGCGTGGATCTGGGCCGATTTGATGTGCGACTTGAGGCTTGATGAAGCCAGAAAATAATCAATGCGCCAGCCGACGTTGTTGGCGCGGGCGTTGCCAAAATTGCTCCACCAGGAGTAGTGGCCGTTGCCCTGGGTGAAGAGGCGGAAGGTGTCGACGAAGCCGGCGTCCAGGAAATTCTGGAAGCCTTCGCGCTCTTCGAGCGTGTAGCCTTTTTTGCCCTCGTTGGGCTTGGGGCGGGCGAGGTCATCGGGGGTGTGGGCGACGTTGAGGTCGCCGCAGAAGATGACGGGTTTGGGCTTGCCCGAGCCGCCGTCGAGCGGGAACTGGCCGGTTTCGAGACCTTTGCAGTATTCGAGGAAGGCGGGGTCCCAGTGGTCGTGGCGGAGAGGGATGCGGCTGAGGTCGTCTTTGGCGTTGGGTGTGTAGACGGTGACGAGGTAGAAGTGCTCGAACTCGGCGGCCATGACGCGGCCCTCGGAATCGGGGTCGCCGTATTTGTCCTCGGTCATGGCGAACTTGGCCTTAATGGCGGCGGGCAGGTTGTGGCTGGTGGCGATGGGCTCGGTTTTGGAAAGGATGGCGGTGCCGGAGTAGCCGGGGCGGGTGGCCGAGTTGAGGTAGAGGTGGTAGCCGGGCTGACCGGGGTCGATTTGCTCGGGCTGAGCCTTGGTTTCTTGGAGGCAGAGGATGTCGGGGGATTCGGCGGCGATGAAGGGCGCGAAGAGGTCTTTGCGCACGACCGCGCGGATGCCGTTGACGTTCCAAGAGTAGAGTTTCATGAGGGTATTGTAGCTGATATGCTTACAGGTATGAAGACGTTTTTGTATGTGCGGGGGCAGCCGGGTGTGGGCAAGATCACGGTGGCACGTGAGCTAGAGCGCGATTTGGGTTGGCGGCTGTATTGGTTTCATGATTTGAAAAACGCGGTGTACAACATTGTGCAGGAACACCGAATTTCGCGGCTGATGGATGCCATAACGGGGCCGGTGGCGCGGCATTTGCTGGAGGCGGGGCACGACGTAATATACGTGCGGCCGTCGCCAGATGTGCAGACGGTAAACGTGATGCGACAGGTGGTGGCGGAGTTTCCGGAGTACCGGTTTGTGGTGGTGCGGCTGGTGGCCGATTATGACACGCTGCTGGAGCGCGCGACGGGCCGGGTGGACCCGTACCGGATTACGACGAAGGATGATTTGGACGAATATTTGGCTGATAAAACCATGGCCGATCTGGACGACGAGGTAGTGGTGCCGACTGAGGGCCTGAGTGCTCGTGAGGTGGCCGAACAGGTGAAGCAGGCGCTAGAGATGGAAGTGGGGCGCCCGTAACAGGCCCCCAGGTGGTGACCAGCTAGTGTGTGCCAGATCGCCCAAAGCGACTGGAACACACGGGAAGGCGGTCGTCGCTTTGAGCGACCAATTGGATATGATGCCGTGCTAGCCGAAAGAAAGGCCCCGCGATGTGCGGGGCCTAGGCGGCCGGATCGGTTAGTGCGTCCGGTCGCGCGGTGGGGATGAGGTGTCCAGCACGCGGGCCTGCAGCCCGTCGAGGGCGGCAGACTGAGTGTTGAGCCGACGGGTGTCGAGCTCGATCTGGCGCTCCCCGAGCTCCAGCTGGATCCGCTGGAAGGCGATCTGGCGCCGCTGACGGCGGCTGAGACCGCGAAGATCATCGGTTTCGCGGGTGGCCCTGGCCAGGTTCTCCCGAAGGATTTTCCAGGCGTAGGGCTGAGTGAACTCGTAGATGTCCTCGAGGTCGGGCTCCATGATGACCGCGATGAAGAGAATCGGGAGAACGGCCAGGATGGCGGCTCCCACGAGAAGCCAGCGGAGCAGGAACTCGAAGAAGCCGGCGACCGCGAGTGATACATCAACGACTGTGCGGTTGGAACTCATGCGGTGATCCTTTCTCTCGGGAACGAGGGACCGCAATGCACGATATTTCTACACTGTTTTGCAGGTAATTACAATAGCCGTGGCGAAGACGACTAGAGTTTTGCGCTACAATAGGTGGAAGATGAGACGCGCGACCGAAGATGAATTGCAGCGGTGGGACGAGCTGGTAGCGGCTAATCCTGACGGTGGCAACGTGCTGCAGACAGTGGCCTGGGGCGACTTTAAGGCACGTTGGGGCTGGCGTCCGCAGCGGATGGTGTATGAGCTGGCGGACGGGAGGCAGGTGGCTGCGCAGTGGCTGGTGCGGAGCGTACCATTGCAGGGTGATGTATGGTATTGCCCCAAGGGGCCGGGCGTGACGGTGCCAGCAGACTACCAAGAGGTGGTGCGACAGACGCAGGAATTTGGCCTGGGCGGCGTGCTGGGGCGGCTCGAGAGTGAGGTGCCGGCATCAGAGCTGGCGGCTGAGCAATTGCACGAGCTGAGGCTGGTGCGGGCCAACCGAGACCCGGGTTCGAAGTCAACTATCTTTGTGAACCTGGCGCCGAGTGAGGAGGAGATCCTGGCAAGCTTTAACCAGACGGCGCGGCGCAATATTCGCAAGGCGCAGAGTGCTGGCGTGGAGGTGCGGCCGGTGGAGGCGACCGACGAGAACTTGGCCGTGATGTACCAGCTGATGCAGGCGGTGGATGCGCGGGCGCATTATGGCTTGCGGCCGCGAGATTACTATCTGGACTATTGGCGGGCGCAGGTGGCGGCTGGGCAGGCGCAACTGTTCCTGGTGATGCACGAGGGTGAGTGCCTGAGTGGCATATTTGTGACCTACCTGGGCCAGCGGGGTTGGTACAAGGATGGCGGATCGTTTGATGCCAAGCGAGAGCTACAACCGTCGTATCTGATGCAGTGGGAAGTGATGCGGTGGCTGAAGGGCAAGGGGGTGACGAGCTACGACATGATGGGCGTGCCGAACCCAGACCAATTGGGGACTGGCGACCCACGCGAGAGCTTGTATGAGTTTAAGCGGAAGTTTAATCCGGAGATCACGGAGTTTGTGGGGTGCTGGGACGTGCCGCTGAACTCAACTCGCTACCGCTTCTGGCGGACGTTTGGTGAGCGTGTGGCGAGTAAGCTAGCCAACCGGTCACCCGAGCGGTTCTTGTATTAAATTTGGCCAGACGAATAGGCGCCCCAAGGCTGATGTGCCAAGGGGCGCGGCCGCACTAGGCGGCGAGGGTGTAGACGACGAGGCTCGAGTCCGAGTCGGGAACGGAGGTGATGGTACCCTCGTCCTCGAGCTCCAGCAGAGCCGCGTCGATGAGGCGGGGTTCGTCTTCGGCCGCGAGCACGTCCGCGATATCGGCGCGTGACAGCGCGCCTTCCGCGAGAGCGATGCAGATGTGCTGCTTGGTGCGGTTGATGGCCTGCTTGAACTGGGCGCGGACGTGGCTGTTGCGGCGGCCGCGAGCGAACACGGCCCAGATGATGCCGCCTACCACAGCCACGATGACGAGGCCGACGACGATCTTGAGTATGAGCATTGTCATGGGCTGGCCTTTCGGATAGCGAGAATGTTCCGGTTGGCTTGACCGGGACACATGACTAGATAATTATACAATATGCGGTGCTGGTAGGCAAGATATGAGAAAGCCCCCGGCTGATGCGCCGGGGGCGGGGTTGAGGACTGGGTTAGAACCAGTCGGGGTGGGTCAGGTGGAGCTTGAGCAGGTTGAGTCGGACACTTTCGGTGATCGGACTCAGTTGCTCGAGCTCGGCCAGTGTGACCCAGCGCCACTCGAGGCACTTGTGCGGCTCCTTGATCTGGGGCTCACCGTCAAACCGGTAGGTGATGAAGGTGTGCGAGAGCCAGTGCTCGACGACCGTGGTGCCCTGGTAGATGAGATGCTGAATGGAGAAGAGCTCCTCTAGGCTGTCCCAGTCGACGACGAGACCGTGTTCCTCGAAGATCTCGCGGGTGCAGACGTCCTCGAGGAGCTCGCCGAACTCGACGCCGCCGCCGGGGAAATCCCAGCAGAACGGTTCATTGCGGACGCCGGGAAGGCCGAGCTCGTCGTTGCGCTGCTGGCCACGCTTGTGTACCAGGACGCGCAGCTTGCTGCCGCGGCGGCGTTGCTGATTGACGACGATAAGGCCGACACCGATGCCGGGGTAGTCCTTGCCGGTGCGGTCGCCGAAGTCCTCGCCCTCTTGGTCTTCTTTGAGCTTGTCCATGGACGCTATTCCTTTCGGTGGTCGGGAGCGTCATGACGAGTGCGTTTATACCATGAAATGGTGGCTCAGGCAAGCTGCTATACTCAAGTCAGTAATTGGATAGCATGATGCTTCGCAAGGTGATTAAGGCAATTATCCCGGCTGGACTATTTAAGGCGCTGGCACCGTATGGCCACGCGATAGAAGCGGCGGTGTACAACGTGGCCAATGGGCTGCCGGCGCGGCGAATGAAGGTGATCGGCGTGACGGGAACGAACGGCAAGACCACGACGTGCTACATGATCCATCGCATGCTGCATGAGGCAGGCTACAAGGTGGGGATGATGACAACGGTGTCGTATGGGGCCGGTTTGGAGCTGAAGCCGCAGATGACGCATATGACCACCGTGAGCGCGCCGGTGCTGTTTCGGCGGATCCGCCAGATGAGGGAGGCGGGTGTCGAATGGCTCGTGCTGGAGATGACGAGCCATTCGCTGGCGCAGAACCGGGCTTGGGGAGTGCCGTTTAGTATCGCGGTGATGACCAACATCACGCACGAGCACATTAGCTATCACGGGACGTTTGAGAAGTATGTGCAGGCAAAGATGCGGCTGTTTGAGCTAGCGACGGCGCACCGGTCGGGCCTGCGGGCGGGGGTCATTAATGCGGATGATCCCAGCTCCCACCGGTTTGAAACATTGGTGCAGGGGCCGGTGACATACGGGGTGATCAGTGAGTCGGCGGACTTGCAGCCGGCCAATGTGGTGTCGACGCCAGAGGGCAGCAGCTATGACCTGGAGGCTGAGGGACGCAAGATGCATATCGATGTGAACCTGCCCGGGTCGTTTAATGTGTCGAACTCGCTGGCGGCGGTGGGCGTCGGGCTGCTGGTGGGGCTGAGCGCCAAACAGATAGAGAGGGGGATTGCGGCAGTGAAGACGGTGGAAGGCCGGATGGTGCGGGTGGACGAGGGACAGGACTTCGCGGCGATCGTGGACTACGCACACACCCCGGATAGCTTTGAGAAATTATTTGGTGACCTGAAGCCGATGGTAAAGGGTAAACTGATCGTGGTGTTTGGCTCGCAGGGGCGGACCGGCGATGTGAGCAAGCGACCACTGCAGGGCAAGCTGGCTGGACAGTACGCCGATGAGGTGGTGCTGACCGAGGAGGACGACCGGGGTGAAAACGGGACGGTTATCCTGGAGGCGATAGCGACGGCGGCGGAGGAAGCCGGCAAGGTGCGCAATCAGAACCTATTCCTGGTGCACGACCGGCGTGAGGCGATCCGATTTGCGGTGGGGCGGGCGCAGGCGGGTGATGCAGTCATGTTTCTGGGTAAGGGGCACGAGAAGACTATCCAGCGGGGCGAGCACGAGGAGCCGTGGGATGAGGTCGGCGAGGTTCGCGCGGCCTTGAAGGCGCGGAGCAAGTAATGAAAAAGGCCCTCGGGAGTGAACCCCGAGGACCTGAACGTGGAAAAGTAGCGTCAAAGGCTACTTAGTAGCGGCATTTCCAGCCGTAGGCGTTGTTGATCACGACGATCGCGTGGCTACCGGGGTAGGTGCGATCGCAGTAGGCGTTGAGGTCCAGGCTGCCAACACGGGCACCTGAACTGCTGTAGCAAGACCACGAATTGGGGTCGTTCCAATTCGTGAAGTCAGCATGGACGCCAGAGCCGTACGTACTGGTACAGGCTGCGTTCAGGTCAAGGTCGCCGTTGAGTGGCGCGGTGGGTGGTTCCGCCGGTGGCGGGGGAGGCTCGGCCGGTTGGGGCTGAGCTGGCTCTTGTGGTGCGGAATTGTCAGGCGCAGGGCCTTGATTGGCTTGAGCCGGCGGTGCGGCTTGAGCAGGCGGCGCAGCTGGTTGAGCTGGCGCAGCCGGTGCGACGGTGCACGAGGGAGCAGACTGATCAACGCAGGCATTGATGCCAACCTTGATAGCGACTCCGACAAATGCGGCAATGACGGTTCCGAAGCAGCCGATAACGGCTACCAGGATGGGTACCCAAACTTTGACTAGGTACCGACTGGGGGGTTGCGAAGGTGCAATCATCGGGCGCCACCTTTCTGGGCGCGGACGGATAGGGTATGGCTATAATACCATCTCGTGATGATTTATCAATCTAATTGCTGAGAGTGAGAGTGGTGCAGCGGATGTAGCCGCCACCTTTGGCGAGCTGGGTGATGGCGGGCGTGATGGTGCGTAGGCCCTGGGCCTCGATAGCGGCTTGGAGCTGAGGGGCGCGATCGCTCATGATGACGGTGTGGCCGGTGGAGATGAGGTTGCAGGCGAAGGCGGTAACGGCTTCGTCGTAACTAACCTCGATGCGCTCGAGATCGAGGTCGCGGATGGTGGCCTGGCTGGTGGCGTCGAAAGCCTCGGGGCACCAGGCGATGAGGGTGGGGGTGAGTACGGCAAGGGCCAGGTCGATGTCGTAGAACAGGCTGTCTGGCCAGGTGGTTTCGCGGTTGATGACGGGGCGGCTGTCTGGGCCGAGCGCGGGGATGGTCTGGAGGCTGATGACCTGGCGTTCCGGGAAGGTTTTGGCCAGCCAGGGGTGCATGCGCGGGTCGGTGCGATAGCCCTGGCCACAGAGCAGGTAGGGGCCGACGGCGAGGCAGTCACCCTGGCCGCTGAAACGGTAGGGCGGCCGGATGGTGTGGAGGCCGAGCGACTGGAGGGTGGCCTCGGCGGCTGGTTCCTCGCCGCGGCGGGGCCCCGGCAGGTTGCTGAGGACGGCGGTGCTACCGAGAACCAGGGCCCAGTTGGCGGTGTAGACGCCGTCCTGGCAGGCGGGTGGGGCTGGGACCTGGCGGACATCGACGCCGGCCGAGTGAAGGGCGGTAATGATGGCGGCGTGTTCCCGTGTTGTGATTTCTACATTGGGCTGGTCGGTGGCATGGGAGTAGGGATTGAGCTCCTTGACCGAGAAATAATCGGCGCCAGATACCAAGACGGTTTGATTGATGACGGGTGTGATGGTAGTGACTGGCTCAGGGCGCATGATTCATTTAAGATTAGCACATGAAGATCATGCCGACGGCGTTCAAGGCGTACGATATCCGTGGTCTGATGGGGGTAGAGTTGACTGTGGAGCTAGCCGAGGCGGTGGGCCGGGCGCTGGCTGATTTCTTGCCGGGACCTGGGCCGGTGTGTGTGGGCTATGACATGCGGGCGGACTCGCAGGCGCTGGCGCGGGCGGTGCGAGCTGGGCTGGTGCGGCAGGGCCGCCGGGTGATTGATATCGGTGAGGTGGCCAGCGACATGATTTACTTTGCGGTGGGCAGCTTGAAGGCGGCTGGTGGTGCGATGGTGACGGCTAGCCATAATCCGGGCCAGTACAACGGCATTAAGCTATGCGGGGCGGCGGCCAGCGCGATCGGCATTGAGACGGGGCTGGCCACTATTCGTGACGCGATCGAGGCGGATGATTACAAGCCCGAGGCGGCTGGTAGCGAGGAGCGGCGGGACATGATGGACGCGTGGATTGATCACGCGCTGAGCTTTGTCGATGCCAAGAAATGGCCGGCGTACCGAGTGGCGGTGGATGCGGGTAACGGCATGGCAGGCAAGGTCGTGCCGCACCTGGAGGGCAAATGGCCGCTGAGGGTGGAGGAGATGTTCTTTGATCTGGACGGGCGGTTCCCGAACCATCCGGCTAATCCGCTGGTGGAGGCCAACGACGAGGCTGAGGAGCGGCTGATTCTGGCCGACCATCTGGACTTTGGCATAGCGTTTGACGGTGACGGCGACCGGGCATTTCTGATTGATAACCGGGGGCGGCTGGTGGGCAGCCATATCATGACGGCGATGCTGGCCCAACACTTTTTGAAGCGCAACCCCGGTGCGAGCATTGTGTACGACGCGCGTAACTCGCGACTGGTGGTGGATGTGGTGAAGGAAGCCGGCGGGAAGCCGGTGCGGTCGCGGGTGGGGCATTCGTTCATCAAGGCGATAATGCGGGAAGAGGACGCGCCGTTTGGCGGGGAGTTTTCGGGGCATTTCTACTTCCGGGACAATTGGTACGCTGACTCGGGGCTGATCGGAGCCTTGGTGGCCATACAGGTCTTGAGTGAGTCAGGCAAGACGCTGGCCGAGCTGGTGGCGGAGTACGCTGGCCGGTATGCGCGGTCGGACGAGATGAACTTTGAGGTGGCGGACAAGCAGGCCAAGCTGACTGAGCTGGCGGCAGCCTACCAGGATGGCGAGCAGGATGAGCTGGACGGCCTGACGGTCAACTACCAGGATTGGTGGTTTAATGTGCGGCCGTCGAACACGGAGCCGCTGCTGCGGCTGAACGTGGAGGCGACCACGCCGGAGCTACTGGCTGAAAAATTAGCCAAGCTCAAGTCACAGCTAGCCTAACAACAAAATTTTTGGTACAGTAGTCTGCCATGAGCGTAAGCGCCAAAGATTATGCGGCCGCCTTGCGCGGCGATATCATCCTGATGACCCCGGCTGGTCACCAGGCGATTTATGATAAGCTCGGGAACTTGCGGGAGGAGCGGGCCAAGCTGGAATACGATCTGGGCTACGCGGCGCAGGACTACCCTGACTTGCGGGAAAATGCTATCTATGGCGACCTGTCGATGAAGATCCAGCTGGACTTGCCATATCAGGTGGATGAGCTGCATGCGTCGCTGGAGAAGGCACGGATAATTGAGGGTCCGCCGGCTGGCAAGGTGGGCCTAGGCAGCTGGCTGACGCTGGAGCAAGACGGCGCCGAATACGACTACCAGCTGGTGGGACCGGTAGAGGTGCGGCTGCTGGCGGATGAGACCAAGGTGCAATTGGTGTCGTATCTGTCACCGCTGGGACGGGCGGTGTGGGGTAAGCGGACTGGTGAGCTGGCAAAGTTTCGGGTGGGCGGCGACGAGCGCGAGCTGCGCGTCGTGCGACACGATTGATTATAGCCATACTTTGTGGTAGAGTAACTTTGCCTTAACGCCCATCGAAAGATAAGGGGGTCTCGCATGGATCTCACGAACCCATGGAGACTGGCTGCTGTGCTGGTGGTCGTCAGCGCGGTGGTACTGTACTGCGCGGTATCCTGGCCCGACCGGTGGCGTCGGATCCCAGGTAGTCGCTGGAAGTTGGCGCGGATGCTGGGTATCGACCTAGTATTCACTGCGCTGGCTTCGGCGATGATTCTTGGGATATGTGCTGTGGTCGGCTTGTTCGTCCACGCCATGCCGATGTCGCAGGTTGTCGAGCTCGTGTTCGCCGGCTGCGTGCTGCTACTTGGCGCCGCGCGAGTGGCGAACCTGGCGGCGTCGATCATGAAGGTCGGCCTGACTAAGAGCGCCGACCTCATCCCGCACGCTGTGACCATGTTTGCCGCCATCCTGTGGTTGGTGCCGACTGTATTCTAGAACCAACCAAACGACCAATCTGCCCGGTGACTCAATTGCGAGACACCGGGCAATTTTATTGGGCTCTTGACGGTCTAGCACTCGGCAATGTAGAGTGCTAACGAGATCCATTAGTGTGGTAAATATGAAGGAGACCCTGATGCAACTACACCCGTTAGCTGATCGCATTGTGGCCCGCCAAATGGAGGCGGAGTCTAAGACGGCGTCTGGCCTGCTGCTGCCGGAGAGCGCCAAGGAGAAGCCGCTGCTGGCCGAAGTGCTGGCCGTGGGCGCTGAGGTTAAGGAAGTGAAGAAGGGCGACAAGATCGTTTATAAGCAATACTCGGCAACTGAGTTCAAGATGGGCTCGGACGAGCAGTTTGTGATTAAAGAGGAAGACGTCCTCGCAGTGGTGAAGGAGTAAGCATGGCCAAGAAGATTTTCTACGATGATGACGCTCGCGCCCGGGTGCTAGCCGGTGCCAAGGAGCTGTACGAGGCGGTACGTGTGACCATGGGGCCGAAGGGCCGCAATGTGGTCATCAGCAAGAGCTACGGCGGTCCTCAGGTGACGCACGACGGCGTGACGGTGGCTAAGGCGGTCGAGATTGAGGTGCGCAATGACGAGACGCTGGGGCGCAGTGTGGGCGCTGAGCTGATCAAGCAGGCGGCTAGCAAGACGGCTGACAACGTGGGTGATGGTACGACGACCTCGACCGTGCTGGCCTATCACATCCTGGCCGAGGCCAATAAGCTGATCGCGGCCGGCCACAACCCGATGGACCTGAAGAAGGGTCTGGACGAGGCGGCGGGCGTAGTGCTGGGCAAGATTGGCAGCATGACTGAGACGATTGCCGGCAACAAGCAGAAGGTGGCCCAAGTGGCGACCGTCAGCGCAGGCGACGCGGAGATTGGCGACTTGATCGCCGAGGTGATCGCGGCGGTAGGCGAGGACGGCACAGTGACCGTGGAGCAGAGCCAGGGCCTGGAGATGGAGAAGGAAATTGTTGAGGGCTTTAAGATTGACCGCGGCTACGTTAGCCAGTACATGGTGACCGACCCGGCGCGCATGGAGAGCGTGTACGAGAAGCCGTTGATCCTGGTGACCGACAAGAAAGTATCGAGCATTCAGGAAATTCTGCCGCTGCTCGAGAAAATGGCACAGACGGGCAAGAAAGACCTGGTGCTGATTGCAGAAGACGTGGAGGGCGAGGCGCTGGCGACACTAGTGCTGAACCGGCTTAAGGGTGTGTTTAACACCCTTGCGATCAAGGCTCCGGCCTTTGGCGACCGCCGCAAGGCCATCCTGGAAGACATCGCGGTGCTGACTGGCGCCACGGTGATCACCGAGGAGCAGGGCTACACGTTTGAGAACGCCACACTGGACATGCTGGGCACCGCTCGCAAGGTGATTGCCAACAAGGACAACACGACCATCATCGAAGGTGCAGGCGAGGCCAAAGAGGTGAAGGCGCGGATGGAGCAGATCAAGGCTCAGTCTGAGGCGGCCAGCAGCGAGTATGACAAGGAGAACCTGGACAAGCGGCTGGCGGCATTGGCCGGCAAAGTAGCTGTGATCAAGGTGGGTGGCGCGACCGAGACGGCCATCAACGAGAAGAAAGACCGCGTGGATGACGCTGTGGCGGCGACCAAGGCGGCGGTGGCCGAGGGTATTGTGCCCGGCGGCGGCGTGACACTGGTGGACCTGAGCAAGCAACTCAAGATGGAAGCTGTGAAGGTGGGCTCGAGCGTGGAGGCAGGCCACTTGGTGCTGAAGAACGCGCTGCTGCAGCCGTTCCGTGAGCTGATGCGCAACGCTGGTCTGAACGCCGACGAGAAGCTGCCGCAGGTGGTAGCGGCCAAGAGCGGCATGGGCTTTGACGTGAACTCGCCAGACGAGCTGGTGGACCTGATGGCTAAGGGTATCGTAGACCCGGCCAAGGTGACGCGCGAGGCTATCTTGAACGCGGTAAGCATTGCCGGGACAGCCATGACCATGGGCGCGGTGGTGGTGGACCTGCCTGAGGAGAAGGGTGCCGCGCCGATGGGTGGCGGTATGCCCGGCGGCATGGGGATGGACTACTAGTCTGTAACTGATCCCAGTACGATTTTGTGCAGGTAGAGAAAAGGACCCCAAAATAGGGTCCTTTTCTGATTGGTCAGATGGTGGGGATTGACTAATGCAGTGTTTTGTGCTTAAATAAGCGTAAGCCCTTCGGGGACGTAAACTCCCAAGATTGGGGATTCACATGCCCAAAACCGATCAAGCCTCGAAGCGTCGCGTGAAGAGCTTCCGCTGTGTGGCACCCTCCGCGAGGAGGGCACCGCGTCGCGGAGACCGGACCATCGGCGCCCGCCGGGCGGTCAGGGAGGCGCGCGAGCTTCTCCACCTGAAGCCCGGCGTGCCGCTGGAAGACCGCGCGATCTTGCGCCTGCGCCTCACCCTGCCGGGTGGCGGCGTGACTCTCGAGTTCGACGAGGCCGGCTGCGTGGAGCAGGTGGTGGTTCACAACCCGCTGTTGGCCGAGGAGCTGCTGAGGAAGCAGCACAAGGCCAACAGCGTCACCTTCGACCGCAGCGCCACCGTGCTCTGCTACGCGATTCTGGGCTACGCCCAGCCGTGGTGGACGGTCTCAGAGATGACGGATCACATCATGCGCCTGCTGGGCGTGGATGCGTGGGTGCAGGAGCGCTTCGAGGTTGTCGGCTGCCAGCTGGCGGCCTGACCATGGGAGATGGCGGTAGACTCAGATCGGAGTCTGCCGCCGCTTTTTTGTATTGGGCGGTTGCCGGGGTTTATCTGATAATGCTAGGCTTGGGATGTGAGCGCCGATGAAATGGGGCCTGGCCCCGAGCATACTCAGCGTGGCGCGGGGCCGTCACCTTATAACCTGGAAGACTTCCCGGCCTACCGTGAGGAATTGTTAAAGTCGGCCCAATCCGATGAGGAGCGGAGCCAGATTGAGCAGACGTTTGATCCGGCGAATGCCGACGAGCTGAATGAGTTGAAAGGACCCGAGGTGCCAGGCGGATTGACGCCGATCCAGCACGCGGCACGGTTTCATGAACTCTATCCGGCGCTGGACAGAGTGCTGGCACATCACGAGGCGGTGGAGGCGGAAACCGCGCAAGCGCGAGCTGAAGCTGGGCGGGCGTCGGCGGAGGCTCTGGCTAACCCGAGATCATACTTGACTTACTGGGCTGGGATGGTGGCCGCGGCTGAGGCGCGGGGCGACCGGCAAATGGCCCGGGTTTGTGCTCAAAACGATTACCGACTACGTGAGGCCAACGAGCAGCTGCTGGCTGATGACGCGAACCTGACGGTGGCGGCCGAGTGGTACTTGCGGCTGGGGAGTTTCTCGCGAGTGCGGGGCGCAGAGGAGATACTGGCATACGCTGGACGGCTGCCACTAGCCAAGGAGGGTGAGCGGCGCTACAAGTTTGGCGAGGCTCAGCAACTGTTGCTGGCTGGCTCGATGTTGAGCGAGGCAAGTTTGCTCAACGAGCGAAGCGGGCGCGGGGATATGGCCAAACAGCAGGAATATGAGATGGCGGCCCGGCGGCGGTTCCAGCAGATTATTGAGGCTGGGCGGGGCAATCCGGACGAGCAGGCGATCGTGCGTCAGGCGCGGGTGTATGTATCGGACTTGGATATGCGGGAGGCTCACCGGGTGGCAGTAGCGGCTAGCGATGGTGATGAGGCATTGACGGCACAGTGGCTGAGGCAAGCTCGCGCGGCTATCGACGACTTGTCTGACTGCATCGTGGAGGCGCGGCGTGATCTGGATGGGGCTAATGGGGAGACGGACCGAGCCGACTATATTCGGGGTGAGCTGGCTGAGCGGGTGATTCTGATGCTACTGCGGGAGCATGTGGTGGCTAGCAGGACATTGGCGACGAGCCTGCCATACCATGCATTCCCGAGGCAGGATTACCCGCATGATTTATTTACGCCCAATAATTTGCCACGGGCGTCATATGACGTGGTGCTGCGGCGGTTTCAGAAGAATGCGGCGGGCGAGACGGATGAGATTGAGATTCCGGTACAAGCCAAGCATCACGCCACGCGACACGAGTACCAGGCGCCGGTGGTGGTGCTAGCGGGTACGGGTGACCAGGTGACTGAGCTGGCGGACGAGGTGGGACGGCGCCGACAAGTGACTGGACCCGCGAAGCAGGAGCTGGCTGTTCGGCTGCAAGAGCAAGCGCTGGCACTGAGCAGGAGGATCTTTACGCTACTAGCGGCACAGCGACAAGCGGGTACGAACAAAGCTGCCCAGACTGGACGCAGGCGATAAAGAAAGCCGGTCGAAACGTTTCCCCGAGGGAAGGCTTCGACCGGGTTAGTGGTCAGGGCGGTCATGGTCGGTCACGATTCGTGGTTCGAGAACTGTGACCTCGGTGCCGGCCGGATCGAGACCCAGGTCGCGAAGGGCCTGAGGCAGTTGAGTGTCGAGCAGCGCCTGGATGTCCGGATGGTCCGGAGGTGGCAGGGGCTGGGTCATGGCTCACCTCGCAAGGTGTCGCAGTAACAACTAACTTGATGATTATATCCTCTGTGGTGGCTTTCGTCAATGTGCTTGGCTTGGTGGGTTTTGCGTTTGAGGCGACGGCGCGGTAATCTTGAAAGTAATTATGCTTAGCGCACAGCCATACTCAGTGTCATATCCGATGCCGGTGAGCGTGATTGGGCCGGTGCAGGCGCGGGACTTTGCCAAGCGAGCGCGCGAGATCCTTATGGCGATCGAGACGAACCGGTCAGGTCTTGGACTGACGGACGCGTTGCTGCTGGTGAACGAGCAGTTTGCCGACGGTGAGCCGCGTAGCGAGTTGCGCGCCTTGGCCGAGCTGATGGTGCAGGCACGGCGGATGGCGCTGGTGCAGCAGCAGCTGGACGAGGACCGAGAGCGGTTGCACCATGGGCACCTGGGTCACGACGAGCTAACTGAGGTGGGGCACCACTACGAGATGCTGCGGTATGAGGCGTGCGCATATAACCACAAGCTGCGGAGCTTCATTGAGGCGCACCGGGAGCTGGTGGAGCGCGAGGATCTGACGGACTGGCTGAGCGCGGCTAGCCAGGGCCGGCGACAGTGGGTGGTGGGCGAGATTACGGGTGCGGTGAGCGAGGTGGCGCTGCACGCGGCGCTGATGGGGCTGCCGGAGCTGCGGAACTTGCGCTACACGACGGTGGAGGAAGACCTGATGGGGTACGACTTTGTGGCAGAATGGCAGGGACGGCTAGTGACGATTGACGCGAAGACGGGCTACTACCACCCATTGAGCGAGCGCAAGCACGGGCACAAGCATCTCGAGATATCGGTGCCGCGCGAGGAATTGCATGGGTTTACGCTGACGCGGCATGGACTAGAACTGCTGCGGCATGAGACGCGGCGGGCATTGACGGCTGAGACGGCGGGGGAGTTCCACGGGCCGCATGGACACCATGACCGGCATCGCCGTTAATCGTGTTTGACTTTTGTGACAAAATGTGATAGACTGACCTAAGTCCCTGCGAAGGGGCTTTGACATTCGGCAGTCCGGCCCAAAGTGCCGGACACTCCAGAGAATCGGAGTAGAACCATGGGCAAAAACTACACGACTTCGACCCCGACCCGCCGGACCGCCCTCCCTCTCTCGTACTACGAGGAGGTGGTGGCGGAGCTGCGGACCAGTCAGGTGAAGGCGTTGGCTCAGCAGTTCGAACAGTCGCCCAACGCGGACGACGAGCACAAGGCCGGTTTCGCCGGCAACGTCACCGCTCAGCGCGCGGCGCTCGCGTCGTTCATGCACATCCAGACGACGCGGCTCCAGCTGCGGTTCAACGAGTACTGCGAGAGCCGGCGGTCCGCCGCCGAGCACGCTGCTCGTTCGACGCAGCGGCCTACCCGTTCGGCCCGTGCCCCCCGGCGCGGTTACAACGGCTACGGCCAGGAGTTCGCCCCGCTGACGGGCGACGCCGCGAAGGCAAGCGAAGCCGCCCTGGCTCGCCAGGCTGGTTTCGTGAAGGTGGCCCGGACCAGTCCGGGACGCCGGCCGGCTGCTCAGCCCGCGAAGCCCCAGAAGGGCAACAAGCGGGACCGCGAGCAGGTGGCTGCCTGAACTGCATGTCAAGCACCCCAGGAGGGACGGCTCACCGAGCCGCCCCTCCCTTCTTGTTTTGTATGATACTTTTTACAATTGACAGGCTGATTTTGCGGGTTTATTTTGTGATTAGGTACTAATGTACCGTACCTTTGAACTGACGCAGGATCGTGGAAAGAAAAGGGCTAGCACCTCATAAACGTGTGGCGACTCTATTCCTAGCGTAATGCTATGGACGAGTGCGCCTTTTTTCTTGTCTGCGACAAGTGTCGAACGGAAAGGGTTTTCCGATGCAAAGGGTCCAGAAAGGAAAGACCAAGCACGGTGGTGGAGGCGGCAACGACCCCACTGCCCGGTCGGCCATCGTGTATGGCCGGCTTCAGGAAGTCCACGTGGTCCTTCCGATGGCTAGCGGCGCACAGCCGCGGCTGTCGAGCCTGGACGCGTGCCTGAACAGCCTTGAAGCGCTGATCGCTGAGCAGAGGTGACACGATGCTTACGAGCGCCTTCTATCGAGACTTGGCCGAGCTGACTGAGGCCGCCCAGGCCCAGCCAGGCGGTGTCGACGCACCAGCCCTGCGCAGCGGGTTGCACGACCTGCTGCTGACACTGGGCCAACCGAATTTCGACGAGGTACCCGCCGGCGATTGCCTGGCACATCTCCTCGCCGAGACGCGGCCGCCGCGGCAAGTGGTCCCGAGGGACCTCGTGCTACGCGAGCTGCGGACGGTAGCCGATCAGGAGCCGGCCAGAGTGTCGGCTTAACCTCAACAGGGCTAAGGCCCCGGTATCTTACCGGGGCCTGTTTCTTGATTTGTGCAATAATAGAGGTATGAAAACGCCTGTGCTTGATCAACCGGAATATATCGCGCGCTATGACAAATATGCCGTATTGGGGGTGGTGGCGAGCCAACCCGAGCAGCTGCGGCACGAGTTTGCGCTGGGCGATTTGGGTGATCTGAGCGGAGTGCGCCAGGTGGTGGTGGCTGGTATGGGCGGGAGCGCCCTGGCGGCGGAGCTGGTGAAGACGTGGCTGGGCGAGCGGCTGACGGTGCCGATGGTGATTGTGCGGGACTACGCCTTGCCGGGGTTTGTCGGGCCACAGACGCTGGTGATGGCATCGAGCTACTCGGGCAACACCGAGGAAGCTCTGGCGGCCTACGAGGACGCGGCGCGGCGTGGCGCCAAGCTGGTGGTGATGGCGGCCGGAGGAGAGCTGCTAGAGGCGGCGCGGGCGAATGGCCACGCGCACCTGCCGCTACCGCAGCATCACCCGCACTTTGATCTGCCGCCGGGGTTGCAGCCGCGGCTGGCGGTGTGGTTTGGCGTAAAGGCGCTGGCGGTGCTGCTGGAGAAGGCTGGCTTGGTGCGCGGAGCGGCGGCTGAACTAGCTCCGACGGCTGATTGGCTGGAAGGGCACTTGGCGCAGTGGGGCGGCGGGGTGCCGGCGGCGCAGAACCGGGCTAAGCAAATTGCGATGGAGCTGGCCGGACACCCGGTGGTGATATACGGCGGGCCAAGACTGGCGCCGGCGGCCATGAAGTGGAAGATCGACTTGAATGAAAACGGCAAGAATCTAGCTTTTTATAACTACTTTTCGGAGCTAAACCACAATGAGTTTACCGGCTGGCTGCATCCGCTGGAACACCCATTTAAGGTGGTGGAGCTGCGCTCAGGCCTAGACAATGAACAGATTCAGAAGCGGTTTGATATTACGAACAAGCTGCTGGCGGACCGGTTTACGCCGATAGAGGTGGTGGCTGAGGGCAAGACGCAGCTGGAGCAACTGCTGTGGACGATACTACTGGGCGACTTTGTGTCGGCGTATGTGGCGTTTTTGAACGAGATTGATCCGACGCCAGTTGAGCTGATTGAGAAGCTCAAGCACGAGCTGGGGTAAGAGAGGCCGAGCTGAGGCTACTCGGCTTTGAGGGCCTGAATGGGGTTTTTGCGCGCGGCTTTGATGGCCGGAGCGATGCCGAAGACGATGCCAACGCTGGCCGAGACGCCGACGGCGAGCAGAATGGCGTCGGGCGTGAGAACAGGGGTGATGTGAGCGAGTCGGCCGGCTAGTTCGGCAATGCCCAGGGCGGTGAGAATGCCGAGTGCGCCGCCAATGAGGCTAAGCACGATGGCCTCGATGAGGAACTGCGAGAGGACAGTGTTGCTAGAGGCGCCGATGGCCTTGCGCAGACCGATCTCGCGGGTGCGCTCGGTGACGGAGACGAGCATGATGTTCATGATGCCGATACCACCGACTAGGAGCGAGATGGCGGCAATGGCGACGATGAAGGTGGTGAGTAGGTCGAAGATGGTATTGAAGGTGGCCAGGATGTCCTTCTGGGTGAGGACGGAGAAGTCGGTCTGGCCGCCATGGTTTTTCTGGATGGCGCCTTTGACCTGGGTGACGGTGTCGGTGACGTTTTTGGCGTCATCGACCTTGGCGAAGGCCCGCATGATGCTGGGTGGGGTGCCGGTGATGACTTGGGCGGTGGTGATGGGCAGGAACACCAGCGAGTCCTGAGAGCTGCCGAGGCTGGCGCCCGTGTCCTGCTTGGCGAGGGTGCCGACGACGGTGAAGGCAGCGCCGCGGAGCTGAACGGTCTGCCCGACGGCGTTGGCAGTGCCAAAGAGCGTGGTTCTGGCGTCAGCGCCCAGGACGACGACCCTGGCACTGGTACGAGCGTCGGCGTCGCTGAAGAAGCGGCCGCTCTCGACGGTCTGATTGACGATCTTGGAGTATTCGGGGGTGGTAGCGACGATGAGGGCATCGCCCGCCACGGTCTGGCCGCGGCTGAGGATGCCGGAGATGAGGCTCATGTAGGCGGCGCCCGTAATGTGTGGAACCTTGGCGACGCTGTCGATATCGGCCTTGGTGATGGTGGAGGCGCCGAGGCTGGCAGCAAAGCCGCCGCCTTTGCCGGAGCCAGCGTTCTGGCCGGAGATGATGGTGAGGATGTTGGAACCGAGGCTGCTCACCTGACTTGAGACCGAGTCTTTGACGCCCTGGCCGATGGCTAGGATGCTGACTACCGCGCCGACGCCGATGATGATGCCGAGCATGGTGAGGAAGCTGCGCAGTTTGGCATTGCGTAGGGAGACAAAGGCCATTTTGAGGTTTTCCCAGAACATCTAGGCGGCTCCTTGGTGTAAGACTTTTTCGTCGCCAACGAGGCGGCCGTCGCGCACGGTGACGACGCGGTCGGTCTGCATGGCGACCTCAGGGTTGTGGGTGACGACCACGATGGTGGTGCCGTGCTCGCGATTGAGGCGGCGGAGCTCGTCGATAATGGCGGTGGAGGAGCGGCTGTCGAGATTGCCGGTGGGCTCGTCGGCCAGCACGAGGCTGGGTTCATTGGCGAGCGCGCGGGCGATGGCAACGCGCTGGGTCTGACCGCCGGAGATCTGGTGCGGGCGGTAGGTGGCGCGCTCGCTGAGGCCGACGAGGCCGAGCAGCTCCAGAGCCCGAGCGCGGCGCTGGGAGGCGCGGACGCCGTTGTAGATGAGCGGCAGCTCGACGTTCTGGAGGACATTGAGGCGGGGGAGTAGGTTGAAGCTCTGGAAGATGAAGCCGATTTTCTGGGCGCGCAGGCGGGCGAGGGCGCGGTCCTTGAGGCCGGAAACGTCTTGGCCATCGAGCAGGTAGTGTCCGTCTGATGGCGTATCGAGCAGGCCGAGGATGTTCATAAGGGTGCTCTTGCCTGAGCCGCTGGGGCCGATGATAGACACGAACTCCTTCTCAGCGATGGTTAGGCTGATGTCGGTGAGGGCGATGGTGGGTTCGGCGCGGTCAGTGAAGGTCTTGCCGATGCGCTCGAGCTGAATGACGTTCATACAAAACTAGCTTAGCATGAAAAGCCGCCAGGGGCGGAACCCAGGAAATGCTCCTGAATTCCGCCACACTGGCGGTTTTGCCGGACTAGATGCCGGCGGGTGGGACTACTTCGCGGGTGTGGGAACGGCGACGCTCCCGCCGCCGATGTTGATCACGCAGGTCGTCTCCTTGCTGGCCTGGCACTTCTCGATGGTGTCCTGAAGGCCGAGCCAGAAGTTGGTCTCGTCGCCGTACTTGGCCTTGGCGGCGTTGAAGAGCTCCTCGTTGAGGGCCTTCTGCGCCTGCGCCTGAGCCAGCTTGACGGCGTCCTCGGTGACCTGCGGGTCGACGGACTCAACCCGGATGGTGTCGAACCGGACGCTGGTGCACTTGAAGTTCTTGTGGTCGTTGTCCAGCCACACCGAGTTGCCCGAGCCGCAGAACAGGTCCTGATTGGAGCCCGTCCGCTTGCGGATCTCGGCCGTGAACGCTGCCGCCATCTTGTCGGCGAACTCAGCCAGCTTGTCGCGGCTGAAGAGGATCTCGGCGTCCGTGTACTGTGCGGCCACGTCGGCGCCCACCGTGTTGATGGCCTCGCTGTGGTTCTCACCCAGCATGCCGTTCCAACCCGGGGTGGAGAAGTTGGCGTCTCCAGCCTTGTCGGCGTCGGTCGTGTAGCACTGGTACTTGTAGCACAACTTGTAGAAGTCGCGCATGGCCGCGTCGCTCTCGTTGAGCGTCCACTCCATGTCCAGCCAGATCTTGACCGGCGTGCCGAGCGTACCCGGCTTCGACGGCTTCAGGTTGGCCAGGATGGGGTTGTGACGGTCACCGAACGCCTTGCCGTTGATGTCGCCGGTGGGGGTGATGATGTAGTTACGCGGCCCACAGGGCACGTACTGCACCTCCTCCGTGTCCGAGACGTTGGACTGAGTGTCGGGGTAGATGATCCGGTGGATGGACCGGTTCTCGTCCTTGCCGTTGCCGACCACGAAGCCGCATTGGGCGTTGGTGGTCGACTGAGCGGTACATCCGGCAGCGCTCACGCCCGCCAGCAGCATGATGGCTGCGAGGAAGGCGAGGCGTCCCTTGCGGTTGCGGATCATGGTGATCCCTTCCGTTGAGTAGGGTGTTGTGTAGGAACTGCGGCGTACGTCGCCGCTCCGTGAGAGCCAGATGAAACATTGGCTGCTCATACGTTGGTTTAAGACTTAAGCCAAATCTATGAGAAGCAAATGAAGGGTTGGATGGGGCCGCAGAATGTCTGCGGCCCCATCTGGGGTTCGAGATTACCTACTTGGTAGCCGGCACGCTGGAAGTGATCTCCAGCGGCAGCTCCCGGGTGGCCTCCGACACCACCTGCTGGATGAGCGCGTCGCTCACCTTGGCATTGGCGTCACGGATGACCTTCTGGGCGGCGATGATGGCATCGTCGTTCTCCTTGCGGCGCTGCGCACCGGCCTGCATGGCGTGGATGATCCCGTCGGCCTGCTTGGCCAGCGAGTCCGCCATGGCGGCGATGGTTTGCGGTAGGAGCGTCGGCTGCTCCACGACCTCCGCGATCTGCGGGACCAGTTCGGCCCCGGCAGCGGCGTAGGCGGTGAGCCACTCGTTGGCGGATTCCGCCACAGCCTGCGACATCTTGGCCGCGTCGGCTGCCTGCATCAGCATGCGCCACTGCAGGATGGTGGCCTTCATCGTCGGAATGGTGACGACGAGGAGCTCGTTGACCCGCTCGGCCAGAGCCACGTCCATGGTCCGCATGTTGCGTACCTGGGGCGATGTGGCCCAGGCGACGAACAGGCGGCCCTTGTACTCCGCGATCTTGATGGACATGTTCTCGGCGAACTGTGCGATGGCGCCCTTGCGCTCACCCTCACGGTCGCCCATGTTCGCATCGCCCACCTGGATGCTGTCCGCCTCGCGGGCGGCCAGCTCCCGGATGAGTTCCATCACGGCGATGGCGTAGATGACCTTGGCGATCTCGGCCTCGTTCTCGAGGTAGAGCTCGTCGTAGTAGCCAACGTTCTTGACCAGCTCGAGCTTGCGCCGGGTGAGGGTCGTGCCGACCTTCTCCAGCTGCGTCTCGATGGACGTGACGTCCTCCATCAGGAGGTCGATCAGCGTCTTGGCCTTGCCGATGAACCGCAGCACCCCACCCTTCCAGTGTTCGTACTTCTCGCGGACCCGGGGGTCCGAGACGTCGTACTTGGTCCGGATGGAGCGCATCTCCCCGTTCAGGTCGCGCATCAGCGCGGTGAGTTCGGGGATGTTGGTCGGTTCGACCTCGTGCAGCAGGCGCTCGATGAGCGAGTTCACGCCCTCGAGCGAGGAAGCGCCGTAGGCCATGAAGGCCTGGGTGTTGCGGAACAGCTCGGGATAGAGCTTGGCCGCGTCGGCCTCAGCCCGCCGGCGGGTCTCACCCTGCAGCAATGCGCTGCAGGAGAGGGCGCTGCGGGTCGCGGGCGTTGCCGCGACCGTCGCCAGGCCGGCGTTGACCTGCGTGGGAGCAGGCGGCGGAGCGACTACCAGCTCCTGGCTGGTGTCGGTGACCTTCGGGAAGGCGATCTCGATGGTTCCGGTGGGAGTGGTCACCCTCCGGCTCCTTTCTGTTTGCCAGGCTACGAGTAGCGCTGGGCGGACAGGATCTTGGTGTTGACGTTGAACATGGTGAGCTGGCTGCGACCGGCACGCCGGGCGCTCGCCAGGACGTACTCCGCGAAACCTTCGATCGCTTCGCGACCGTCGGCCAGGGCCCGCGAGGGGCTCTCGTAATAGCGCGGATTGTTCTGTACGTCGATGTACTGCTTCAAGACGTCCCGCACGTTCTGCAGGTGCGTCTCGAAGGTCACGGTCGCGGTGCTAACTTCACTCGGAGAATTGACCCCGAGACGGGTAAACACCTCTTGCGTGTCCTTGACCATCTGCGTGATGAGATCGCGCAGAGAGCGGTCGGCGATGTGTTCGCGCAGCGCGAGGATGTCGCGCAGCTCGTCGTGCATCTGGTTGGGGGCGCTGAGCTTGATCTTGGGTTCGGCGTCCGGACTGTAGATCCGGGTCCGATAGAACCAGAACCCGCCAGCGGCTCCCAGGAGGACGAGGGCGACGACGAGGAAGATGATCCACGTGCCGCCGCCTCCACTCCCGGACCCACCCGTCACAACCGCTTCAGGATGTTGGTCCTGATAGTTGTGAACGTTGACGATGAAGGTGCCGAGAGCCTCGAGTGCCGAGGTTGAGACGCCAGAGGCTCGCTGTGCCAGGTCGGCAGCAACGCCACTCGGCAGCGCCTTGGCGGCAACTGCGCGAATGTCACGGCCAATGCCCACAGCGACGATGGCGTTGCCGCCAAGGTGCTGGCTGAGCTGGTCCGCGAAGGCTTGAACGTCTCCGTTGGTCTCCGCCGAGGCTGCGGCCGGCAGGAGCGCGATGTAGAGATTGTCTCCATGGCGCAACTGCGCGGACAGCTCGGACTGAGCGTTGGGGCTTGCGCCCGCGGCTGGTGAGACATAGATCTGGGAGTGCTGCAGGGCAGAGGCTGCCTCATCGAGGTAGGTTCCCGCGTGAGCGGGAGCCGCAACTACCAGCAGTACTGCCGCCGCGAAGGCGGCAATGATCCCGGTTCGTCTCATCAGTCCTCCTCTCTTGAGGCTGTAGAGCTTGTAGGTAATCTGTCAATGTACAGACCCGAGGGCTAACATATAGCATCCTCGCTGCTAGACAGATGTAGCGTCTGCCCACAAGCGAGGAAACTAGAATCGAACACCCGGCGTTTTACAATAGAGAATGATTGCATTTTTTGAGTAATATGTCAATAGCTATTTACAAAAGAGAAGGCCCGCTACCTGGCTGGTAGTGGGCCTGCGGGTCAGTTGGGGGTTGGTTCCCAATCGTCCTCGAAGTCCTTGCCGAACTCGAGCTCGACAGCCGCCATGGCTGCGTCCACGACCTGGCTGGCTTCCCAGTCGTCGGGACCGTCGACGCGGATGCGCGTGGCGCTGAGGAGCGTGATGCACTCGATGCGTTCGGCCAGCATGGTGCGGATGGCACGGCTGGCTGGGTCGGTGAGGCTGGTGTCGGCTTCGACGTCGCCGGCCGACCGGTAGCTGACCTCGCCGGCGAAAGCGCCGTCGAGAAGGTCGTCGCGGAACTCGAGCTCGACGATGTCGGGGTGCTCGGGATCCTCTCTGACCTGGAACCAATGAGGGCTGCTCATGAGCCACTCCCTTCGTGGTTGTGGTGGGCTACGGTTGCTTATAATGGCATAAGATTATATAGTAGTCAATAGAGCTGTGTGACCGGGGCTCGGAGATATGCTAGAATAACCCGGTTAAATCGCCGTGGAGGGGTCGCCTAGTGGCCTATGGCGCTCGCTTGGAAAGCGAGTTGGGTGCAAGCCCTCGAGAGTTCGAATCTCTCTCCCTCCGCCAGGATTTATAACATGATGAAATGGCTAGCTGCGGTATTGCTGGGAGCGTGGGCCGGAGCGGCGGCGGCGTACTTGCTGTATCTGCTGTATGGATTGCGGCTGAGTGTGCCGTTTGTGCCGCTGCCGCGCCGGTTGGTACGGCGGGTGGTGGCCGAGCTGGAGCTGGCGGCTGGTGATGAGGTGTGGGACCTAGGCTGTGGCGACGGGCGGGTGCTGGCTGAATGTTTGCGGGTGGCCGGGGTGTCAGCGGTCGGGGTGGAGCAGAACCCGAGCGTGTGGTTACTGGCCAAATGGCGGCTGGGCCGGCGAGCGCGGGTGGTGCGCGGTGACTTGCG
>CAZDGK010000015.1:0-26422 GCA_964505035.1 uncultured Candidatus Saccharimonadales bacterium
AGGCCTTGATTTGGCCGAGCTGCAGAAGGAGGCCGGGGTGGCGTAGCTGCCCCGGTTTTTACATTAGATGGTACGATGAGGGTTATGGCAGGATATTCAGCGACGGGACTTATCGACAAACTCGGATTGAGGCCGGGCATGCAGGCCGTGGTGATGCGCGCGCCGGGCGATTATGCCGAGGTGGTGGCCGAGATGGCCGGGCGCACTGGCGGGGCGGTGCAGGGACGGCTGGGGGCGGACCGGGTGGACTTTATTCAATACTTTGCGACCAGCGAGCAGCAACTGCAGGCGGTGATGCGTAATCTGGCGGCTCACTTGGTGCCCAATGGCATGGTGTGGGTGAGCTGGGCCAAGCGAACCAGCCCGCTGCATACGGGACTGGATGAGAATATGGTGCGGCGGATCGGCCTAGCGGCAGGCTTGGTGGACGTGAAGGTGGCGGCTGTGACGGAGGATTGGTCGGGGCTAAAGTTTGTGTACCGGGTCGTGGACCGATGAAATTGCGGTACGAATCATTGCACAACCACACGACAGCGTCGGACGGGGCGCAGACGTATCTGGAGGTGCTGGCGACAGCTGAGAAGGTGGGGATCGGCGTGGTGGCGTTTACCGACCACGACGCCTTGCCAAACGAGGCGGACCTGAAGACATTGGCGGAGTATCAGGGTCCGGTGAAGTGGCTGCTGGGCTGCGAGGTGACGAGTGGGCTGCCGCGCGAGCTGGGCGGGGGCGCGGCGAGCGGGATGTTTCATATCCTGGGGCTGTGGACTGACCCGCATAACGCGGCCTTGCTGGAGCATTGCCGGCGAGCTCAGGAAGCGCGCGCCGAGCGGTTGACGCAGATGGTGACGAATCTGACGGGGTTGGGTTTTAAGATTACGGCGGAGGACTGTCTGAAGGCGTCGGGCGGGGAGAGTGTCGGGCGGCCACACATTGTCCGGGCTCTACTGGCGCATAGTGAAAACCTAGCGGTAATTGATGGCTTACGCCTGGAGATGGAGCAGGCGGCGATCGCGGATGCTGGGGTGGCGATGGACTACATGAACATGATGCAGCGCGATCCGGCTGACTATCCCTACCGGTTGTTTTTGAGCGAGGACGCCTTTGTGCCGGGCGTGTACGTGGACTATCTGTACGTCATTGATATGGACGCGAGCGTGAAGCTGATCCGGGAGGCTGGCGGGGTGGCGATGCTGGCGCATTGGCCGACGATTATGAAGAAGATTGATGCTGGGATGCTCGAGGGGTTTTTGCGGGACGGCCGGCTGGACGGAGTTGAGCTGCGGACGGGGTACTACGACAGTCAGGTGCCGGGTACGGAGCGGACATTAGTAGCGATGGCTGAGCGGACGGGAGCGGCTACGACATTGGGCGTGGATGGGCATACGGCTGAGGCATTGACCCGATTTGTGGCCGACCGGCCACTGGCCGAGCGAACGGTGGGGCAGACGGCCCGGTTGGCAGAGCGATTTGGCCGCAAGGAGCTGACAGCTGCCTGAAATTGTGTTATAGTAGCGGCCGTATCTTCACACGACCCAAGGAAGGGGGAAGATATGGAACAGGTTCGCAAGCAGCAGGTCGAGAGCAATCCGCTGGCCTTGCTGTTTGGGGCTTACTTCATCTGGATGAGCTGGGGCATGGCCTTCAAGGTGCTGCCCGAAGTCACGCTGACCAGCGTGATCGTGGGCCTGGCCGTTCTCGGTCTGATGGTGCCGATCGTGAGGCTGCTGCAGCTGGTGAAACCACTGCGGCGGTCCATGTGGACCATCGCTCCCGAACTGGCTGAGGGCATTTCCCGGCAGTCCAGGGACCAGTCGCCTCCCCGGTGGGAGCAGTGGGCCTGGACGATCATCCTGGTGGTGCTGATCCCGCCGCTGTATGCCCTGCCGGTCTGGCAGGTGCGGCCTGGAGGGATCGGCTCCTGGTGGGGCCTGGCGTTCTGTGTGTTTGCGGCTGGCGTATTGTTTGTCGTAAGCGCCAAGCTGAGCTGGGTGGTGCTTGCGCCTCTCAGCCAGGCTGCCTTCATCGGTCTCGCTCACCTGTTGGGCGGACCGGTGGCCATGTCTGCCAGCTTCGTGACTGGCCTGGGCCTGGCGCTGTATTGCCTCTGGGCCAGCGTTAGGGCTCTGCGCTCGTCGCCGGCTACGGCCGACTGAAAACCGCTTGGCGGGTACAGGAACATTCTCCTGTGCCCGCTTTCTTGTTGGGCGAGCTGACCATGACACTGGGCTACAGATGTGCTACAAGGTAATGACGGCAGAGCGCCGGGTCGCTTCTGATGATTGGAAGTGATGGATGTGGCAACTGGTTCGTGCCGATGGGTAACCTGCCCGGACTGTCTGGGTCACGGCTACCGGTCGAATCTGGGAGGTGTAACCACTTGCGGCACCTGCAACGGTACCAGGACGGTGTGCACCAACCCGACGCACGTCAACAAGCGAGACCACGACCGATAGGGCGAGGCGGCTAGATCGTGACCGATCTGGCCGCTTTTCGCATTATGTTCGTGCTGGGGTAGGCGAAGGGCGTATAATACAGGTATGGATGAGGTGGCGGAGGTCAAAGCCCGGTTGGAGATCACGGAGGTGGTCGGGGCATACGTGCCGCTGAAGCAGGCGGGGCGCAACCTCAAGGCGCCTTGCCCGTTCCATCAGGAGCGGACGGCGAGCTTTATGGTGTCGCCGGACAAGGGGATCTACCGGTGCTTTGGCTGTGGTGAGGGTGGCGATATCTTTAGCTTCGTGATGAAGATGGAGGGGCTAGAGTTCCGGGAGGCGCTGGAGAAGCTGGCGCGACAGGCTGGAGTGGAGCTGAGCACGCGCAAGGGCGAGGACGGCGCTGTGAAGCGGCTACGGGCGCGACTGCTGGATGCGCATGAGCTGGCGGTGAAGTATTACCAGGCCAGCTTGGTACAGAATGCAAAGGCGATCGAGTATGTGGTGAAGAAGCGTGGTCTCAACAAGGAAACGGTGGGGGCTTTCCAGATTGGCTACGCGCCGGACTCGTGGGATGCGCTGAGCGGGTTCTTGGTGAAGAAGGGCTACACGACGGATGAGCTGGTGAAGGGTGGCCTGGCTGGGCAGAAGCAGGGACGGAGCACGAGCTACGATTTGTTCCGGGGGCGGGTAATGTTTCCGATCTGTGACCGGGATGGCCGGGCGATTGGTTTTACGGGGCGGGTGCTGGATGATGGCGTGCCGAAATATTTGAACACGCCGCAGACGATATTGTTTGATAAAGGCCAGACGGTTTATGGCTTGCACCTGGCCAAAGAAGCGATCCGCACGAGCAATGAAGCGGTGCTGGTGGAGGGGCAGATGGATGTGGTGGCCAGCCATCAGGCGGGCGTGAAGCAGGTAGTGGCGGCGAGTGGGACCGCCCTGACTCTGGATCACCTGCGGGCCCTGAGCAAGCTGACCAAGAACATCAAGCTGGCGTTTGATGGCGACCGGGCGGGTTTGGCGGCGACAGAGCGGGCGATTGAGCTGGGGCAGAAGCTGGGGCTGACGCTGCGGATGATTGAGCTGCCGGAAGGGTTTAAGGACGCCGATGAGTTGACGCGCAAGGACCCGGGGGCGTGGCGGCAGGCGATTGCCGAGGCTAAGTACATCATTGACTATCTGTTTGACCGGTTTGAGCGGGACTATGACCTGACGAGCGCGGTGGGCAAGCGGGGGTATACGGACCGGCTGGCGGCTAATTTGCGCCGGCTGGGTGACCCGGTGGAGCAGGACCATTATGTGAGGCGGTTGGCTGAGAAGGTGGGGACGAGCGAGGAGGCGGTGCGGGCCAAGCTGGCGCAGGTGCCAGATGAGACACCGGCGGGGATGGAGCGGCAGCTGCCACAGAAGGTGAAGACGATTGGGGCGGTGCGGGCGGTGGTGCCGGCTTCGGGCAAGCCAACGGCACGGCAGCAGCTGGAGGAGTCGGTGCTGGGGGTGGCGTTGGCCTACCCGCTGACACGCCTGAGCCTGGAGGATCTGCATGAGCGGGCATTTAGCACGCCAGCTCGGAGAGCCATATTCAGGGCCCTGCAGAGCCATAAGGATACGCCTGGCGAAGAGCTAGCCTTATCCTTGACAGACCTGAGCCAGGATATTAACATTCTTCTGTTAGTGGGCGAGAAGCAGTTTGCTGACCTCGCACCCGCAGACCGCAGTTTCGAAGCATTCGGACTGGTTAGAAGGCTGCAAACCCAATCGAACGAGGAACTCAAACAGATATTGATTGAACAATTGCGCGAAGCCGAACATGGGGGCGACGTGCAGTTAGCGCATAGTTTGACTGAGAAGATTCAGGCTATTAACACCGAGGAGGTTTAATTGGCAAAAAAGGCAGTAGATGAAGAGTCATTGGAGCGGACAGGCGGCTACTCACCAGAGGTGGAGCGGCTGATCGCCAAGGGCAAGGAGCAGGGCTACGTAACGCAGCAAGAAATTGCGAGCGTGTTGCCCGAGGCCGAGGAAAACCTAGAGGAGCTGGACGAGCTGTACGCGGGCCTGCTGGAGCAGGGTGTGGAGATCACCGACCAGAAGGACGCGCTCATCTGGGACAAGGACGACGAGGAAGTCGAAGCTGACACGGGTGAGGACTACATCAAGGATATCGCCGACGACAGCGTGCGGCTGTACCTGCGTGAGATCGGCAAGATTCCGTTGCTGACGAGCGAGCAGGAGATTGCCCTGGCCAAGCGGATCGAGGCGGGCGACAAGGCGGCCAAGGACGCCATGGCCGAGGCCAACATGCGGCTGGTGGTGAGTATCGCCAAGAAGTACATTGGCCGCGGCCTGGACCTGCTGGATCTGATCCAGGAGGGCAACACGGGCCTGCTGCGGGCTGTGGAGAAGTTCGATTATTCGAAAGGATTTAAGTTTAGTACCTACGCGACCTGGTGGATTCGCCAGGCGATTACGCGGGCGATTGCCGACCAGGCGCGGACCATCCGCATCCCGGTGCACATGGTTGAGACTATCAACAAGCTGATTCGCACGCAGCGGCGGCTGGTGCAGGAACTGGGTCGTGAGCCGTTGCCCGAAGAGATCGCGGCTGAGATGGAGATGGATGTCGACAAGGTCAATCACATCCTGAAGATCAAGCAGGACATCGTGAGCCTGGAAGCGCCGGTAGGTGAGGAAGAGGATTCGCAGCTGGGCGACTTCATTGCCGATGAGGACGCGCCCACGCCGATGGAGGCCGCGACCAACCAGCTCCTGAAGGAGCATGTGGGTCAGGTATTGGCGCTGTTGACGCCGCGCGAGCAGAAGATCCTGCGCATGCGGTTTGGGCTAGAGGACGGCCGCAGCCACACCCTGGAAGAGGTGGGGCAGGAGTTTGGCGTGACGCGCGAGCGGATCCGCCAGATAGAGGCCAAGGCGCTGGCGAAGCTGCGCAAGCACCGCGAGAGCAAGAAGCTGAAGGATTACCTGCGGTAGATTCTGCCTCGAGTACTAAAAGGGACCCACCTGGGTCTCTTTTTAGTTTGGGGCGGGCAATGGCGAAGAAATGGCATGAATTGATTAAAATGACTTCAGATGTTATTATAGGCTCTGCTTCATTGCCAACTCGAACACCAAACAGATGGAAGGGGGTGAGTGGTGAAGCAGCAGGTTGATACTATCCGACTGACAAGCATGCTGAGCCTGGTCGGCACGGATCTCGATGAATATATTGGGTTCGTGCGCTCCATCCCGCTGCTAAGCCGCGCGGAGGAGCTTGATCTAGCGACGCTGGTCCAGGAGGGTAGAGATGCGGCCGAAACAATGGACGCTACCGGCAAGGAGCCCCGGACACTGATCCGGGCGGTGACAGCTGGCCAACAGGCCAAGTGTCGGCTCATCTACCATAACCTGCGCTTTGCCCAATGGGCAGCGCTGGTGTCGATGAGCTCGTCTACGCCGTGGAGACCGATCCGCGAGCTGGAACCTGATGACGAAGAGGAAGCCCGGCAGTGGCGCAGTGGCCAGGTTTGGACGCTGCGTCGCTTTGCCCGAGACCGCTTGCCATTGGCGGACCGGATCCAGGAAGCTAATCTGGGCCTGATTGAGGCGGCTGACGCATTTCACGCGGCCGGCAAAGCCAAGTTCGTGTCCTATGCCGGCAAGGCGGTCATTCAGCGGATTGCTGAGGCTGTCGTGCTGGAGCGCTACCGACTGGGTACACCCCAGCAGGGGCGTGCCGGCGTTGGTCAAGCTATTGGCATGGCCAGAGCGCAGGCGGCACGGATGAAGCTGGAGCGACTGACTGGCTACGAGCCGTCGGCCAGGATGATCGCCTATGACACTGATATGGGCGAGCTAGCGGTCGAATACCGGCTCGAGGAGCTGACCTACTGCCCGCGAGGAAGTCTGGAGGAGCTATTCGATTCTCTGGACCTGGATGATCGCGAGACTGGCGAGCAGCTGCATCCTGGCGATCTGGTCTGGGAGCCCGGTGCTCCGGCGGGCTACGACTATGTAGTTGTAGCTGACCGCTGGGACCTGGTGGAAGCCGTGCTGGATACTCTGAGCGAGCGCGAGCGCGGCGTCATTAGACTGCGCTTCGGCCTAGCTGATGGCCGGGGCCGGTCGCTGGATGAAGTGGGTGCCGCCTACAGAATCAGCCGCGAGCGAGTACGCCAGATTGAAGGCAGTACCATGGGTAAGCTGCGCGATTACAGGCGCATGGAAAAGCTGGCCGATTTTGTGGCCGAAGAGCCGCTATGGCAATGGCACGGGACGCATCTTCGTGAGCCGGAGCGCAATCGGCGTCCGGCAATTACGGTGGCGACCCATCCGCATCTCTACAACCTGCGAGACCACCCGTGGCTGGCCGAACTGGCGAATCCTGCAAAGGAGCCAGAAGCCGAGCCAGAGGGTGATCTGGATTAAAGGCTGGTTCCTCGGCATACGAGGAGCCAGCTATTTTTTGTAATGCTTGAGGAGGTTACTGGAGCTGAGCACGCGGGCGAACATCACGGGAAAGGTGTAAGTGAGCAAGTCTTTCTGGATGCGCTGGCGCTGGGGTAAGTCGGTGGTCTCGACTAGGTCGCTTAGCACAAGCATGTTATAGCCCCTGGTGAAGCCACCAATGACGGTGGCGAGAATGCAGCCGTCGGTAAAGACGCCAGTGACGACGAGATAGCGGATACCGCGCTTCTCGAGGGTGGCGAGTAGCTTTGGATCGGTGAGGGTGTCATTGGTGGCTTTGGCGGTGACGATGTCGCCGGGCTCGGGCTGGACGCGGTAGAACTCCTCGGCAAAGCCAGTGCGGTCTGGAGTGTAATAGTAGGCCCGGTGGTCTTCGTAGAGCTCATTGATGTTGTGGGCCAGATACTCCTTTTGCCACGGGAGGGTGCGGCCAAAGATCACCGGCCCCTGGAAGGTCTGGCGAAACTGCGCGATGAAGGTCTCCAGGCGGGGGACCATCTGGCGGACTTTGCTAAAATGGATGCCCCACTCGGGGATCTCTGATTGCTCGTGGGCGCACGAATTGATGACGTCGATGACGAGCAGAGCGGTATTGGTTGTGGTTAAGCCGGCAAACGGTTTCATGGTTCTAGTATGACATAGGCTTGAGGGCGGGTCTGGTATGATGAGGGGGTTTAGAGAGGAATGGGGCTTTGGCGGACAAGGAGTATAAGCGCGAGGACCATAAGTCGTCGCGGTCGCCGTGGCTGCGGGCGGCGGTGTTGGGCGTGAATGACGGGATCGTGTCGACGTCGAGCCTAATGCTGGGTGTGGCGGCGGCGCAGGCGTCGGGGGCTGTAATACTGACGGCTGGTATTGCTGGGCTGGTGGCGGGAGCGGCCAGCATGGCTATCGGCGAGTATGTGTCGGTGAGCTCACAGCGGGATTCGGAAAAGGCGGACCTGGAGCTCGAGGCGTGGGAGCTGAAAAACTTCGCGGAGGATGAGGAAAAGGAACTGGCGCAGATATACGAGCGCAAGGGCTTGAAGCCGGAGCTGGCGGCCCAGGTGGCGCGGCAGCTGCATGAGCACGATGCTCTGGCGGCACACGCGCAGGACGAGCTGGGGATTGATCACAAGTCGCTGTCGAATCCGATACTGGCGAGCGTGAGCTCGGCAGTGAGCTTCGCGGTGGGCGCAGCGGTGCCGATCGCGGCGGCCTTGGTGGCGCATGGTGTGATGGCGGCGGCGGCAATCGTGGGCGCGTCGCTGCTGGCGCTGGCGCTGTCTGGGGCGGCTGGCGCGTACATTGGCGGCGGTGGCAAGCGATTTGCGGCGCTGCGGGTGCTGATAGGCGGCGGTGCGGCCATGGCAGTGACGGCTTGGATTGGCTCGCTGGTGGGGGCGGCGCTGTAGTCTGACAACTTTGGCATTGTGCGATCAGCGGCACGGGCATAGGATAAGAAGTAACACTTTGTGAGTTGCTGACAGAGGGAGAGCAGCCTTGCCGGGACTGACCGAGAAATGCGGAGTTTTTGGAGTTATGACCGCTAAGCGGTACGCAGCTCGGGCGACGTATTATGGGTTGTATGCATTACAACACCGGGGGCAGGAGAGCTCAGGGATTGCGAGCGTGGTGGAGGGCAAGATCAAGCGCCATGCCGGTGAGGGACTGGTGGCGCATGTGTACGACCAGCAAGATCTGGACGGGCTGAAGTCTGGCTTGGCGATTGGGCACAACCGGTATGCGACGTCGGGTGGTAAGGATGGAGCGCATCTGCAGCCAACGGTGGACCACGAGGCGGGCATCGCCTTTGCGCACAATGGCAACTTGCCAGATACGACGGCGATTGAGCGGTTCCTGGACGAGCATGGCGTTGGCCGGATTGGTCTGAATGACTCGCAGATGATGGGCGCGGCGATTGCCTGGCATGTGCGGCAGGGCAAGGGTTTGGCAGACGCGGTGGAGGCGGCTTGGCCGCTGTTTACGGGAGCGTTTTCGTGTGTGGCGATGGATGCGGGGACGCTGGTGGGTTTTCGCGATGAGTGCGGCATCCGGCCGCTATGCCTGGGCGGTCTGGATGACGGGTTCGCGATTGCGTCGGAGAGCTGCGCATTCGATACGATTGGCGCGGCGTTTTTGCGCGATGTGAAGCCCGGCGAGCTGGTGAGCATAAGTGCTGAGGGTGTGAGCAGCCGGCAAGTGGTAAAGGCGCGGACGCGGCTGGATTTGTTTGAGTACGTGTACTTTGCCCGGCCGGACAGCTTGCTGATGGGGCGCAAGGTTAATGAGGTGCGGCGCAATCTGGGCCGGGAGCTGGCGGCGGAGCATCCGCGGCAGGTGGATGTGGTGATTCCGGTGCCGGATAGCGCTATCCCGGCGGCATTGGGATACGCCGAGGCCAGCGGGGTGCGGTTTGACCACGGCTTTGTGAAGAACCGCTATATCCACCGGACGTTTATCCGGCCGACGCAGGAGATGCGCGAGCGGGACGTGCAGACCAAGCTCAATCCGGTGCCGGAGGTGATTATGGGCAAGGATGTGGCGGTGGTGGATGACTCGATTATTCGGGGTACCAGCATGGTGCAGATTGTGCGGATGCTGCACGGGGCGGGGGCGCGCAGTGTGCATGTGCTGATAAGCTCGCCACCGGCGATGTACCCGGACTTTTATGGTATTAATACGCCCGACCAGCAGGAGCTGATTGGGGCGCGGCTGAGCGTGGAAGAGGTGCGGCAGTTTATTGGGGCGGATAGCCTGGGCTTCTTGAGCCTGGACGCGACAGTGCGGGCGACGGGGTGGCCCAAGAGCAAGCTCAACACCTCGTGCTTTGACGGGGTGTACCCGATTGATATTGGCGCGCGAGCGCGAGATGTGGCTAGGGTCAGCTAAATAAAGGCAAAAGGAAGGCCGGCGGGATGGTTACCGCCGGCGGGGTTGTCAGAGTCAGGCCGCAGCGCGGGCTCGGGCGTCCCTGAGCAGACTAGTCTCCAGATCGTTGTGGTTCTTGCGGTAGAGCGGCTTGCAAGCCTCCATGAGTGCCAGCTTGGCGGCGTTGGTCGCATCGTCATCGCGCGCAGCGCGCGCGGCGACGACGGCGTCCGCCAGAGCACTCAATTCAGCCAGCTTTGCCGGCTCCACCTGATCCGCAACGGGCTTTCGGTAGTCAAACAGTTTCGCAGTTGCCTCAGCCATAATGGGCTCCCTTCGAGGTCGACAGCTGACCTTATAATAATAGCACTTATCTCTGTAATTGTCAAGATTTGGGGTAGTGAGACTGGCGCGTTAGCCGCATAAGTGGTACCGTAGACCGGCGCTACACCTAGCCAATCGAGAGGGGTGAATAGCATGGTTGAACCACGGCCCAAACGAATATTGGGCGTGGATATCGGTGGCGTGATCATTGACGGTTCGGCCGGAGTGAGCAGTGGCGACGACACGGATCTGGATGATGAGGGGTTTCTGGAGACGCCGGCGATAGCTGGGGCGATCCGCATGATTGCCCAGCTAAACCTGGCGTTTGACCAGACCTATCTCATTTCCAAGGCCCGGCCGGCGACCCGTGAGCGCACTAATCGCTGGCTGAAACACCACAACTTCTACGGATTGACGGGCATCGTGCCGCAACGCGTGATTTACACCGATGACCGTATCCAGAAGGCAGTGGTGGCGAGCTTGGTGGGCATTAGCCACTTCGTCGACGACAAACTGGAGGTGCTGAAGTATCTCAAGGGGGTCGCGCGTTGCCGAGTGCTGTTTCGGTCCGATCCGAGCGAGGTCACGAACTTCATTGATGACCTGCCGGGGGTGTTCATGGTGGACACCTGGGCTCAGGCGGCTGAAGTGTTGCGGGTCAGCCCGTAACACGTGGAGGTCCCGGTACAGTACCGGGGCCTCGCTTTTTGATATTGCCCAGCTAGGCTAGGGCGCTGTTCAGGATTGAGATACAATACTGGATATGGAAAAGAAGCCATTACTGGTATTGGTGGACGGGTCGGCGGTGTTTCACCGGGGCTACCACGCGATCCCGCATTTGAGCAACCGGGCGGGCGAGCCGACGAACGCGACGTATGGGTTTATCACGATCCTGCTGAAGGTACTGGAGTCGCTGAAGCCGGACTACGTGATTGTGGCTTGGGACAAGGGTGATGAGACGGTATTTCGCAAGGAACTATATCCGGAATACAAGGCTCATCGCGCGGCGCCGCCTGAGGATTTGTTTGTGCAGAAGCCGGATACGAAGGCGCTGGTGGAGGCGCTGGGTTTGCCGTGGATTGAGGTGGCTGGGTATGAGGCCGATGACATCATTGGTACGCTGGCGCGTAAGGCCGAGGCGCGGGGTGACGTGGGGATTGTGATCGCGACGGGTGACCGGGACCAGCTGCAGCTGATTGATAAGGCGACGGTGGTGGATTTGTTTAACCCGCGAGGGACGGAGCCGACGCGCTATGACCTAGCTAAGATGCAGGAACGGTATGGGCTGACGCCGGAGCAGTTTATTGACTACAAGGCGCTGGTGGGAGACACGAGCGATAACATTCCGGGCGTGAAGGGCATTGGCGAGAAGGGGGCTATCAAGCTGCTGGCGGAGTACGGCACGCTGGATGGGATTTATGAGCATGCCGATGAGATCACGGGAAGTGTGGGAGAGAAACTGCGGTCTAGCAAGGAAATGGCCTATCTGAGCCGCAAACTTAGCGAGATCGTCTGCGACATGGATCTGGAACTGGACTTGGACAAGGCGCGGGTGGGCCAGTATGACCGCGATAAGCTGGACGAGCTGTTCCGGCGGCTGGACTTTAAGCATACATTGCTGAGCCGGCTGCCGGCTGGGCCAGGTAGCGGCGCGGGGGCGAAGGCGAGTAATGATGAGGGCGAGCTAACGCTGTTTGGGCCGGGCGAAGGCCGGGCTAAGCCTGAGCGGTCGCATTTGGGTACTGTGACATACAAGGCGGTACAGGATATGGCCGAGCTGCAGAGGCTGGCCAAGGAGCTGGCGGCAGTGAAGTGCTTCGCGTTTGATACCGAGACGACGGGGGTAGATACGCTGGTGGCGGACCTGGTGGGGATGAGCGTGTGCTTCAAGACGGGGGAGGCGTATTACATTCCGGTGGGACACGTGCAGGGCTCACAGCTGGCCCGGGATGAGGCGCTGGAGGTGCTGCGGCCGGTGTTTGAGAACCCGGCGATTGGTAAGACGGGGCACAACCTGAAGTTTGACTACGAGGTAATGGCCAAACACGGTGTGCGGATGCAGGGGATCGTGTTTGACACGATGATCGCGGCGTTTTTGCTGAACTCGGCGGGTCGGGGGCCGTCGCTGGATGATTTGGCGTATTCGGAGCTGGGCGTGGAGATGATCCCGATTGCTGAGCTGATCGGAACGGGACGCAATCAGATAACGTTTGCGGCGACGGAGATTGAGCCGGCGACGACGTATGCGGCTGAGGATGCCGACATGGCCTGGCGGCTGTATGAGCGGCTGCGACCGCGACTGGCCGAGGCGACGCCGGTAAACGAGTACGGCTGGACTGTGGAGCGGCTAGCGGATGAGGTGGAGTGGCCGACCGTGACGGTGCTGGCTGAAATGGAGCTGGCGGGGATTGAGCTGGATACGGCGTTTTTGGCTAAGTACGGCCAGAAACTGAATGCGCAGATCGCTGAGCTGAAGGAGCAGATTTATAAATATGCTGGCGAGGAGTTTAACCTGGAATCGCCGGCGCAGCTGGGACAGATATTGTACGGGCGGCTGGGGTTAAGCCAAGCGGGGGTGAAGAAGGGGAAGACTGGCTTGAGTACGGCGGCGACGGAGCTGGAGAAGCTGCGCGATGCCCACCCTGTAGTTCCGCTCCTGATGCAGTACCGGGAGCTAACCAAGCTGATGAGCACGTATGTGGAGGCCTTGCCAGCGCAGGTGGCTGCAGACGGACGGGTGCACACGAACTTTAGCCAGACGATTGTGCCGAGTGGACGCCTGAGCTCAAATAACCCAAACCTGCAGAATATCCCAGTGCGGACGGAGGCGGGGCGGGAGATCCGAACGGCGTTTGTGGCGCCAAAGGGGCGGGTGCTGGTGGCGGCCGACTATTCGCAGATTGAGCTGCGGGCGGCGGCGGCGCTGAGTGGCGACACGGCGATGACCCAGACATTTCGGGATGGTGAGGACTTGCACATAGCGACAGCGGCTGAGCTGTATGGTGTGGACCCGGCGGCGGTGACCAAGGATCAGCGGGCGGCGGCCAAGACGGTGAACTTTGGTGTGCTGTATGGCATTAGCGCGCACGGCTTGAGCGTGGGTACAGGAATGGATATCAAGCAGGCGCAGGGGTTTATTGATCGGTATTTCGAGATCCGGCCGCAACTACGCGCCTATCTGGACGGCCTGAAGAAGCAGGCGTATGACGAGGGGTATGTGGCGACCTGGTTTAACCGCCGGCGGGCGACTCCGGAGGTGCGGTCGGCCAACTTTATGCACCGTCAGGCGGCGGAGCGAGTGGCGCTTAACATTCCGATCCAGGGGACGGCCGCGGATATCTACAAGCTGGCAATGATCGCGGTGACCGAGAAGCTGGCGAGTGGCGAGTATGGTGATGCGAAGCTACTGCTGCAAATCCATGACGAGCTGATTGTGGAGTGCCCGGAGGCGCAGGGTGCGGCGGTAGCCGAGATGCTGTGTGAGACAATGGAAAGCGTAATCGATATCGGCGTACCGCTAGTAGTGGATACCTCGGTGGGTACTAATTGGGGAGAGTTGTGATATGCCAGCAGAGCAGATGGGGCACGGCACAGCGGTGCCATCGGAAAACTGGGATGACGCGCTACAGCAACTGGTAAATGAGCAAGCGGATGCGACGACACGCGAGAACAAGGCCTTTGAAGACCTGGATGCTCAGGTGCAGGTGATTGTGAAAGAGCTGCGGGCCAAGGATCAGACCAGTGCGTTGACGACGCCGGGCCAGCCGGACGAAGGTGGGCCAGCTGAGACGGTGGGTGAGCGAACCAAGGCCGTCTGGGTGGATGAGCCTGGCCAGGAGAGACGGGCTAAGTATTCATTTGTGTCGTATGAGGTGGGGAAGCTGGAGGGGACTGGGATGGTGATGGTTGATTCGGAGACGCCAAACCACGAAAGCTTGAGTGAGCGCTACACCATAGGCATTCGGGGCGAAGATGGCGGCTGGCGGGTGCGGCATGAGACGGCCAACTTGTCGACTGGGCAATCGAGCGAGGTTTGGCTCAGTGGCGAGCAGATGGAGGCGTTGGTGGGGCGGCTGCACGGTGTCTGGCAGGAAATTCGCCGCGGCGATTACCAGGTAGATGGCGAGACCGGCGAGTACGTGACGGTTTAGGTAAGCGATAAAAACGGAGACGGACCCCCATGATGAGGGGGTCCGGTGGGATTAGGCGTCGAAGGGCTCGGTGTCGAGCTTCGCTCGGGCCTGGGCGGTGGTTTCGGCGATGGCCTGCTGGGCCAGCTGGCGGCTGCGCCAATAGCTGAAGGCGCCGACGGCGGCGACCGCTACGTCGATGGCCAGCAGGATCAGATTGGTCTGCCAGGCGATGATCTGCCTGAGGTAGAAGGTGAGCAGGAAGCCGGCGCAGAGGAAGGCGGCGTTGCGCCACCACCGGCTGTGCCGATGCTTGCGGTTGTCCCGCAGCAGGGCGCGAGCCACGGTTTTGGCCACTCTCTGCTTGAGCCGTTCGACCTCTTCGGGACTGATATCGTCGTTGGACATCCAAAACCTCCCTGGGTTTGGATAGACGGGTGTGGCCGGCCGGCCACTTGATTGTTATATCATAAATGTATTAACTATTCAACCTAGCCGGCACAGGTGGAGAGGCGCAGGAAGATGTAGGCCAGGATACCTTGGCCGAGGAGTAGACTGGTGGTGGCGACGTAATAGCTGCCGAGGCCGAGATTGTAGCCGGTACGCAGGCGCTTGGTGCCGAGATAGAGCATAAACAGGCCAAGAATGGCGATGCCAAACTCGGTGATGGCGGCGTTGGGGTTGGGGGCCAGGATGTAATTGGGGTTCTGGATGGCGCATGGCCGGTAGTGCATCATGGAGAATATGCCTTGCCAAAGGGCAAGAAACGCCACCATGCCAGAACTGGCAACGATGGCGAAACGATGGAGCGGGATCGATCTGTGACTGGCCACGAATTGTTCCTTGTTTGCATTATAGCAGCATATTGGCGCAGGCAAGGGGACGCCCGCGACTATGATGGTCGCGGGCGGAAGGGCTCTGCCCTGAAGCGGCGCTAGGCCGGATTGGGTGGACCCAGATAGTCGTTTAGGGCGAGGAAGGCCAGGAATTGGCTCCTAGCCTTCTGGGCCCGCCAGCGGAACCAGAACCACCCGGCGGTTAGGACGACCAAGCCGCCGATGGCAGAGCAGAGGGTGATAGTGGCGGCTAGGTTGAGTCCGGCGGCATCAAGGGCCACACTGGTTGCCACCAGGAGGACGCCGATGAATCCCGTGATCCGGGAGATTACCACCTGGTGAAGCTGCTCGAAGTGGCGGTGGGTGCGATGGTGCCTGGCTTGAAGCGTGTTCAGGTTTGGTAAGGTACTCATCGTTCGGCTCCTTGGGGCTGGTGAACGGATGACTGGGGTCAGGATATCATTTACACTTAGCGCATGCCAGAAGGGCCAGAGGTAGAGACAATTAGACGTGGGCTAGAGGTTGGGCTGGTGGGCCAGCGGGTTGCCGGTGTCGAGGTGCTGTGGCCCAAATGCTTTCCGGCCCCGGCCGAGGATGTAGCGCGCCTGGTGGTGGGTGCGGCGGTGCGGCATGTGGGCCGCCGTGGCAAAGTCCTGGTGGTGGAGCTCGATAGTGGCCATGCATTGATGTTTCATTTGAAGATGACCGGCCAGATGGTGCTGGTGAAGGCCGACGGTGAGCGGTACGCGGGTGGGCACCCCAGCGAGAGTATGCGAGCTGAGCTGCCGGACCGGTCGACGCGGGTTGTCATGCAGCTGGCGGGTGGTGACCGGCTGTATTTCAATGACCAGCGCAAGTTTGGTTGGATCAAGCTGGTGCCGACGAGTGAGGTGGAGGCCGATGCGCTGGTGGGCCGGCTGGGGCCGGAGGTGACGGATGAGGCCTTTAGCGCTGAGTATCTGGCGGGTCAGCTGGCACGGCACAAGGGTGCGCCGGTGAAGGCGGTGATTCTGGACCAGAGCGTGGTAGCTGGTGTGGGTAACATTTATGCTGATGAGTCGCTGCATTTGGCCAAGCTGCATCCGGCGCGGCGGGCTGGCTCGCTGACGGCAGCGGAGGTGCGGCGACTGCAGGCGGCGGTGCGGGAGATTATGGCGGCCGGGATTGAGCACGGTGGCACAAGCTTTGCTCATTACGTGAACTCGCTGGGCGGCCGGGGGGATTATCTGCAGCATGCGCGGGTGTTTAAGCGGACGGGGCAGCCGTGCCCGGTACACCCGGATACGTTGATCGAGAAGATTCGGGTGGCTGGTCGTGGCACGCATATTTGTCCAAAGTGTCAGAAGCTATAAAAATAAGCCAGATACGGAATGTCCGTACCTGGCTTGGGTTCAGTCGTCGAGGCGGAAGTCGCGCTCGAGCCGGGCTGAGTGCTCGAAGACCTGCCATTCGCGCCGGGTGAAGCGAAGGACGCGATGAGGCTGGTCGATGCGCCGCATCAGGATGATGTCCTCGCCGATTTCGGCGATCTCGACGACGTCATTGGGGTGGTGCGCACTGCGTCGCCACTCGACGGCGGCGGTCAGCTTGACCTCGTCGATGTAGCTCTGCCAGCGGTCAGCCGAGACTACCAATGGTGGCTGGTCGGGCTGGGCCGGGTTGCGAATGGCGACGAGCGAGCCGACGCGGGCGACCTCGACCGCTTCGGGGGCGTCGGCAGCGGTGAAACTGCTACGGACCCAGACGGCGCCGGATAGATCAACGTTTTCCACGGCACTCCTAAGGAAATAGAACCGGTAGGCGAGATGATTATATACCAAAAGCCGGCCTCTCGACCGGCTTTCGGTATGGGCTAGCCGGGCTAGCTGTCGAACTGACCGGTCTTGGCGCCGGCGACGAACGCGTCCCATTCAGGCTGCGTGAAGGCGAGCACTGGGCCGGCTGGGTCCTTGGAGTCGCGCACGGCTACCACGTCGGCGACGCGGGCGACTTCGACGCAGTTGTCGGTCCAGGGGCCGGACGACCAGCTTTTGACCCATTGGGCTCCGGTTAGTTGCTCGGGTGTGAGAGTGATTTTGGTTCGCTTTTGCATGATCTGGGCCTCCATTGCTTATATGGTGGAGTGTAAGGGTGCGGCGGAAGCGCAGCAGTGTGTAAACTTCTGAAAAAGCGATCCTGCTCGATAGCTGGCTTTGGTACACTATCTGATATGACCATCTTTTTCTACGGGCCAAATACATATGCGCTGAGGCAGCAGGTGGGCCAAATGGTGGAGGCGTACCGAGCTAAGGCCGGGTCTGACTATGGCCTGGAGCGGATTGATGGCTCGGGTGTGAAGCTACGGGAATTGTCGGGGATGCTGCAGGCAACGCCGTTTTTGGCCAGCAGTCGGCTGGTGCTGATCGAGGGATTGGCGGGTAACCGGACGGCTGGCGGCGGCTTGACTGAGCTCCTGAAGAGTGTGTCGAGCACGACGGTGGCGGTGTTTATTGAGACGGAAGTGGATCAGCGTACGGCCGCGTTTAAGGCGCTGAATGGGGCGGATAAGGTGGTGAAGTTTGAGCCGCTGGCGCCGGCCCGGCTTCTGGGGTGGTGCCATGACTTGGTGAAGCAGCTGGGTGGGCAGGCAGACCGCGAGGCGCTGCAGGAGCTACTGGCGCTGGCCGGCGAGGATCAGTGGCGACTGTCGCAGGAGCTGAATAAGCTGGTGAACTATGACGAGACGGTGACGGTTGAGACGGTGCGGCGGCTGGTGACGCCAAGCGTGGACCAGAGCGTGTTTGAGCTAGTGGAGGCAATGACGGCTGGCCGGACTGATGCGGCCTTGGGGGCGTACCGAAGGTTGTTGGCGGCGCAGGAAAACGAGCTGTACCTGCTGACGATGGTGCAGTGGCAGCTGCGTAACCTATTGCTGGCCAAGGTGGCGCCACAGCTGACACAGGCGGAACTGGCGAAGGAGGCCGGAATGTCGCCGTATGTGGCCGGCAAGATGATGGCAGCTCAGCGACGGCACGACGAGAGTGTGCTGCGGGCGGCGTACCGGGCGGCGGCGGATTGCGAACTGGATATTAAATCAGGCCGACTCAAGCCGGAAGCGGCAGTCGAGCGGCTGATCTATCAGGTGACTTCCGGAGGCTTGGAGGCGGCCTAAAAGCCGTTCTCGGCGTCGTTTTGGGCGATGGCTTCGAGGGTGGCTTCCAGGTCACTGACTAGCTGGGTGATGCGTTGGAGCTCGCCCTTGGCTAGCCAGGTGTTGCCGGGTGTGCTGGCGTAGTCTCGTAGGAGGGCTGCCCGGTCCTGGAGCTCGGATAGGAGGTCCTGGAGTTCGGCACGGTGGGGGTCAATCTGGTGTTTGCTCATGAGACCATAGTAGCAGGTTGGGTGACTGGGAGAGGCCCCGTCGGATGATGACGGGGCCTCGGGGGACTATGCGCGACGAAATGGCAGCAGGCCATTGGCGCGGCGGTCGAGCCAGCCTTTGTGGTCTGGCGTATGGAGTGGCCGGAACCGGTGCGGGCTCAGGCCATCGGCAGGCCGGTACAGGGCTGTGTACCAGACGCCAAGCTGCTCGAGCGACACCCAGTAGACGAGCCGGTTCAGGTAATAGTCCTGACCGGTCTGGTGATGCTGGACGAAGCCGGCATGCAGCTGAGGGTCGGTGGGGCGGCCAGGCTCGCGGGAAGGCGGATTGACCTGGCGGACCACGAGAAAGCCTTGCTGCCGCGTCTCGCTATGGACGATGCGTCCGAGCGAGGGTAGCAGCTGCTCGTCGTAGCCGGCTGGGTCAATGACCGCGATTTCGGACATACATCCTCCTTGGATGGGTGGAATGCCGATAGGATAGCGTAGTTAGCGGCGGATCGCTAGTGCGGCCGTGTAGGTGCGACTCTGGCGCAGCTTGTCGTAATTGCCGAACTGGTCGGTGAGGTGGCGCTTCATGTAATCTTTGAGGCCGGAAATGGTGACGATGTAGAGCTGGCCGCCGGGCTTGAGGCGAGCGTGGGCGTCGGCCAGGAAGAGGCTGAGCTGCTCGCCGCCGATTTTGGCAGGGATGTTGCTGGCGATGACGTCGAAGCGAGCCTCGGGCGGGACCTGGTCGAAGCCATTGGAGAGGTAGGCGGTAGTATTGGTGAGGTCGTTGAGCTGGGCGTTGGTGGCGGCGTATTGGACGGCCACGAAGTCTTTGTCGATGAGGTGCACGGTGCCGTGAGGGCTGAGTTTGGCCAGTGTGAGGCCGAGCGGGCCATAGCCGCAGCCCAGATCGAGGCAGTCGGCGGTGGGGGCTACGTCGAAGAGGTCGGCGAGTAGCTGAGTGCCTTCGTCGATGGCCTTGGGGCTGAAAAGGCCCCAGGTGGTATGAAAGGAGAGCGGCTGGCCGTGAAGGGTGGCTTGGAAGCTGAGGTCTTGGCGTAGCCGGTCGGTGTCGGTGTGAGTCATAGCGTGATCATACCAAAAGAGGCCCGGATGTGGGCCTCTTTTGGTATGGTAATTACTCCTTGGTGTCGCTGGCCTTTTTGGCCTTGGCCGGCGCTTTTTTGACTGCAGCCTTGGGGGTGGGTTTGGCAGCGGCCTTGCCGGCAGTTTTGGCCGTGGGCTTGGTGGCGGCCTTCTTGGTGACGGTCTTGGTAGCCGACTTGCCGGCGCCCTTGGTGGTCTTGGTTTCAGCGGCAACAGGCTCGGTGCCGGCGGCCTTGGCGACCACGTGGGCTAGCTGGCTCTTGCGGCGAGCGGCCGTGTTTTTGTGCAAGGCGCCCTTCTTGACGGCCCGGTCGATTTCCGAGTAGGCGGCGGCCAGGGCGGTCTGGATATCGGCGGCGTTGCCGGCAGCCAGAGCGGCGTGCACGGCCTGAGAGTCTTGCTTGACGGCGCGCTTAACCTGCAGGTTGTGGCTGCGGCGGACGAGCGCCTGCTTGGCGCGCTTCATGGCGGACTTAATGATTGGCATGCGGGTTCCTACAAATACCAGGGGAGTATAACGGATAACAATGCGAGTGTAAAGGGGTGGGGCGTCTGGTTGGGTTCCAGACGCCCCGGTACTCCAACTCATCAGATGGGTTGCGATCCGAACTGGATGCACAGTCCAGATTGATGGATCGGGACTTCCAGGCGGAAGAACCGAAATTCCGTGTCGCTCACGGCGGCGACGCCATTTAGCTCCCAGCGACGTTGAAACGGCATGAACTCAACGCCGAGGATGAAGAGCCGCACCTGGTGCCCAGTGGCAGCCGGGTTGTCGGCGTCTGTGGCCGTGACGACCGGGACTGTGAAGGTCCGGTTCACGGCTGGGTGGATGAGGTAGCCAGTGAACCTGTCCGTTGGGATGACCCAAAAACTCGTCCCCTTGGTCTCGTACCATTGAGGTTGTGACCTTGGGAAGAGATCCTGCAAGGTGTACCCCCTTCGTTTTGGGATGGAGTAGCTATTGTTATACCATAGTGACTTTTGGGTGACTAGATAACCATAAGCACTACTATTGACAGATACGGCCAATGTGTGATACCTTAGTACATTGTTTAAACCAGAGAGCCCAAGACACATGGAATTAACCCCCAAGCAACAAACCTCTGAAGCGATCCGCCAAGCGGAGACGATCTTAATTACGAGTGCCCAGCATCCGACTGTCGACCAAACGGCGGCGGTATTGGCTATGGCGGCCATTCTGCGGAAGTTTGGCAAGAAGGTCAGTGCAATTATTAGTGATCCGTTGCCGCAGGGCGCGCAATTCCTGGACGCGTCGGTGCTGGACAAAGGCTTGAGCGGTATGCGCGACTTTGTGCTGAAGGTGAACGTGACGAAGGCTGAGGTCGACAAGTTGCGGTATGAGGTAGAAGACGGCAAGCTCAATATCTACATTACGCCGGCGCGGGGCGGGTTCGCGCCCAGTGACGTGACGTTTGACTACGGCAATTTCCAGTATGATCTGGCCATTGTGCTGGGTGTGCCTAACCGGGGCCGGATTGACCGGGTATACACCGACAACTCGCGCCTGTTCGAGACCATTCCGCTCGTGAACGTGGACTTCCACCGCACAAATGAAAACTATGGCGCCATTAATCTGATTGAGCCGACGGCGTCGAGCCTGTGCGAGATCCTGATTGCGCTGAGTGAGAGCCTGCAGACTGGCATGATTGACGCGGAGATCGCAACGGTAATGCTGGCTGGACTGATGGCTTCAACCGACCGGTTTACCGCTAGCCACACGACGAGCAAGAGCCTGACGGTAGCTGCTCAGATGATGGCGGCCGGGGCGAAGCAGCAGGCGGTGGTGCGTGGCCTGTATGGCCGCAGCGAGCGCTCTGGCGAGCAGCGGTCCGGTGAGCGCAGTGGCGAGCAGCGCTCTGGTGAGCAGCGATCTGGTGATCAGCGATCTGGTGATCGCGCGCGAGTGGAAGCGCCGGTTGTAGCTGCGGCGCCGGTTGAGGCGGAAGTTCCGGCGGTGGAGGTGACGGATGTGGTGGAGACGATGGTGGATGGTGCGCCAGCCCCGCACAACCCCGGGTTTGAGCCGGTGATTGAGCCTGACCACATTGAGGCTGAGCCAGTGGCTGAGGCGGGTATTCCCGAAGAGCTGGACGAGCCGACTCCTTACGAGGCGCCGTCTCATCGGCTGCCAATGGCCGACTTTGAGGCTGCAGCTGAGGTGCTGGACCGCCGAGTTGACCAATTGAAGCCGGCAGATCAGGACGCTGACAGCGGCGTATAACTATTGGTTATACTGCCAGTATGGACGGGCTCTTACTCGTAAATAAACCTCTGGGAATGACGTCGTTTGACGTCATTCGCCGGTTACGGCGGCAGACTGGTGTGCGCAAGATTGGTCACGCCGGGACGCTCGACCCAATGGCCAGCGGTTTGATGCTGATGCTGTTTGGCACAGCCTGCAAACAGGCTCAGAGCTACTCGAAATTGGACAAGCGGTATGTGGGTGAGGTGACGTTGGGTCGGACGAGCTCGACTGGCGACCGGGAGGGCGAGCTGACGCCGGTGAGCGAGCGGGTGCCGGACGCTGAGGAAGTGGCGGCGGCGCTCGTGAAGCTGACTGGCCAGATCACGCAGACGCCGCCGGCGTATTCGGCGATCAAGATTAACGGCCGCGAGGCATACAAGCGAGTCCGGGCGGGCGAGACGGTGGTGATGCCGTCGCGGACAGTGACGGTATACGAGAACCAGCTGCTGCGCTATGACTACCCGGTGCTGGAGCTCGACAGCCGGGTGTCGAGTGGGACATACATTCGCACTCTGGCTGAGGATCTCGGCCAACTACTGGGGACGGGGGCGTACCTGAGTGGTTTGGTGCGGACTGAGGTGGGAGATTATACATTGGACGAGGCGGTGGTGCTGGATGAAGCCGATGCCGCGATGGTCGCGCAACACTTGCGCTGAATATTTTTCATGATATAGTAAGCTGGCTTGTGGCGACCTGCCGCAGTGCATTGGCCCGACTAGCAGAGGGGGCTAGATTGGGTATCACGATATTTGGATTAGTGTTCCCGCTGGTGATGAACACGCTGTGGAGCTTGCTCATGGCAACTGGGTTTGCCAGGCCGCACCACTCGCGGCGCTGGATCGTGCGCTTCGTAGGCTGGATGGCCTACCTGAGCATTGCCCAGGCCGTGTCTGACATCATCTTCTGGGACGGCCGCTTCGGCGCACAGGCTGCTATTGCCCTGGTGTTCTACGGGCTGTGGTGGTGGCTGCGCAAGAAGCGGGATCCGAAGAAGGCCCTTCGGTGGCTGGGTGAGAAGAGCAAGGCCCTGCTGGCCAAGCTCAAGGCGGTCAAGATTCCGTCTCTGCCAAAGCTCAACCCATTGCCGTCGCCGGCCTAGCGCTACGGGCGCACCAGATCTGGTGCGCCCTCTTTTATTTTGGGCCGGGCATTGACGGGCCGGGTGGGGCCGTGTACAGATGGAGGCAGCATGGCGCGGATGCGCTGTGTGGTTTCTACGACAGCGAGGTGGCAGATTGGGTTACCACATTTTCACGATCCTAGGGTCCGTTGTGACCTCGACGATCGCGGTGGGCCTGGTGTATGAGGTGCTGATCATTCTTGGCGTTCTCAAGGGAGTCTACGCCCAGGCGGCCGGCATGTTTGCCAGATTGGCTCATGAACTGCTGCCGATTGGGGTGGGTATTTACTGGGTGCATTTCGTGTACTCAGCTTTCCAACACAACGCCGCGATGGAGGTCATGAGCGGCTTCTGTGCCGCGATCTGGACCTGGATCCTGCTCCGTGGGCCCGACGACCGGTGGAGACGCCGGTATCGCAAGGCCAAGGAGAAGGTCGTAGAAGTGGCCGGCCGGTTGGTGGTGCGGCCGTCGGCCGAACCAGCCTGACTGGCGGCCTGGGCCGGTGGCAATTGATGCTGCCGGCCCGAAACTTTGCTCGGGGACTTGCCAGATAAGCGCAAAAGTGCTAAGATTCATCCGTTATGTTAAAGCCTGAGACTAAATCTAAAGTCATTGCTGGGTTGCAGACCCACAAAGAGGACACCGGTTCGCCGGAGGTTCAGATTGGGATCTTTACCGAGCAGATCAAGAGCCTGACCAAGCACTTGCAAGAGCACAAGAAGGACGAGCACTCACGCCGCGGTCTTTTGAAGATGGTCGGCAAGCGCCGCAGCCTGCTTGACTACTTGAGCAAGCGCGACCCGAACCGCTACCAGGACGTCCTGAAGAAGCTCGACCTGCGCCGGTAAGTCACTTACATTGGTCCACTTTGCACCCTGAGCCCCGTACCCACGGGGCTTCAGTGGTGTTTGGGCGCTTAATACTTATGCTTATTGACTTTTCTAGCCGCTTATGCTAGAATGGTTGGCATCGTCTCCAACAGGGACGATTCGAACATCGAGAACAAGAAAGAAGGCGCACATGGCCGACCTGGTCATGGCTTCCGACGCAACGAGCACTGAAAGACTCAGCGAAGAGTCCATTCGGGCTTTTCTCTGCGCCCTGTCCGTGCGGCTCAACCGAGCCGTGCTGGATGCACCGGAGGCTGTCGAGCACCAGCTCGATGTGCCGACGTTGCTTGAGTGGTTGCACCATAGCGCATTCCTGAAGGGAAAGCGACTGCGGTACAATCCGGCGCGGGGAGAGGTCTTCGAGGAGCTCGTAGCTGGCCGCCAATACGGCGCGGCAATTCGGGAGCAGCTTTTCCTGCTAGTATTCGAGGAGGAGGTCATGGACTGACAAGCTGTCTGTCACCGACCCCGGTTCGAGCAACTCCCAGTCCCAGCGCACGCTGGGGCTGGGCCAACCCAAGGTTTCAACCCTGGTTGAAGGCTTAGGTGGGTACTAATAAATAGCCGGAAGCGCCTCGATATGAGGGGCTTCTGCCGCCATGCAGGTTGAGTTTGGCGATGGTCAATCATGTGCTATAATATGCGTAACACACATCCAGGTTTTACCAACCTAGGTGGCGAGTATGTGAGGTATGTGTTAGAGCTTTGGGATTAAAGTGATTTAATCTCTTGTCCCTGGCACGTACGCGCCACCAACTAAAGGATTATATGGACCAACAGATTATCCACCCGTTTGGGGGTAAGACTCAGCAATTTAGCGCTGAGTTCTGCGGCCGTGAGCTGACGATTGAGACTGGCAAGATGGCCTTCTTGGCCGACGGCGCCGTGACGGTACGCTATGGCGACACCGTGGTGATGGGGGCGGCCGTAGTGGCCAATACCATCCGTGAGGGCGTGGACTTCTTCCCACTGCTGATTGATTACGAGGAAAGGTTCTATGCAGCCGGCAAGATTAGCGGCAGCCGGTTTATCAAGCGCGAGGGCAAGTCGAGCGAAAAGGCGACGCTAAACGCCCGGCTGATTGACCGACCGATCCGTCCGCTGTTCCCCAAGGGTTACCGTAATGACGTGCAGGGTGTGGCGATGGTGGTGAGCATGGATCCGCAGTTTGCACCCAATATTATTGCCATGACGGCGGTGAGTGCGGCACTGATGCTGAGCGGCGCCCCGTTTGAGGGTCCGGTAGCTGGCGTGCGGATTGGCTGTGTGGATGGCAAGCTCGTGGCGTTCCCAACCGAGGAGCAGATGGCTGGCAGCACGCTCGACCTGACGGTGGCTGGCACCAAGGACGCCATCATGATGGTGGAAGCGGGCGCGATGGAAGTGGACGAGGACACAATGGTGGCGGCGATCGAGCTGGCACACAAGAGCATTCAGCCCGTGATCAAGCTGCAAGAAGAGATGGTGAAGGCACTGGGTGTGAAGCCCAAGGAATTCCAATTGTTTAAGGCCGATGAAGACCTGGCTCATGCGATTGATGAGTTCCTGAAGGGCAAGCTGGGGCCGGCGATCCGGCACCAGGACCACTATGAGCGGCACGCGGCTATCAAGAACCTCCAGGAGGAGGTGACGGCGCAGTTTGGACCAGACTATGAGCCGGCCGAAATTGAGACGGCCTTTACTAAGGTGATCGACATGGATATCCGGAAGGCCATTTTGGTGGACGGTGAGCGGCCGGATGGTCGCAAGACCACCGAGGTGCGGCCGATTAGTGCGCAGGTGGGTCTGCTGCCGCGCACGCACGGCTCGGCGCTGTTTACGCGCGGTACCACGCAGGTGCTGAACGTGACGACGGTGGCCAGCACCAGCTACGCCCAGCTGATCGACACGATGGAAGAGGACACCACTAAGCGCTACATGCACCACTACAACGCGCCGGGTTACTCGAGCGGTGAGGTGAAGCCGATGCGTAGCCCTGGCCGTCGCGAGATTGGCCACGGGGCACTGGCGGAGCGGGCGCTGCTGCCGGTGATCCCGGCGGTGGAGGATTTTCCCTACACCATCCGGACCGTGAGCGAGGTGCTCTCGCAGAATGGCTCGAGTAGTATGGCGAGCGTCTGTGGCTCGACGCTGAGCTTGATGGATGCTGGGGTGCCGCTGAAGGCGCCGGTGGCTGGTATTGCCATGGGCTTGGTGATGGGTGAGGGCAGCAAGTACGTTATTTTGAGCGATATCCAGGGCGCTGAGGACTTTGCTGGCGACATGGACTTTAAGGTGGCCGGGACCGAGAACGGCATCACCGCGCTGCAGATGGACATCAAGGTGAAGGGCATTACGCCGGAGATCATGGCCAAGGCGCTGCATCAGGCTCACGAAGGCCGGGCGCACATCATGGGCAAGATGATGGGCGTGCTTGATAAGCCACGGGCTGAGATGAGTCCATTCGCGCCGCGCATCAGCAAGCTGATGATCAACCCCGAGAAGATCGCCATGGTGATCGGCAAGGGTGGTGAGACTATCAACAAGATTATTGCTGAGACGGGAGTGGAGATCGACATCGAGGACTCTGGCCTGGTGATGATCGCTTCGACCGACGCCGAGGGAGCTGAGCGGGCGATTGAGATCATCCGCGGACTGAC
>CAZDGK010000016.1:0-5572 GCA_964505035.1 uncultured Candidatus Saccharimonadales bacterium
CGCGAGCGATCGACGGGAGTCAGGCAAGAGATCTACGGTCAGGTGGAGGCCCGCAAGCGTGTGGCCAACGAGGTGCGAGACGAGCTGAACCGCCGCCGCGACGCCCGGGCTGCCGCACGAAAGCCCCAGCCAGATGCCCGGGCTCAGCGGGCGGCCGCGCAACAAGCTCGGGAGGATGAGCGGGATGCTCGTATGGCCGAGCGAGCGGCTCGAGCCGTTCAGGCGGCCAACGCCGGCGACGAAGTCGCCCGGGCTCAGCAGGCGGCGCGCCAATACCTGGCCACACTCGGCCAGACTGGCAGCGTGCGCGTCTGGTCGGTGGAACTGCGTTGGCGCGACGCTGACGACTACCACTACCTGGGGTACTTCAACCCGTCCAACAGCACCTTGCGTGTGCACATCCGGGTGGGCGAAGGCACACCCGAGGCACGGCGCATGGGTGGTGGTTGGTACCGGCCCGCCGATACGGCAGAGCTAGTGCGCCAGGCCAAGGTGGCCGACACCAAGCGCTACTGAACGCCTGCCGCGGACAGTTCTACATCAGAACTGTCCGCTATTTTTGTAGGCTAAGCTGACCGCCCGACCAGGCGTCGAGGAAATTCTGGGTATTGGCGGAGAGCTGGTCTGTGATGGCGAGTAGCTCGGCCTGGCTAAAGACCCGCAGGTCGTCAAAGGTGTGCGGCTCGGCGATGGTCGGCGTGCCAGCCGTGACGTGGCCTAAATACCAGATATAGCTCATGGTATAGCCGTCTTCCTGGAAGTCACGCTCTCCGAGCTGGCGGACGATGCGGACGTCTACGGCAAGCTCTTCCTTGATTTCGCGCACGACGGTGGCTTCAGCGGACTCACCGGGGTCAATCTTGCCACCGGGGATCTCCCACTGGGTGCGCTTAGGCGTGTGACGATGGAGCAGCAGGATACGGCCCTGGTCATCGGGGATAATGCAGCCGGCAAGACGGAGGTTGCCGGCCATCAGTGAGCCGCCTTGGCTTCGGCGGCCGGGTGATGGAAGAAGCGGAAGAACAGATGCAGGGCTCCGAGGACGAGCACAAGAGCGCCCAGGCCGGCGGCGACATACAGGAAGTCGCGCGAAACATCCCCAGACACCGCCGTCGCGAAGGCGCGCACGGGCGCGGCCAGGGCTTTGGCTGGCGAAGTAGTAAGCATGGAGTCGACGAGGGCGGGCAGGAATTGGGCCAGGCCGGCGGCGGCCAGAGTGAGCAAACCGGCGAAGAAGGCGGCCTCGGCTAGGGCTAGCCAGCGACGATGGCCGGCGACGAGCACGATCAGCCCGGCGAGCACCACGGCAGCCAGCGGAGCCCACCATTTGAGCTGGCCGGTCTGCTGGATGGCACTGCGCAGGCCGGGCCCGGCGCCGGTGGTGCCGACGGATTGCGGAGTGTCGAGGGCGGGTTTGAGCTCGGCGGGCACGTCGTAGCCAGCAGCAGTGATGCGGGACTCGATCTCGCGCAGATCGAGGCGAGGAGCCTGGCCGCCTCGCTCAAAGAAGGTAATGAGGGCCGGCAGCATAGTATCGAGCTGATCGCGCACCAAGCTCGGAGTGATAACCTGGGTCAGAATGTATTTGGTGTCGCTGGAGGTGGAGGTGTTGCTGGCGAGTGCCTCCGGGAGAGCGGCGGCTAGGCCGTCGGCCAGATGGGTGTCGTCGGCTTTGTGCATGAGGTAGCTGGCATTCCAGACGGTGGCCGAAAGCACCCAGGCCGCCGCGCCGACGACCAGCGCCAGGACGAGCAGGCCACTGAGCAGGCGCGTGATGAGGTGCATTACACAAGCTCCTCGGCGGTGGCCGCCTGATAGAGGCGCTGCCATTCGGGCAGACTCAGCTCCTGGGCGCGAGCATGCGGCGGCAGGCTGGCAGCGGCGAGCAGGCTGGCGGCGCGGTCGACGCTGGTATTGAGGCCACCGGCCAGCGCATTTTTGAGCTGCTTGCGCTTCTCGCCGAAGCCGGCCTTGATGAGGCGGAAGAGGCGGCTCGCGTCCGCCGGAAACGCCGGACCGGTGAGCGTAACGCGCAGCACGGCCGAATCAACATCTGGCGCAGGCCAAAACAGGTGCCGCTCGACGACCCGCACGATCTCCGGCCGGCCATAATATTGGATAGACAGAGCCAAAACTGAGAGCTGGCCAGGCCCGGCGGTAATGCGCTCGGCAACTTCCTTCTGAATGAGCAGGCTCATGAGGCTAGGCGGGTTGGGGCTCTCGATGAGCAGGCGGAAGATTTTGCTGGTGAGATAGTACGGAATGTTGGCAATGACTTTGTAACCAGCCGGGAGTGAGCGCAGATCGAAACGCAGGATGTCCTGCTCGACGACTTCGAGATTGGCTGGAGCGTCGCGACGAAGCAGGCCGGCCAGCACGGGGTCGGTCTCCACGGCAACGACGCGCGATACGGCGGCCAGCAACGGGCGGGTCATGACGCCCAAACCGGGGCCGATTTCGAGCACGGTGTCGGCCGGGGCTGGGTCGGCCGCCTCCATGACGACGTGAAGACTATCGGCATCCACAAGAAAGTGCTGGCCGAGGTTTTTGTTTGGCTTGATACCCGCAAGCTTGAGGGCGGTGCGGACATCCTCCACGCGCGATAAATCCATGGTTTTCATAATACCAGAAGCGATATCAGACCGGGCCATCGGTTTGGGCGGACGCAGAAGCATCCGCCCAGGGACTAGCGAGGTTGGCCGCGACGAGACTCGAGGCCACTAGGGACTGAACCAGGGCTCGGCGGCCAATGCCAGAAGGCAATTTCGCCGCCATGGCCCCTGACCGTCTGCTCGATATCGGCGATGAACGCGTCGCGCTGCGATCGTGGGATGGTGAAATACAGCTCGCCGCGCAGGGGTTGTGGGAGTACGTCGGTCATGCCCTGGTCCTTTCGGTTTGGTGTTGGTAGTCCGGCCGACCTCACGTCTATTATACCACTCCAACAGATATGAAAAAGGTGGTTTTCAGATATGACGGCGGCCCCCGATACCGCTACGGGCGAGGGACGTCGACGTAGATGGTCCAGAGGTCGCCGGCCCCTTTGAGGGTATGAATTTGATAACCAGTCTTGGTGGCGAGTCCAAGTGCGATGGAAACTTGGCCCTCATTGTCACCATTGAGTACATAGGCAGTGAGGCCGGCAAAGCCAGTGGCGACAGGATTGGTGGGCGGCGAGCTGAGTGTGGACCCGCCGCCGTCGGTGTGGGCGGTGGCCGGCGAAAACACTAGCTGCAGGTAGAAGGGGCCGGTGAGCGTCACGGGGGCGCCAGAGCCGTCACGGACCACTTGGCTAACATAGCCAATCTGATAGCCCGGGGCGGCGGCGCCGTGGAAGTCGAAGGAGATGCGGTCATAGCTGCCTTCAGGGTGCTGCCCGGGACGGATGGCCGAGAGCGGCGGCACTGGCGGTACTGAGCCCGCAAACGTCTGCTGCGACGGGCCGGTCAGCCAATCAGTAGCGCCGGGCGTCGGGCTGACCGATGGAGTAGCCGACGACGACACAGACGGCGAAGGCGTGGTGTAGGGCGCGAAGACGGCCTGGTTGTTGGCTGCATAGACCGCCAAAGCGGCGATGACCGCCACGGCGGCCAAGCCGGTGAGGATAATAATGACACGCTGGCGCTTCATGTGCTTAGCATACACCTATATCCATAAAAAAGATGGCCCGCCCCAAATATTGGAGCGGGCCACGGCCTGAGGCCTACGGTACTACTGCCTTACGGCAGCGCCGGTCAGCCGTTCTCGATCGTGGGAACGAGGGCGACGGCCGGAACGGCCGCGTGCCCGGTCACCGGGTCCACCGCGTCGGTGGGGATCTCGGTGTCGAGGTGGGGCGGCCGCCCCGTGACCCCCCCCAGGGCGGGCCGGGGGGCGCGGGAGCCGGCCGGGGCGCACGCGGGGCGGGGGGGGGTGCCGGGTCACCGGGCCCCCGGCGGGGTGGGGTATCTCGGTTTGGCGGGGGCCGGGCCGACCGTTCACGACCACCTGGGCGTCAGTGGGGACGCTGTAGCCGGCCGTCGCGAAGGCGGCGCGGGGGGTCATGCGGTCGACGCGGGCGACGTGGGCGCTGTCCCGGCCACCGTAAGCGGTGACCTTCACGGTGGAGGCCGGGGCCTCCAGGGTGCCAGTGCTCATCTCTCCTCCTTGTGAGAGTTTACCTGGAATCCGACATGGGTCCCAGGATGCGCTGGAAAGAATCCATTTCCACCATCACTGACAATGGAAATGGCTCGTGCCGGACCCAACGCGTGATGACGTTGTTGATCTCGGCGGCCAACGCCAATGTGGTGTTGGCAATGGACTGGGCGGTGCACGGCAGGCGTGAAGCCTTGCTGCTCGGGAACAACCAACCCTCATAGTGCTGAAGGTCAGATGGCCGCGTGAGTCTGACGACGAAAAGCTGGTACTTCTCGCCACCCAAGCGGCCGTCCAGATACAGCGGCACCGTAGTGCGGGGACGCAAGGCGCTGACCACATTCCAGATGGTCTGGCGACTCGCCATGGAGTCTACCCCACTGACGGCGATACCGTCAAGGGTGCTGGACTCCGTGAACCGGCCGCGGACCGTGATCTGGTCCGGGTCGACTCCTCGGGCAACCAGCCGCTCCTTGGCTACGTCCACCTTGTACCGCCCGATGTCGGACGGCAGGTAGGGTAGCTGGTTGGGCAGGTTGTGACTCGCGACCACATCGTCGTCCCAGAGGACGAAGCTGCGGAAGCCGAGCGCCCAGAGTGCCTCCATCGCGATGCCCCCGATGCCGCCCAGGCCGATCACATTGACCGTCCAGGGCAGATCCTTGGGGCTGATGATGTCACTCTGGCGGAGCCAGTCAGCCCTCTGTGGCTGCATCGATTGTCACCACCTTACTGATGGGAACAGCGGTGGCCAATAGGACACCGGGGAGGTCGGTTTCGACCGCCACTGGTTGCGGCCTGGTAGGGCCACGGAAACGTCGGGTGGTGCCCGGAATGGTGAGCTTCCTCCCGACCTCTGCCTGCAACTCGGCCAGCACCTCGGTGGTGAGGCTAGTCACAAGCAGGTTCTCAGCAGGAATCTGCACTGCTACACGCACTGGATTGAAGATATCCAGGCGGCAGAAGGCTTCGCCGAGCTTGTTGACGACCAGACTGATAATCCAGTCGCCGGGGGTCCGGTCAATGGTACCGGTATCCGTCCCGGAGCAGTAGACGCCCCCATGGACATGGGAGTGCCACTGCAGTTTGAGGTCCAACTCCTGGTCGCGGCATTGCAGCGCGAACATGTATTGGGCCAGGGCTGGTACGCTCACGACCGCTGAAACGGGCGTGACGACCTGGTCGAGAATGTCCACCTGGTACACCAGGAAGTCATTGCCGACCCGCTTGATGAGGCCGAAGCCGTTGATCTCGACGGGGCTGAGGGCCGTGTAGGCCAGCAGCCGCTGCCAAGCATCAAGCATGAAGATGACCCGCGGGCGGGGGGGGCCCCCCCCCCCCGCGCGCGGGCGCGGCGGATTCATACTAATTGACCTCGGGGTAGTCGCGCCGCACACGGTGTCGGTCGGACCAGATAGGAAGAGCGTGGGGTTGG